>NZ_RXKV01000011.1:0-334802 GCF_016805595.1 Serratia sp. 4542
CGCTTTCGAGCCGGACCACATCGTCAGGTTGCTCGGCGCCAGGTCGGCAGAGCCGCCCAGGAACTCCGGCAGCACCTTGCCGAACGCTTCCAGCGCGTTCTGCGACGCCTTGCGGCTGGCGATGTTGGCCGGGTTGGCCTGCAGTTTTTCCACGAACGCCTTGGCGTCGGCTTTCCAGTCGGCCGGCAGCTCGCCGTTCATGCGGCGCTTGAACTCGGCAGCCTGCTCCGGGAAGGCCTTGGCGTAGGCGGCGAACTTGTCGTTCCAGGCCGCTTCTTTGGCCTGACCGGCTTCTTTGGCGTCCCACTGGGCGTAGATGTCCTGCGGGATTTCAAAGGCGGCGTATTTCCAGCCCAGCGCTTCGCGGGTGGCGGCCACTTCGGCGGCGCCCAGCGCAGCGCCGTGCACGTCATGGGTGCCGGCCTTGTTCGGCGAGCCGAAGCCGATAACGGTCTTGCACATCAGCAGCGACGGCTTGTCGGTCACCTTGCGGGCTTCTTCAATCGCGGCCTTGATGGCGTCCGGGTTGTGGCCGTCGACGTTGCGCACCACGTGCCAGCCGTAGGCTTCGAAACGCAGGGCGGTGTCGTCGGTGAACCAGCCGTCGACGTGGCCGTCGATGGAGATGCCGTTGTCATCGTAGAAAGCGGTCAGCTTGCCGAGCTTGAGGGTGCCGGCCAGAGAGCAAACTTCGTGCGAGATGCCTTCCATCATGCAGCCGTCGCCCATGAAGGCGTAGGTGTGGTGGTCAACGATGTCGTGGCCCGGGCGGTTGAACTGCGCCGCCAGGGTGCGTTCGGCGATGGCGAAGCCGACGGCGTTGGCGATGCCCTGGCCCAGCGGGCCGGTGGTGGTTTCAACGCCTGGGGTGTAGCCGTACTCCGGGTGCCCTGGGGTTTTGGAGTGCAGCTGACGGAAGTTTTCCAGCTCGCGCATCGGCAGGTCATAGCCGGTGAGGTGCAGGAGGCTGTAAATCAACATGGAGCCGTGGCCGTTGGAGAGCACGAAACGGTCGCGGTCAGCCCAGTGCGGGTTAGTCGGGTTGTGGTTGAGGTAGTCACGCCACAGGACTTCGGCGATGTCCGCCATGCCCATAGGGGCACCCGGGTGGCCGGAATTTGCTTTTTGTACGGCGTCCATGCTGAGTGCGCGGATGGCGTTGGCAAGCTCTTTACGAGAAGACATAACGAAACTCCAGTACGGTTACAGTTGAGCGACCAACATGTCTTCCAGCTTCTGCTGGTCGACGGCGAACAGGCGAATGCCTTCGGCGAGTTTTTCCACCGCCATGGCGTCCTGATTGTGCAGCCAGCGGAATTCCGCTTCGGCCAGCGGGGCAGGTTGGTGGAAGCCCTCGGTAGACGGGGTCAGCTTGCGCTCGACCGGCTGGTCGCTGTTTTTCAGCTGTTCAAGCAGGTTCGGCGCGATGGTCAGGCGATCGCAGCCGGCCAGCGCCAAAATCTGCTCAACCTTACGGAAGCTGGCGCCCATGATCACCGTCTGGTAACGATGACGCTTGTAGTATTCATAGATGGTACGCACCGACTTCACGCCCGGATCCTGATCGGCATCGTAGTCGGCGGCAGGCTGTTTGGCCTGGTACCAGTCATAGATGCGGCCGACGAACGGCGAGATCAGATACACGCCGGCTTCGGCGCAGGCGCGGGCCTGGGCGAAGGAGAACAGCAGCGTCAGGTTGGTGTTGATGCCTTCTTTTTCCAGCTCTTCGGCGGCTTTGATGCCTTCCCAGGTGGAAGCCAGTTTGATCAGGATGCGCGATTTGTCGATGCCCTGTTCCTGATACATGGCGATCAGCTTGCGCGCTTTGGCGACGCACATGCCGCGATCGAACGACAGGCGGGCGTCCACTTCGGTGGAGATGCGGCCCGGCACGCTTTTGAGGATCTCGACGCCGATATTGACCGCCAGCTTATCGCTGGCGTTGATCAGCTGGGTTTCCTTGCTGCCGCCCTGACGACGGGCGTAATCCAGCGCTTCGGCGATCAGCGCCTTGTACTGCGGCAGCGCGGCGGCTTTCAGGATCAGCGAAGGGTTGGTGGTGGCGTCCTGGGGTTCGAACTGGCGGATGGATTCGATATCGCCGCTGTCGGCGACCACCGTGGTCAGCTGCTTGAGTGCGTCTAATTGATTCATTAATAAGCTCCTTGACCAAGCTCAACGTAGGGAAATGAGAACCTTTTTCATCATAGGGGGAACACACTGCATCATCGGGTCGGGAATGAAAATGCGCTTTTTCTGATTGTTGCGATGGATAATAACAATGAATGCCGAATAAACCCAGGCGGGGCGCGGCTTGCGGCGGTGGCAGGCGAAGGGGGCGGTAGCGCAAGAGCCAAAAAAGAAGGGTTCAGCGCCAGGCTGAACCCTCAAAGATCGTCTCATTTGGCCGATTATTTGCTCAGGTTGACATCGATCGCCTGGTAGAAGGCGTTGGCGGTGTCGGCTATATCCCACACGGCAAGGATCACGTGCGAGCCGCTGCGGTCTGCCGGTATATTGCACTGGTGGGTCACCTGTGCGGCAGGGATGGCGCCGCCGTCGTTGAACTGGCAGAACGGCGTCAGGTCAAAGGAGGCGCGGGTCAGCGGCTGGGAAGCGTCCCAGTTCGGCTTGGTGATGAAATAGCGCCAGCTGGTGGTGCTGTGACGCGCGGTCAGCTTCCAGGTAAAGGAGTTTGGGCCGGTTTTCAGGTTGAGCTTGTTCCAGCGCGTCGGCGTTTGCTGATCCAGTTCGAAGAAGGTGGACTTGTCGGCGCTGGCGATATGGCCGTCAGCCGGGCCGGCCTGCGGGAAGCCTTTCAGGCCTTCGACGCTCTGCGGTTCATACTGCACGCTGCCGCACTGGGTGTTGAGCTGCAGTTTGCACTGATAGGCACGGCTGGCCGGCGATTCGACGTAACCGTGGGCATTCGCCTGTTGCGAAACGCCGAACATGGCCGCGCTCAGCAGGCTCAGAGAAAGCAGGGTACGGGAAGTTTTGTTCATAAGTCACTCCTGATTGAAATTATGTTGTAAGTTGAGCGTATTTCACCGACAAAATGAGAGGCTAATAACGCAATTAGAAATAACCCTGTTTGTCGGCTTGTTTTATTTTTATCATTCTGGTTGTGCAGCAGAGCGGAATGTTTTAGCGGCTATTAACGAAAATTATTATGATGACGATCTTTGATCGTTAGGCTGAATTTATTTAACTGTCACAGTGTAAAATCACGGCGCTATGATGAAATTTATATCATGTAGTGATGAATAGTATTTAAGATAGCGCTCTCATTTATGAAGTATATTGCTTGTTGCCTTGAGTAACCTTGTTCGACTTGATCGATTTTTGTGCGCCACCACCTCGGGAATTTAGTGTCATTTTTCTTATTTTATTTTAAAGAGGAATTTGTATGACTAGATTATCCCTGGACGCGATTAAAATAATCAGCACCATCAAGAGCACCGGCTCTTTCTCTATGGCGGCGGAGGCGCTGCATAAAACGCCTTCGGCGATCTCTTATCGGGTTTCCAATATTGAAAGCAAACTCTGCGTGAAACTTTTTCATCGCAATGGCCCCATGATTACCCTGACGGATGAAGGGGAATTTCTCCTGCAGGAGGGCAGCTGGATATTAAATGCGGTGCAGGATTTGGAAAGTCGGGTAAGAAACATCCCCAAGCTGGACAATAATATCCGCCTGGCGGTGGACACCTTCTTCCCGCTGGAGACTCTGACGCAGGATATCCGCGACTATATTCAGCATTGCCCGAACGCCAATATCTCGGTGCAGCGGGAAGCGCTGAACGGCACCTGGGATGCGCTGAAGAACAACCGGGCGGACCTGATCATCGCCATCGGCCAAATTCCCGACAGCGTACAGGCCAAAACCCTGATGCTCGGCAAGCTCAACTTCGTGCTGTGTGTGTCGCCTTCGCACCCGTTCGCGGCGCAGAGAAAGCCGGTGTGCAAGAAGCAGCGCTTGAACGACATCGTGGTGGTGATCGCCGACAGCAGCCATGAGCTGCCAAAACGCAATCACGGCACGCTGCCTCTGCAGCGCCAGCTGGTGGTGTGCGACGTGGAAAGCAACCTGGCGCTGCTCAAACGCGGCATCGGCCACGCTTTTCTGCCGCCTGCGCTGATCGAAAAGGAATTGGCCAGCGGCGAACTGGTGACGGTGCCGGTGGAGATGCAAAAGGGCGACGAAATGATTTGGCTGGCGTGGCATCCGGCCAGCAAGGGCGCCGGGTTTAGCTGGTGGCATGAGCGGCTGACGCGCAAAAGCGATGTTTACAGCCTGATGGGTCGGGAAGTGGTGCGGGATGGCGGCTATCCTTGGTGCCACAACTGAAGGAATAGAGACGAAGGGACGCGAAAATCAAACGGTTAACTCAATGAAAACCCCGCAGCGTTCGGCTACGGGGTTTTTTTATGGCTTACGCCACGCGGCCTACCTTCAGCCAGGCGCTGTCGGAGCCGGGCGCCGAGGTGATATAGCCCCACTTGGTCTGCCAGACGTAACCCTGATAGGACACCAGCGCGCCCTGCGCGTAAATGGTGCCCGGCACGTAGGCCGGTGCGGTCATGATCGGCAGGTTGCCGGGGCCGACGCCGGTGTAGCGCAGGCCGGTGCCCATATCCAGCTGGCTGTCGTCGTAGTCCGCGGCGTTGAAATAGCGATCCAGCGCGGCCAGCAGATCGCCGTTGCGGTTGTCCTGCCCCAGATGCCAGAACATCACGCCGCCCAGCTGCTGCTGCTTGATGTACTTCGCTTTGTATTTGAAGCTTTCGGCATCGTCATAGGTGACGAACAGCCCGTTCTGCGCATGATACAGGTAAGGGGTTTTGGTCTTGTCGTTCCACAACCGCTGATAGCCGTAGTTGCCCTGCAGCATCTGCTCCAGCTGGCGATAGGAGGCGATGCGCGGATCTTTGTCGCGCACGCACTCTTCGCAGCCCACCAGCCAGTAGTCGGTGCTCGGATACGGATCTTCGCCCGGCGTGCTGTGGCTGCTGTACTGGCCGCCGTTGCTGCCGCTGACGCCTTTGAAGGCGCGGCCGTAGAAGGGGACGCCCATCACGATCTTGGCGCTCGGCACGCCTTCCATCATCAGGTGTTGCTGCACCGCGGCGTCGACCGTCAGGCTGAACGGGCTGGGGAAGGCGCGGGTCAGCTCTTCCCAGCTCCAGCCCAGATTGGCTTCGCGCAGCGCGTTGTAGAAGGTCGGCCCGGCCGCGTCGCCGAACAGCGCCGCCTGGTGGTTGGTGATCTTCTCCCAGGGGCCGGCCAGATCGTAGGTCATCAGGTTGATGTAATCGAGCGGCGCGACGATCTGCGCCAGCTTGCTGTAATAGCGCGACAGGAAGAAGGCGCCGCCGGCGCCGGCGATGGTCAACTGATACGGCAGCGCCTGGCGGCCGTCGGCGACGGTTTGCTGATTCAGCAGGGTGCGGATCTCTTGCAGCGCGGCGATGAAACCCTCCACTTCTGAGGCCTGCGGGTACTCCCAGTCGATGTCCACGCCGTCGAAGCCGTAATCTTTCATGATGCGCACGCAGGATTGGGCAAACTTGGTGCGCGACGCCGGGGTTTTCACCGCGTTGACGTAGTTGGCGTGCGACACGCCCAGATCGTTGGAGTAGTACCAGCCGCCGATGGAGAACATGATGCGCAGGCTGGGGTTGTGCGCTTTGAGCGCGGTCAGGCGATTGACCACATCACGCGCCTTGGCGTCGTTGGTGGCCGGATCCCAGGCGCATTCCAGATTGCTGTTGATGTCCAGGAACGAGAAGTTGATGTGCGTCAGCTGTTTGGCTTTGGCCGGCGTGATGTTGGAAACCGGGAACGGCACGACGGACGTATCGGACTCGGTGTAATTATTGATTTGGTTGGTTGGAATAAAATAATACCCAATAACGGCTTTGCGTGTGGACATGATATTTCTCCAGAGTGGATGTTTTTATGATGGGGAACTATTTCCCGTAGCCATTAATGTTTATTTTTGATGAAAACAAAAGTCGAAATAAATCACGATAACAATGAATTTTTATTCACTGCCGTACACATTGGCGGTTATGCGTTGTGCCAGCGCTCAGCATGAATGAATTCGACCATAGGGTCTGTATTTATTCATTTGCTTTGTCATAGCATCCTTAACTAGATTCTGATTATCCGATGTCCCACCGGCCGTGATTGGCATTTAATTAAAAATAAAAAAGGAGATGAGCTATGTCCAGCATAGAGCCTGACGCTGTTGGCTTAATAGTCCAGCGAGTATGTGAATATCTTCAGCCGGTATTAAACGCCATTTTGGCCGGCGTAATGGCGTTATTGCACGGCGCCTATCGCAACGTGGGTATTCGGCGGCGTTTATTGAATGCGGCGATGTGCGCGTTATTGGCCTGGACGGTGCGCGATGCGCTGGCGCTGATGGGCCTGGAATTAAAGTGGGCGAATTTAGCCAGCGTGCTGATTGGCTTTATGGGGGCGGATTACATCAATGCCTTAATTAAGAAATTCATTGGCAAAAAAACGGGGTTTAAAAATGTTAAATGACATCGAAGATATTCGTTTTACCGCCCGCAGCGAAGAGAACCTGCGCGGCGTACACCCGGATCTGGTGCGCGTTATTCGTTTGGCGCTGCGTTATTCGCTGGTGCCGTTCTCCGTCAGTGAGGGGCTGCGCAGCATGGCGCGCCAGCGGGAAATGGTGCGCGCCGGCAGCAGCCAGACATTACGCAGCCGCCATTTGACCGGCCACGCGGTGGACGTGGTGGCGATGCCGGCGGGCGTGGTCTCCTGGGAGTGGGATTACTACGCGCAGATTGCGGTGGCGGTGCGGCGCGCGGCGCGTGAATGCGGGGTTAACGTCGAATGGGGCGGCGAGTGGAAAACCCTCAAGGATGGCCCGCATTTCCAGCTGGCGTTCCGGGATTACCCGGCATGAGTGGCTGGCTGCAAAAACTGATGCAGGGCGGGTTGCTGCTGCTGTTGCTGGCGGCCATCTGCCTCGGCGGCTACAGCTCGCTGCTGTCGCACCAGTTGGCGTCTGCGCGGCAACAGGCGGCAGAGCTGCAGAGAAGCCTGGCGCAGCAGGCCGGGCTGATCGCCACCCTGCAGACCCAGGATGCGCAAAACCGTGCGCTGATGGCGGCGCAGCAGCGGCAGGAACGGCAGCTGCGCCAACAACACGAGGCCTATCAGAGGAAATACCGTGAAGCGATTAAAAACGATCCCTGCGCCGCTCAGCCTCTGCCTGGCGCTGTGCTTGAGCTCCTGCGCCCGGCCGCCGGCGCCGCAGGCCGTGCCGCTGTTGCCCCCTGAGTCGGTATTCGCGCCCTGTGAGCAACCGCAGCTGCAAGGGGAGACCTGGGGCGACGCGGTAAGCTATACCCTGGCGTTACAAACCTCGTTACACATTTGCGCCGGCCAGGTGGAGACGCTCAACGCCTGGCGCACCACGCTGCCGCCACGCTGACGGCGGCGTTTCTGTGCGCGTCCCGCAGACCTTCTTTTTTTACTTTTAAAACGGTCTTTCGGCCAAGGTTATGGCCCGCTTCAAAGTTTGTGATGTTTCTCTCACTATACTTCAAGGCTGCGCCCTGTCATTGTACTTGGGCGCCACGGCCCACGGCAGGGCGCAGCCTCAAAGCCTTACCTCAACATAAAAGCAAAAAACAAAGGAATCCATAATGGACGAACAGCTCAAACAGAGTGCCCTTGATTTCCATCAGTTTCCTGTCCCAGGGAAGATCCAGGTTTCCCCCACCAAACCGTTGGCGACCCAGCGCGATCTGGCGCTGGCCTATTCGCCGGGCGTCGCCGCGCCTTGCCTCGAGATCGCCGAAGATCCGCTGGCGGCCTACAAATACACCGCGCGCGGCAACCTGGTGGCGGTGATTTCCAACGGCACGGCGGTACTGGGTCTGGGCAATATCGGCGCGTTGGCCGGTAAGCCGGTGATGGAAGGCAAGGGCGTTTTGTTCAAGAAGTTTTCCGGTATTGATGTGTTTGATATCGAAGTGGATGAGCATAACCCTGACAAGTTAATCGACATTATCGCCGCGCTGGAACCGACCTTCGGCGGCATCAACCTGGAAGACATTAAGGCGCCGGAGTGTTTCTACATCGAACAGAAACTGCGCGAGCGCATGAAGATCCCGGTGTTCCACGACGACCAGCACGGCACGGCGATCATCACCACTGCGGCGGTGCTCAACGGCCTGCGCGTGGTGAAGAAGAATATCTCCGACGTACGCCTGGTGGTGTCCGGCGCCGGCGCGGCCTCCATCGCCTGCCTGAACCTGCTGGTGGCGCTGGGGCTGCGGCAACAGAACATCACCGTTTGTGACTCCAAGGGCGTCATCTATAAAGGCCGCGACGCCAATATGGAGCAGACCAAAGCCGCCTACGCCATCGAGGATAACGGCCAGCGCACGCTGGGCGACGCCATCCCGAATGCCGACATCTTCCTCGGCTGCTCCGGCCCGGGCGTTCTGACGCAGGATATGGTGAAAACCATGGCGCGCGATCCGCTGATCATGGCGCTGGCCAACCCGGAACCGGAAATTTTACCGCCGCTGGCCAAAGCGGTGCGCCCGGACGCCATCATCTGCACCGGCCGCTCCGATTACCCGAACCAGGTGAACAACGTCCTGTGCTTCCCGTTCATTTTCCGCGGCGCGCTGGACGTGGGCGCCACCACCATCAACGAAGAGATGAAGCTGGCCTGCGTGCATGCCATCGCCGATCTGGCGCTGGCGGAGCAGAGCGACGTGGTGGCTTCCGCCTATGACGACCAGGATCTCTCCTTCGGGCCGGAATACATCATTCCGAAACCGTTCGATCCGCGCCTGATCGTCAAGATTGCGCCGGCGGTAGCCAAGGCGGCGATGGAGTCCGGCGTGGCGACGCGCCCGATCGAAGACTTCGACGCCTACGTCGAGAAGCTGGCGGAGTTCGTCTACAAAACCAACCTGTTCATGAAGCCGATCTTCTCGCAGGCGCGCAAAGAGGTGAAGCGGGTGGTGCTGGCGGAAGGCGAGGAAGAGCGCGTTCTGCACGCCACGCAGGAGCTGGTGTCGCAGGGGTTGGCCTTCCCGATCCTGGTCGGCCGCCCGAGCGTGATCGAGATGCGCCTGAAAAAGCTGGGCCTGCAGCTGACGCCGGGCAAAGATTTCGAAGTGGTAAACAACGAGTCGGATCCGCGCTTTAACGAATACTGGGGCGAGTACTACCAGATTATGAAGCGTCGCGGCGTCTCGCAGGAACAGGCGCGCCGTGCGGTGATCGGTAACCCGACGCTGATCGCCGCCATCATGCTGCACCGCGGCGAAGCGGATGCGATGATCTGCGGCACCATCGGCAGCTATCACGAGCATTACGACGTGGTGAAGAACGTGTTCGGCTTCCGTGAAGGCGCGCACGTCGCCGGCGCGATGAACGCGCTGCTGCTGCCGAGCGGCAACACCTTTATCGCCGACACCTACGTCAACGACGATCCGACGCCGGAGCAGCTGGCGGAGATCACCCTGATGGCGGCGGAAACCGTGCGCCGCTTCGGCATCGAGCCGAAGGTGGCGCTGCTGTCTCACTCCAGCTTCGGCTCTTCCGACTGCCCGGCGGCGCGCAAGATGCGCAAAACGCTGGAGCTGGTGAACGAGCTGGCGCCGGAGCTGGAGATCGACGGCGAAATGCACGGTGACGCCGCATTGGTGGAAAGCATCCGTCACGATCTGATGCCGGACAGCCCGCTGAAAGGCTCGGCCAACCTGCTGATCATGCCGAACATGGAAGCGGCGCGCATCAGCTACAACCTGCTGCGCGTCTCCTGCTCGGAAGGGGTGACCGTCGGGCCGGTGCTGATGGGGGTCGCCAAGCCGGTGCACATCCTGACGCCGATCGCCTCGGTGCGCCGCATCGTCAACATGGTGGCGCTGGCGGTGGTGGAAGCCCAGACCGAACCACTGTAAGCCCGGGTTGAGTGACTGGCCCCCTGCGCCGTTGGCGCCGGGGGCTTTTTTATGCCTTGCAGCGTGCGGCGATGGCGCGGATATCCTGCGGGGTGGTGCGGCAACAGCCGCCGATCAATTGCGCGCCGAGCGTGCGCCACTCCGTCACCTGATCGGCCAGGCTGCCGTGCTCGCCGCCGCAGGCGTGCCAGGTTTTGCTCACCGCATCGTAGTGCTCGCCGGAGTTCGGGTAAACCAGCAGCGGTTTGTCGGCCAGCGCGCCCAGCTGGCTCAGCGCCGGGGCGACCTTGTCCAGCGCGATGCAGTTGATGCCGATGGCCAGCACCTGCGGGTTGCCGCGCAGCGCGGACAGGACCTCCGGCAGCGGCGTGCCGTCGCTGAGGTGTTGGCTGTCGCGCAGGGTGAAGGCGAACCAGGCGCCGAGCATCGGGAATTCCTGCAGCAGCGTCAGCAGCGCCTGCAGTTCGGCGAACGACGGCAGCGTTTCGCAGGCCAGCAGATCGACGCCGGCGGCGGCCAGTGCGGCGAGGCGCGGGCGGTGGAAGGCGATCATGTCATCCTGCGCCAGCCGGTAGTCGCCGCGGTATTCCGAGCCGTCGGCCAGATAGGCGCCGTACGGGCCCACCGAACCGGCGATCAGCAGCGGTGCGGCCTGCGGGTGCGCGGCCAGATAATCGCGGCGCGCGCGTTGCGCCAGCTGCACGCTTTTGGCGATCAGCGCCAGCGATTGCTCCTGATCCAGGCCGCGGCGCAAGAAGCCCTGCGGCGTGGCCTGATAGCTGGCGGTGATGGCGCAGTGGGCGCCGGCGTTGAAATAATCGAGATGCACCTGATAGATAAGCTCGGGATTTTCAATCAGCACCTTGGCCGACCACAGCGGATCGGTCAGATCGCAGCCGCGCGCTTCCAGCTCGGTGGCCAGCGCGCCGTCCAGGATCAGCGTGGGGTGTTCGGCCAGCAGGCGGGCGACGGGGTTATTAACCGACATGTTGTTCTCCCAAAGCGGTTTTTTGCCCGGCGCGCCGGGTCAGGAAATAGGTGAGGTAGCACAGGGCGACGAACGGTAGCCCGCAGTAGAGCGCAATGCGCTGCTCCGGATCGAACGCCAGCCCGATGCAGGCCAGCAGGCACAGCGCAAAGCCGAGGATCGGCGTCAGCGGGTAGCCGGGCGCGCGGTATTTCAGGCCGCTTATCGGCTGGCCGCTGCGCAGGTAGGCGCGGCGGAAAGCAAAGTGGGCCGCGCAGATGCTCAGCCACACCGCCACCACCGCAAAACCGGAGATCGCCGACAGGGCGACGAACACCGTGTCCGGCGCGATCACGCTGGTCAGCAGCGCCAGCACGCCACCGAGCATGCTGAAGGTCAGGGCGTTGATCGGAATGCCGCGTGTATTGACGCGCGCAAAGTAGGCCGGCAGGGTGCGCTGGTGGGCCAGCGACCACAGCATGCGCCCCGAGGCGTACAGGCCGGAGTTGGCCGCCGACAGGATGGCGGTCAGGATCACGAAGTTGAAGATATCGGCGGCGTAAGGCACGCCGATGCGTTCAAACACCAGCACAAACGGGCTTTTGACGATCCCCGCCTGATCCATCGGGATCAACGCCGCCAGCACGAAGACCGTGCCGATAAAGAATAGCATCAGGCGGATCACCGTAGTGCGGATCGCCAGCGGCACGACTTTTTCCGGGTTCTCGGTTTCACCGGCGGCGATGCCGATCAGCTCCGTGCCGGAGAAGGCGAAGTTCACCGCCACCATGGTCATCAGGATCGGCAGCGTGCCGTGCGGCAGCCAGCCGGAAGCGGTCAGGTTATGCAGGAACGGCGCCGGCGTGCCGTCTTTCATCGGCAGCAGGCCGAACATGGCGGCGCCGCCCAGAATGATAAACGCCAGAATGGTCACCACTTTGATCAGCGAAAACCAGAATTCGCTTTCGGCGAAAAAGCGGGTGGTCACCACGTTGAGCAGGAAAATGGCCGCGCAGAAGATCAGGCACCACAGCCACACCGGCGACTGCGGGAACCAGTACTGCATGCAGAATCCGGCGGCGGTCAGGCTGGAGCCGAGCGCCACCGTCCAGGTGAGCCAATACAGCCAGGCGACGGCATAGCCGGTAGCCGGCCCCAGATAGCGCGAAGCATAGACGTGAAAAGCGCCGGTTTCCGGCATCGCCACCGACAGCTCGCCCAGGCACAGCATCACCAGATACACCACCAGCGCACCGATCAGGTAGGCCAGCAGCGTGCCGAGCGCCCCGGTGGTGGAGATGATGTAGCCGGTGTTGAAAAACAGTCCGGTGCCGATCACGCCGCCCAGCGACAGCATCACCAGGTGTCGGGCCTTCATGCTGCGTTTGAACTGTCCTGCGGCGGGTGCCGATGGTTGCATAATAATCTATCCGTATAGACGTCTAAATATCTGAATGGCTATTGGTTATACCCGCAATGCTTTTTCAACGCAATGCGCAGCCGGCGATCGGCGCGTAAAAAAATCGTTAAGTCGAATCTATATGAAAATGATAATTATTATCTATAATGTCGCCATTTTCGATAATGGGGCAACATGATGAGATACCTGATTTTATTGGCGGCGTTGGCGCTCGGCGCCTGCAGCCAGGCGCCGGTGAAGGCGCCGGCCAACGACGTCGCGAGTTTGGGGAGCATCACCGATCTGCACAGCGGCGCGACCCTGACGCCTGAGCAGCTGTTGACGCGACTGGCGCAGCAGCCGCGGGTGATCCTGGGGGAGAAGCATGATAATCCTTACCACCATCAGATTGAGCAATGGCTGGTGCAGCAGCTGCCGCTGCGGCGGCCGCAGGGCAGCGTGCTGATGGAGATGATCAACCCGAACCAACAGGCGCAGGTCGACAAGGTCAAGCAGTGGTTGCAGAGCGATCCCACGGTGCGTGACGGCCGCGTAGCGGAGCTGATCGCCTGGCAGCCGGGCTGGAAGTGGGAGCTGTATGGCGGGGTGACGATGGCGGCGATGCGTGCGCCTTACCCGCTGTGGTCGGCCAACCTGGATCGCAGCGAGATTACGGCGTTCTATCAGCAGCCACAGTTCCCGGCGGGGCAGCTATCGGCGCAGCCGGCGGTGCGCAAGGCGCTGGAAGAGACCATCCGCACTTCGCACGGCGGCCAGATTGAGGCCGACCAGCTGCAGGCGATGTTGGCGATCCAGCAGCAGCGCGACCGGCGCATGGCGGAACGTCTGCTGGCGGCGCCGACGCCCGCGCTGCTGATCGCCGGTGGCTATCACGCCGCCAAATCGGTGGGGGTGCCGCTGCACGTGCGGGATCTGCAACCGGCGGCGGCGCCGACGGTGCTGATGTTGGCGGAGCCGGGCGTACAGGTCGATGCGAACACCGCAGACTACCTGTGGATCACACCATCAGTGAAATGAATACGTTAAGACAGTGAAAAGGGGTGTTAATTATAGTTGCAAATGATTATCATTAGTAAATGTGATCTGCAATCATTCGCAATTAAGCAAGCTAATGCCCCTATGTTAAGTCAGTCTTACTCCCTCCCGGCCTTTGAACTGCCGCAGCCGCGCTGGGCGCGCGGCCTGCTGCTCGCCCTGGCGGCGCACGCGGCGTTGGTGCTGCTGTTTTACTGGCCGCAGACGGCGCTGGAGCCGGTGGTACTGCCACCGCCGGCGGTGATGATGAGCTGGGCGGCGCAGATTGAAGCGCCGGAAAGCAAGCCGCTGCCGCTGGGCGTGCAGCAGGCGGAATCCGCCGCGGCGCAGCCTGCGGAGCAGCAGCAACAGCCGGATCTGCCCAAGTTGGCGCGCGCCGAGAATGCGAAAATCGTGACGGCGCAGAAGAAGCGCGCCGAACACCGCCCCCCGCAAAAATCGCAGCCGAAGCCGCAGGAACAGGCCAAAGAGACGCGCAATGCCGCCGCGTCCAGCGCCGCCGCGCCGCAGGCGCAGACGCTTTCCCATCAGACCGCCGCACCGATCAACAGCGACGCCAACAGCAACGCGCAGGCCAAACTGTCGTGGGAGAGCCTGGTGAAAGGCAAACTGAACCGCATCAAGGATTACCCTTTGGATGCCCGCAGCCGCCGGCGCAGCGGCATGCCGCAGGTCAGCTTCAGCGTCGACGCGCAGGGGCGGGTCTCGAACGTC
Organism: Serratia sp. 4542; assembly: GCF_016805595.1. Lineage (NCBI taxonomy): Bacteria > Pseudomonadati > Pseudomonadota > Gammaproteobacteria > Enterobacterales > Yersiniaceae > Serratia > Serratia sp. 4542. The sequence goes on from NZ_RXKV01000011.1 coordinate 14,109, forward strand.
ATGCTGCAGGTGCGTTCCGGCACCGCGTCGCTGGATCGGGAAGCGGTGGCGGTGGTGTCACGCGCCCAGCCGTTGCCGCCGCCGCCGCCGGAGATGCTGCAGCAGGGAGCCGTCAAGGTGACGATGCCGATCGATTTCAATCTGGCGGAGCTGAATGCCCGCCGTTAATGCCCGCAGGCGCCGCATCGCCGTCGTGCGCCTCTTCAAACTTCGTGAGGGATTATGAATCCGCTGTTATTCACCCCGCGCCGTCGCATCGCGGCCGCGCTCTGGCTTTCTTTAGGCATCGCCGGCGCCGCGCTGGCGCAACCGCAGCCGCCGTTGGCGGAACGCGCGCCGAAAGCGCTGACGGCGCACGGCGAGACGCGCACCGACGATTACTACTGGCTGCGCGACGACAGCCGAAAAGAGCCGAAGGTGCTGGACTACCTGAAGGCGGAGAACCGCTACACCGAGCAGATGATGGCGCCGTACCAGAAGCTGCGCGCCACGCTGTATCAGGAGATGCTGGGCCGCATGAACCCTGATGATCGTTCGGTGCCGTATCAGCTCAACGGCTATCGCTATCAGGAAAGCTACGCCGCCGGTAAAGATTTCGCGCTGTATCAGCGCCAGGCGCTCACCGCCGACGCGCCGTGGCAAACCTTGCTGGACGCCAATCAGCGCGCGGCCGGCCACGCCTACTATCGCCTGGGGGCGATGGACGTCAGCCAGGACAACCGCCGGCTGGCGGTGGCCGAAGATCTGCAGGGCCGCCGCCAATACCGCATCTCCCTGCGTGAGATAGGCAGCGAACGCTGGTCGCCGGAAACGCTGGAAAACACCTCCGGCAACATGGTGTGGGCCAACGACAACCAAACCCTGTTCTACGTGCGCAACCACCCGCAAACGCTGTTGCCATACCAGGTTTATCGCCATCAGTACGGTACGCCGACGGCGGAAGATAAGCTGGTGTACCAGGAAAACGATCCGGCGTTCTACCTCAGCCTCGGCCGCTCGTCCTCGCGCGATTACCTGATTCTGACCATCAGCGGTAACACCACCTCCGAGGTGCGCCTGATCGACGCCAACCAGCCGCAGCGCGAGCCGCAGCTGTTCGCCGCCCGGCAGAACGGCCGCGAGTATTACCTCGATCACTACCGCGGCGAGTTCTACCTGCGTTCTAACCATCAGGATCCGAACTTTGGCCTGTACCGCACGGCGGCGGCGGGCAAACCCTGGCAGACGCTGATCGCGCCGCAGGCGCAGCACGAGGTGGAGAGCTTCAGCCTGTTCCGCGACTGGCTGGTGGTGCAGGAGCGCGCCAACGGGCTGGTGCAGCTGCGGCAAATCAGCTGGGACGGCAAAACCGAGCGCGCCATCCCGTTCGATGACGCCAGCTACATGGCCTGGCTGGGCTATAACCCCGAGCCGGACAGCGATCGGTTGCGCTACGGCTATTCGGCGATGACCACGCCGACCCGCACCTATGAATGGGATTTGAACAAGGGCGAGCGCACCCTGCTGAAGCAGCAGGAGGTGAAAGGCGTCGATCCGAGCCTGTATCACAGCGAGCGCATCTGGGTCACGGCGCGCGACGGCGTGAAGGTGCCGGTCTCGCTGGTGTACCGCACATCGCTGTTCAAAAACGGGCATAACCCGCTGCTGGTGTACGGCTACGGCGCTTACGGCATGAGCATGGATCCGGCGTTCAGCGCCAACCGCATCAGCCTGCTGGATCGCGGCTTCGTCTATGCGCTGATCCACGTGCGCGGCGGCGGCGAGCTGGGGCAGAGCTGGTACAAACAGGGCAAGCTGACGCATAAACCGAACAGCTTCAACGACTTCATCGATGCCACCCAGGCGCTGATCAAAGACGGCTACGGCCAGCCGGGGCGCATCTACGCCATGGGCGGCAGCGCCGGCGGCTTGCTGATGGGGGCGGTGATCAATCAGGCGCCGCAGCTGTACAACGCGGTGGTGGCGCAGGTGCCGTTCGTCGACGTGGTGACCACCATGCTGGACGACAGCATTCCGCTGACCACCGGGGAATACGAGGAGTGGGGCAACCCGCACCAGCCGGCCGCCTATGCGCTGATGAAGTCCTACAGCCCGTACGACAACGTGCGCAAGCAGCGTTACCCGAACCTGCTGGTTACCAGCGGCTTGTACGACTCCCAGGTGCAGTATTGGGAGCCAGCCAAATGGGTGGCGAAGCTGCGGCGCTTCAAGCAGGGCGATTCGCTGCTGCTGCTCTCCACCGACATGACCGCCGGCCACGGCGGCAAGTCGGGCCGCCTGGCGCGGCTGGAAAACGGCGCGCTGGAGTACGCCTTTATTCTGGCGGCGGATCGGCAGGCGCAGAAATAACCTTCAGCGCCGCGGCACGCTGCGGCGCAATAAAACAATAACAACTTTTACCGCGCTTTCGGCGGGCTTTTTGCTGGGCATTGTCGGCCATCAAACCTTATTGGCTATTTCTGGGGATATATGAAAATCAAAATGATAGCGAGCCTGATCGGCGCGGGACTGGCGCTGTACGGGCCGGCTGCGGCCGCGCAGGAACAGGCGGAAAATAATAAAGGCAGCGTGGCGTTCAGCCCGCTCAACGTCTCGGCCGCCGACAGCGGCAAAAGCAGCGAAAAAGACGCGTTGGCGAGGCCGGGCGCGTTCAGCTCGCGCGATGAAAACAAGAATCTGGAGTCGGTGGACAGCATTCTGCGCAGCATGCCGGGCACCTATACCCAGATCGATCCCGGCCAGGGATCGGTCAGCGTCAATATTCGCGGCCTGAGCGGCTTTGGCCGGGTCAACACCATGGTCGACGGCATCACGCAAAACTACTACGGCAACTCGCCGAGCGACGCAGCGCACGGGGGATTGCCCACCAGCCAGTTCGGGGCGCTGATCGATCCTAACTTTATCGTCGGCGTCGACGTGGCGCGCGGCAATGCCACCGGCTCCGCTGGGGTGAACGCCCTGGCGGGCAGCGCCAACTTCCGCACTATCGGCGTGGACGACGTGGTGTTTTCCGATAACCCGTTCGGCGTGCGCACCAAATTCTCGGTGGGAAATAACGGCATCGGCCGCAGCGGCATGATCGCCGTGGGCGCCAAAACCGCCGCCTTTGCCGACGGCGGCAGCCTGGGGGCGATGGCGGCGATCAGCGGCAGTTCCATCACCTCCAACTACAAAAACGGCGCCGGTTTCGACAGCGAGGTGTTCAACGTCGATAAAACCTACCGCCAGAACCCGAAATCCCAGCTGTTCAAGGTGGACATCAAGCCGGATGCCTTTAACAGCATCGAACTGTCGGCGCGCAGCTACCAGAATAAAATCACCCGCCGCCACATCGACAGCGACGATTTTTACCTTAAGTATCACTACGCGCCGTTCTCGGAACTGATCGATTTCAACCTGACCGCCAGCACCAGCCGGGGTGAGCAGAAATTCATGTCCAACAACATGGCGGGCTTTAGCGACAGCACGGCGAAAAACATCTCTGATGCGCTGGATATCAACAACACCAGCCGTTTCAGCCTGCAGGATGTCGATTTCGCCTTCAGCTACGGCGGTAAACTGGTGCGCAACGAGTATAAGAAAAAGGCCTCCGGTTTGGTGACGGATGACAATCAGGCGGAAAGCATGCCGGTGGGAATGTCGGGCAAGCAAGATATTTCCAGCCTGTATAGCGGGTTGCAGGCCAACTACGGCATCTGGCAGGGGAATTTCGATCTGAACTACACCGCCTATCGCCTCTCCGGCTATAAGCCAGCCTGTGACGAGCGCGTGGAGTGCTTCCCGCAGGGCGCCGGCAATATCAACCGCAACGAACACGGCTTCAACCCGTCGGTCATGCTGTCGGCGCAGGTAACGCCGTGGCTGCAACCGTTCGTCAGCTACAGCAAGTCGATGCGCGGGCCGAATATCCAGGAGGTGTTCTTCGCCAACAGCGGCGGCCAGTCGATGAACCCGTTCCTGAAGGGCGAAAAAGCGGAGACCTGGCAGGGCGGTTTCAATGCCAATGCCCACGATCTGTTGTTCAAGCAGGACAGTTTCCAGCTGAAAGCGGTCTATTTCGAAACCAGAATCAAAAACTACATATCCAGCCAAACCTACCTGGTGTGTAAAAACCGCCAGAAGTGCAACCGCTCGCAGACGACGCAGGAAGAGTGGGATAACGCGGACGTCAACGTAAGCATGACCATGTACAGTAACGCCCCCGAACCGGTCAAAATGCGCGGGGTGGAGCTCGAAGCGCTGTACGACGCCGGTTTCGCCTTCACCAAGCTGTCGTTAAGCAAGGAGCATACCTCCCAGCCGACCAACCAGGCTAGCAACGTGTTCGGCGCGGGCGATGTCAGCGAACTGCCGGAATTCTACTTCACGCTGGACAGCGGGGTACGCTTGCTGGACGAGAAACTGACGCTGGGCGGGGTAGTGAAATACACCGGCAAATCGGTGCGCCTGTCGCCGGACTCTGATTACGATGAGAATGAGCAGTTGCTGAAAGAGCCGGCGCCGCATATTCCGACCATTATCGATCTGTACGGCACCTATCAGGTGAATCGCAATCTGCTGTTGAAGCTCAGCGTGCAAAACCTGATGGACAAAGACTACTCGGACGCGCTGAACAAGATGAACTCGCTGCCGTCGCAGTCGCAGTATGAGACGCCGACCAACACTGCCCGTGGACGCACCTATATCTTCGGCGGGGAGGTGCGCTTCTAAACCGCAGCGGAGCAGGGCGCAGTCACTGCGCCCGTTTCGCCTGCAGCAGCCATTTGTCCAGCTCGTTGGCGAACTGTTGGCGGTCGCGCTGGTTCAGGGCGTTCGGGCCGCCGGTCTGAATGCCGCTGGCGCGCAGGGTATCCATAAAATCGCGCATGTTGAGGCGCTCGCGGATGGTGTCCGGCGTATAGCGTTCGCCGCGCGGGTTCAGCGCCACCGCGCCTTTCTCTATCACCTCCGCCGCCAGCGGGATATCGGCGGTGATCACCAGATCGCCCGCTTCGCAGCGGCGCACGATCTCGTTGTCGGCCACGTCGAAGCCGGCCGCGACTTGCAATGAACGAATGTACTTCGACGGCGGTGTGCGCAATGGCTGGTTCGCCACCAGCGTCACGGTGATGGCGGTACGATCGGCGGCGCGGAACAGCACCTCTTTGATCACGTTCGGACAGGCGTCCGCATCGACCCAAATCTGCATCATTTCGGCTCCTGCAGCCAGTCGCGCACCGGCAGGAAATCGCGCGCCAGCGCCGCTTCCGGGCTGTCGCCTTCCGGCTGGTAGTTATATTCCCAACGCACCAGCGGCGGCATCGACATCAGAATGGACTCGGTGCGCCCGCCGGTTTGCAGCCCGAACAGCGTGCCGCGATCCCACACCAGGTTGAACTCCACGTAGCGGCCGCGACGGTACAGCTGGAACTGGCGCTCGCGCTCGCCCCAGCTCAAGGCCTTGCGTTTTTCGACGATCGGCAGATAGGCGTCGAGGAAGCCCTGGCCCACCGCGCGGGTGAAAGCGAAGCAGTGGTCGAAGTCCGGGGTGTTCAGATCGTCGTAGAACAGGCCGCCGATGCCGCGTGCTTCGTTGCGATGCTTGATGAAGAAGTAATCGTCGCACCATTGCTTGTATTTCGGGTAGACCTCGTCGCCGAACGGCGCACACAGTTCGGCCGCGGTGCGGTGCCAGTGCACGGCATCCTCTTCGAAGCCGTAGAACGGCGTCAGATCAAAGCCGCCGCCGAACCACCACACCGGCGCTTCGCCCGGCTTTTCGGCGATGAAGAAACGCACGTTGGCGTGGCTGGTGGGCACATAAGGGCTGAGCGGATGGATAACCAACGAGACGCCCATCGCCTGGAAGCTGCGCCCGGCCAGTTCCGGACGGTGCGCGGTGGCCGAGGCCGGCAGGGTGGCGCCGGAGACGTGCGAGAAGTTGACCCCCGCCTGTTCAAACACCGCGCCGTTGGTCAGCACGCGGCTGCGGCCACCGCCGCCTTCTTCACGCGTCCATTGGTCTTCGGTGAACACGGCGCCGCCGTCGGCCTGGGCGAGCTGCGCGCAGATATGATCCTGCAGCGCCAGCAGGAAGGATTTTACTTCAGCGATGTTAGGTAAACTCATGCGGGGTCTTTATAGCGTCTGGCTGAACAAGGCGCTGAGTATACTCTTATTCGCCGCCCGCGGCATCAGCGGGGTTTGCGCTGGTGGGCGTCGAAGTAGTCGAAGAAGTTGACGATGCCGTCCGCGATGGCGCGGGCTATTTTCTCGCGAAACGCGGTGGTGCCCAGCAGCCGCTCTTCGTTCGGGTTGGTGATGAACGAGGTTTCCACCAGCACCGAGGGAATGGACGGGGATTTTAACACCGCGAATGCCGCCTGTTCGGTGCTGTCGCTGTGCAGGTGGTGGACCGGGCGGATCTGGCCGAGCACGTGGCGGCCGAGCGTCAGGCTGTTGTTGATGGTGTCGGTTTGCACCAGATCGAACAGCACCTGCTGCAGGTAGTTGTCCTGATCCTTGTATTTGCCGCCCGCCACGTCGTCGGCGGCGTTTTCACGGTTGGACAGGTAGCGCGCCATGGCGCTGCTGGCGCCGCGGTTGGACAGGGCGAACACCGAAGCGCCGGAGGCCGATGGGCTGGTAAAGCCGTCGGCGTGAATCGAAATGAACAGGTCGGCCTGGTGCTGGTGGGCGATCTCCACCCGCTGGAACAGCGGAATGAATTCGTCTTCTTCGCGCGTCAGGCGCGCCTCGACGTGATCATGCTCATGCAGAAAACGGCGCACGTGGTTGGCGATTTCCAGCACGATGTGTTTTTCCTGCGAGCCTTCGTGGCCGACCGCGCCGGAGTCGATGCCGCCGTGGCCGGGATCGATCATCACCAGCTTTTTGCCGCCGGCCGGTTTCGCCGCCGGTTTGCTGTGCTGATTGCGCAGCAGGCCTTCCGCCCTGGCGCTGCGGTTTTTCACGCCGAACAGCGCTACCGCCAGGCCGGAAAGCAAAAGTTGGCGTCGCGTCGGGGAAACGGCAAGCGGCTTAAAATTGAGGAATTGTTTACCCTGCTTTTTCATTACGCAACGCTCCATCGACGTTTCTATTTTGCGACGTTATATCGTATTGATAATCATTAATCGACCCGATAACTATTTCCATTTATTACGCCTGTTACCGGCGATTTCTGGGCAAATAGCGCGGTAAATCGCAGTTTGATATTGCGTAAGTGAATAATCACGCGATAATCAGATAAACACCTTAATTAACAGCGGCCAACATCGATGGAAATTCGCGTATTTCGACAAGACGACTTTGAAGAGGTCATTACCCTGTGGGAGCGCTGCGATTTGCTGCGGCCCTGGAACGATCCGGAAATGGACATCGAGCGCAAGCTGAACCACGATCCGGAGCTGTTCCTGGTGGCGGAAGTCGGCGGCGAAGTGGTCGGTTCGGTGATGGGCGGTTATGACGGCCACCGCGGCTCGGCGTATTACCTCGGGGTGCATCCCGACTATCGCGGGCGCGGCATCGCCAATGCGTTGATCAATCGTCTGGAGAAGAAGTTGATCGCCCGCGGCTGCCCGAAGATCCAGATTATGGTGCGCGAAGACAACGACACGGTGGTCGAGATGTACGAGAAGCTCGGCTACGAGATTCAGGGCATCACCAGCCTGGGCAAGCGGCTGATCGAAGATCAGGAATATTGATCGAGCGGCGGGCGGCGGCGTTGCACCGCCCGCCGCAGTGCATTACGGCAGCTTTTTGACGGTTTTCACGTCCACTTCGACGCTGCTCCAGTCTTTATCCACTTTGCCTTCCAACTGCACCTTGTCTTTCGGCGTAACGGTTTGGCCGTTCCAGCGTTTGCGGTCGATATCGACCGTCAGGGTGCCGGTGGCGTCGCGGAAGGTATAGGTTTCGTCGCCGATGCGCTGCTCGATGTTGCCCTGCAGCATCACCCAGGTGTCGTCGCTCATCGATTTCACCTTGTCCACGGTGGTCAGCGCCGCGCTGGGGCCGGAGAAACCGCCTTGTGCGGTGGTTTGCGTTTGGGCCTGCGGCGCGGCCGGATCGAGGAACCCGCCTTGTTGCGCCAGTACCGGTGCGCTGCACAGCGCGATCAGAGCGGCCAGAGTCAGTTTTTTCATGTTGCGCTTCCTTATCGTTATCGAAAATCACATCCCGCTGATATCGGGTTGCTTGCTCAGTGATAAGGATTAAAACACGCCGATCTTAAGAGCTTCTTAAGCCGACGCATTGAAATTCCCATCGCCGGCGCCCATCTGTAGCCATAGTCTTTTTTCTGTTGGCAAGGAACGATCGTTGAAGCCATTCTCACCCCGGTTTTCCCCGGACGATTACGACCAGCACGGCGCGCTGCGGCTGCCGCTGGGATTTTGGGCCGTGCTGATTTTGCAGGCGCGCACCTGGCTGCTGTTCGTGATGGCCGGCGCTTCGCGTGAGCAGGGTGAAAGCTTGCTGGCGCTGTTTTATCCGGATACCCAACGCTTTTGGTACGGCATGCTGCTCGGCCTGCCGGCGGCGCTGGCGTTTTTGCTGAGCGGCCGCCGCCACCAATGGCCGCGGCTGTGGCGCGGCTGGCGTTGGGGGCTGATTATCTCCGTGCTGGCGTCGCTCGGCGGCTCGCTGTTCAGCCTGTGGCGCCAGGACGGCGATGCGCCGGGGCTGGAGCTGGCGTTGGCGCTGCTCGATGCGCTGGCGCTGAGCTATCTGCTGTTGAATGCGCGCCTGAAAGCCTGTTTTGCGCCGGTGGAGCACGTCGACTAATTGCCGAGAAGTGCGGCACTTTTCGCATTTTCCGCACTCCAAGCTGGCAACCGTTGGCGTAGTGCGGGCCGTTGTGAGAGGCTGGCACGCAGCAAAACGCCGAGTGCGGCAGGGGCGGGTCACCGCCCCGTGCCATTGATGTTTAAGGAGCTAGAGATGAATATTCGCCCCCTGTTGTTAGGGCTTCCGCTGTTACTGACCGGCTGTTCGAGCATGTCCAATTTCTCCTGGTCCAGCCTGTCGCCGTTCAACTGGTTCGGCAGCAGCCTGGAGGTCGGCGCCAAGGGCGTCGGCAAGCTCAACGCCGGCACGCCGATGTCGGAAAGCGCCATCAACGACGGGCTGGACGGCAACTACCGCCTGCGCGGCGGCATGGCGACCAGCAACGGCCAGATCGTCTCTTATTACCAGGCGCTGTCCGGCGACGAAGTGAAGCTGGTGATCACCGGGGAGCCGAAAGGGCACGTGCAGCGGGTAGACGTAATGGATCAGAAAGTGGCGACGGAGTGGGGCAACAAGCTCGGCACGCCGTTCGGCGATATGTACAGCAAGGCGTTTGGCTCCTGTAAACCGGGCAGCGGCGAAGACGCCGGCAAAGTGGAGTGCGTGGCGGAGCAGAGCAAGTACGTTACCTATATCTTCAGCGGCAAGTGGGCCGGGGCACAGGATATCATTCCGCCGGACGACACCCTGAAAAGCTGGACGGTCAGCAAAATCATCTGGCACGCCAAGCCGCAGCAGTAATGTGTTCAACGGGCGCCGGTTCGCGGCGCCTGCCTTTTCAAGCCATTACCCCTATTTTCTTTGCGCTGCTGCAAGGCAATCGCCCGTGCTTGCGGTATGATAGCGCGCGTTTGTAACAGGGAACCCGCGCGTCAACCGCCATACCTTACCTGTTGCCGGATTCTGGTATTGAGGATAACAACATGACACAGGTTCAGAGCGGCATTCTGCTGGAGCACTGCCGTTTCGCCATTTTTATGGAAGCCACCGTGCAGGGCGAATTCGCCGACTTGCGCCAGGGCTGCAAACAGTTTTGTCAGACGCTGAGCGAGCTGCAGCAGCAGTTTCCCGATGCGCGCCTCGGCGCGGTGATCGCTTTCGGCTATGACGTTTGGCACGATCTTTCCAACGGCCAGGGCGCGAAAGAGCTGAAGCCGTTCACGCCGCTCGGCAAAGGGCTGGCACCGGCCACCCAGCGCGATATGCTGATCCACATTCAGTCGCTGCGTCACGACGTCAACTTCACGCTGGCGCAGGCGGCGCTGGCGGCGTTCGGCAACGCCATCAAGATTGAAGAAGAAACCCACGGTTTCCGCTGGGTGGAAGAGCGCGATCTGAGCGGTTTCATCGACGGTACCGAAAACCCGCAGGGCGAGCAGCGCCCGGCAGTGGCGACGATTGCCGAAGGCGAAGAGGACGCAGGTGGCAGCTACGTGCTGGTGCAACGTTACGAGCACAACCTGCGCCAGTGGCAGCGTTTTACCACCGAACAGCAGGAGCAGATCATCGGTCGCACCAAGCGCGACAGCGAAGAGCTGCCGGCCGATCAGCGCCCGGATACCTCGCACGTTAGCCGCGTCGATCTGAAAGAGAACGGCAAGGGCCTGAAAATTTTGCGCCAGAGCCTGCCTTATGGCACCGCCAGCGGCAAGCATGGCCTGTTCTTCATCGCCTATTGCGCACGCCTGCACAATATCGAGCAGCAGCTGCTGAGCATGTTCGGCGATCTGGACGGCAAACGCGACGCGATGCTGCGTTTCAGCCGTGCGGTTACCGGCAGCTACTACTTTGCGCCATCGCTGACGCGCCTGCTGTCACTTTGACGCCGTTGCCGAAGCCGGCGCGCCCGGCTTCGGCCCGTTTTCCCGCCCCGAAAACGCCTCGCATTCCCTGCCTTATAGCGTTTGATGCTTGTAAATCACTAAACGGTATATAAAAGCGTTACAGCTCCGCACCGAGTTATAAATACACTGGTCGTCAATAAGGCGAAAGCCTGAAGGAATGACTCAGTGATAAGGTGCAGAATGAAACAAAACCGGGTTAAAAATCTCGTGCTGAAAGGTTGGCTGGCGGCTGCGCTGTTGGCGAGCGGCACCGCGTCGGCGGCGGAATTGCTGAACAGCTCTTATGACGTTTCCCGTGAATTGTTCGTCGCGCTGAATCCCGGCTTTGAACAGCAGTGGAATCAACAGCATCCGAACGACAAGCTGACCATCAAACAATCGCACGCCGGTTCCTCCAAGCAGGCGCTGGCGATCCTGCAAGGCCTGCGCGCCGACGTGGTGACGTACAACCAGGTGACCGACGTGCAGATCCTGCACGATCGCGGGCAGCTGATCCCGGCGGACTGGCAGGCGCGCCTGCCGAACAACAGCTCGCCGTTCTATTCCACCATGGCGTTTCTGGTGCGCAAGGACAACCCGAAGGGCATCCATACCTGGAACGATCTGGTGCGCGACGACGTGAAGCTGGTGTTCCCTAACCCGAAAACCTCCGGTAACGGCCGTTACACCTATCTGGCCGCCTGGGGAGCCGCCAATCAGGCCGACGGCAACGATCCGGCCAAGACCCGCGCCTTCATGACCCGCTTCCTGAAGAACGTGCTGGTGTTTGATACCGGCGGCCGCGGCGCGACCACCACCTTCGTCGAGCGCGGCTTGGGCGACGTGCTGATCAGCTTCGAGTCCGAAGTGAACAACATCCGCAAGCAGTACGGTGAGGACAAGTACGAAGTGATCGTGCCGCCGGTCGATATTCTGGCGGAGTTCCCGGTGGCCTGGGTCGACAAAAACGTCGAGCGCAACGGTACCGAACAGGCGGCCAAAGCCTATCTGAACTATCTCTACAGCCCGGCGGCGCAGCAGGTGATCACCAGCTTCTACTACCGCGTGTATGACCAGAAAGCGATGGCGGCGGCGAAGGGGCAATTCCCGGACACCCAACTGTTCCGCGTGGAAGACCAGTTCGGCGGCTGGCCGCAGGTGATGAAAACCCACTTCGCCACCGGCGGCGAGCTGGATCAGCTGTTAGCGGCAGGGCGCAAGTAAATGTTGGCGTTGTCGTCCAGTAAGCGGGTGCTGCCCGGATTTGGCCTCAGCCTCGGCAGCAGCCTGTTTTATACCTGTTTGATCCTGCTGTTGCCGCTCACCGCGCTGGTGATGCAGCTGGCACAGATGAGCCTGGCGCAATACTGGGAAGTGATTTCCAACCCGCAGGTGGTGGCGGCGTATAAAGTGACGCTGCTGGCGGCCGGCGTCGCCAGCCTGTTCAACGCGGTGTTCGGCATGCTGATGGCCTGGATCCTGACGCGCTACCGTTTTCCCGGCCGTTCGCTGCTGGACGGCCTGATCGATCTGCCGTTCGCACTGCCGACCGCAGTGGCCGGCCTGACGCTGGCGGGGCTGTTTTCCACCACTGGCTGGTACGGTCAGTGGCTGGCGCACTTCGACATCAAGGTCACCTTTACCTGGCTTGGGATCGCGGTAGCGATGGCGTTCACCAGCCTGCCGTTTGTGGTGCGCACCGTGCAGCCGGTTCTGGAAGAGCTGGGGCCGGAATACGAAGAGGCGGCCGAGACGCTGGGCGCTACGCGCTGGCAGAGTTTCCGCCGCGTGGTGTTGCCCGAGGTGGCACCGGCATTGCTGGCCGGCACCGCCATCTCCTTTACCCGCAGCCTGGGCGAGTTCGGCGCGGTGATTTTCATCGCCGGCAACATCGCCTGGAAGACGGAAGTGACCTCGCTGATGATTTTCGTGCGTTTGCAGGAGTTCGATTATCCGGCGGCCAGCGCCATCGCCTCGGTGATCCTGGCGGCGTCGCTGCTGCTGCTGTTCAGCATTAACGTATTGCAAAGCCGCTTCGGCAGACGTTTGGGAGGAGGGCACTGATGGCCGATGTTTCCGCCTTCAACGGCGCCGAGCGCCCGCGCGTCAACTGGGGCAAGTGGACGCTGATCGCCATCGGCGCGCTGTTCTCGGTGCTGCTGCTGGTGGTGCCGATGATGTCGATTTTCGCCGAGGCCTTTTCCAAAGGGTTCGGCGCGATGTGGAGCAACTTGCTCGATCCGGACATGCTGCACGCCATTTGGCTGACGGTCTTGATCGCGCTGATCACCGTGCCGTTCAACCTGGTGTTCGGCACGTTGCTGGCGTGGCTGGTGACGCGCTTCACCTTCCCCGGCCGCCAGCTGTTGCTGACGCTGATCGATATCCCGTTCGCTGTTTCACCGGTGGTGGCGGGGCTGATTTACCTGCTGTTTTACGGCAGCAACGGCCTGCTGGGCGGCTGGCTGGATGCGCATAACATCCAGATCATGTTCTCCTGGCCGGGCATGGTGCTGGTGACCATTTTCGTTACCTGCCCCTTCGTGGTGCGCGAGCTGGTGCCGATGATGCTCAGCCAGGGCAGCCAGGAAGACGAGGCCGCGATTCTGCTGGGGGCGTCCGGCTGGCAAATGTTCCGCCGCGTGACGCTGCCCAACATTCGCTGGGCGCTGCTGTACGGCGTGGTGCTGACCAACGCGCGCGCCATCGGCGAGTTCGGCGCAGTGTCGGTGGTGTCCGGTTCGATTCGCGGCGAAACCTACAGCCTGCCGCTGCAGGTCGAGCTGTTGCAGCAGGATTACAACACCGTCGGCTCCTTTACCGCCGCCGCCCTGTTGACCCTGATGGCGATCGTTACCCTATTTTTGAAGAGTGCGCTGCAGTGGCGTCTGGAACGTCAAAACGCGCGTCTCGAGCGGGAGGAAAATCATGAGCATTGAGATTAACGGCATCAACAAGTACTTCGGTCGCACCAAGGTATTGAACGATATCTCGCTCGATATTGCTTCCGGCGAGATGGTGGCGCTGCTCGGGCCGTCCGGTTCCGGCAAGACCACGCTGCTGCGGATCATCGCCGGGCTGGAAAGCCAGAGCGGCGGCAAGCTGGGCTTCCACGGCACCGACGTCAGCCACATGCATGCGCGCGACAGGCGCGTAGGCTTCGTGTTTCAGCACTATGCGCTGTTCCGCCACATGACGGTGTTCGACAACATCGCCTTCGGCCTGACCGTGCTGCCGCGCCGCGAGCGGCCAAACGCCGCGGCGATCAAACAGAAAGTCACCCAGCTGCTGGAAATGGTACAGCTGGGCCACCTGGCCAACCGCTATCCGTCTCAGCTGTCCGGCGGCCAGAAACAGCGCGTGGCGTTGGCGCGCGCGCTGGCGGTGGAACCGCAAATTTTGCTGCTGGACGAACCGTTCGGCGCGCTGGATGCGCAGGTGCGCAAAGAGCTGCGCCGCTGGCTGCGTCAGCTGCACGAAGAGCTGAAGTTCACCAGCGTGTTCGTCACCCACGATCAGGAAGAGGCGATGGAAGTGGCCGACCGCATCGTGGTGATGAGCCAGGGCAATATCGAACAGGTCGGGTCGCCGGAAGAGATTATGCGCGAACCGGCCAGCCGCTTCGTGCTGGAGTTCATGGGTGAAGTGAACCGCCTGAACGGCGAAATTCGCGGATCCCAGCTGTTCGTCGGCGCGCACCAGTGGCCGCTGTCGTTCCAGCCGATGCACCAGGGCAGCGTCGATCTGTTCCTGCGCCCGTGGGAAATGGAAGTGGCGACCGAAAGCAGCGAGCGTTGCCCGCTGCCGGTGCAGGTGCTGGAAGTCAACCCGCGTGGCCACTTCTGGCAGCTGACGGTGCAGCCGATCGGCTGGCATCAGGAGCCGATCGGCGTGGTGTTGCCGGAAGGCAATCCAACCCCGGTGCGCGGCGGCCGTTATTACGTCGGCAGCCTCAATGCGCGGCTGTATGCCGGCGATCAACTGCTGCAACCTGTTGCGTTAGCCAAAAGCGCCTGATAGGTTTTAGCTGCCCTTTTCTTCAAGGCAACCCCCGGGTTGCCTTTTTACTTTACGCACATCAACACAGGCAAAGATCGTGACAACGCTCGAACAATGCATCGGGAACACCCCGCTGGTACAACTGCAACGGCTGGCCGCCCAGGCGGGCAGCGAGATATGGGTCAAACTGGAAGGCAATAACCCGGCGGGATCGGTGAAGGATCGCGCTGCGTTGGCGATGATCCAGCAGGCGGAGCTGCGCGGCGAGATCAAGCCCGGCGACGTGCTGATCGAGGCCACCAGCGGCAATACCGGCATTGCGCTGGCGATGATCGCCGCGCTCAAAGGCTATACGCTGAAGCTGTTGATGCCGGAGAACATGAGCCTGGAGCGGCAGGCGGCGATGCGCGCGTACGGCGCCGAGCTGATCCTGGTCAGCCGTGAGCAGGGGATGGAAGGGGCGCGCGATCTGGCGCTGGAGATGCAGCGTCAGGGGCAGGGCAAGGTGCTGGATCAGTTCAACAATCTCGACAATCCCTACGCCCACTTCACCACCACCGGCCCGGAGATTTGGCGCCAGACCGAAGGACGCATCACGCACTTCGTTTCCAGCATGGGCACCACCGGTACCATTACCGGCGTGGGCGGTTACCTGAAGAGCCAGAATCCGCAGGTGCAGATCATCGGCCTGCAGCCGGCCGAAGGCAGCAGCATCCCCGGCATTCGCCGTTGGGCGCCTGCTTACCTGCCGGGCATTTTCCGCCCGGAGCTGGTGGATCAGGTGCTGGATATCGAGCAGCGCGATGCCGAGCAGACCATGCGCCAGCTGGCGCAGCGTGAAGGCATCTTCTGCGGCGTCAGCTCCGGCGGCGCGGTAGCCGGCGCCCTGCGCGTCGCGGCGGCCCACCCCGGCAGCGTCGTGGTGGCGATCGTCTGCGATCGCGGTGACCGTTACCTCTCCACCGGCGTGTTCGACTGAATGTGCCCTCCCGGCGGTGTGTTCCGCCGGGAAAACCCTTCTCACTTTCCTTTTGACCGACGGCATAGCCGGCCCGCCTGGGCGGTGGCCGGAGCCTGTCTGTACGCCAATACCCTGACAGAAGTAGAGAAATCGCGCGACAGCAGCCACAATAACGGTGGCGAGACGCGAACCGCGATGTGTAAGGATTGAGTAAAACCGGCTGCGGGCCGGCGGAATTGGCGGGAAAATAACGAAAATCGGTGAAGGAGCAAGGCATGAAAATTTTACTGGTCGACGATGACCTGGAGCTTGGCACCATGCTGAGCGAATACCTGACGGGCGAAGGCTTCGACGCCACGCTGGTGCTGACCGGCAAGGCGGGGGTAGAGGGCGCGCTGTCGGGCGACTATACCGCGATGATCCTCGATATCATGCTGCCGGACATGAGCGGCATCGACGTGCTGCGCGACGTGCGTAAAAAGAGCCGGCTGCCGATCATCATGCTGACCGCCAAAGGCGACAACATCGATCGGGTGATTGGCCTGGAGATGGGCGCCGACGATTACATGCCCAAACCTTGCTACCCGCGCGAATTGGTGGCGCGTCTGCGCGCGGTGCTGCGCCGTTTCGAAGAGCGGCCGCAGGAGGCGGACGACGAAGCCGCCATCAGCTTCGGCGAGCTGACGCTGAACCCTTCAACCCGCAGCAGCGAATGGCGCGGTAAGGCGTTTGATCTGACCGCTTCGGAATTCAATCTGCTGGAGCTGTTGCTGCGCGCGCCGGATCGCGTGGTGTCGAAGGATGAATTGTCCGAGAAGGGGCTGGGGCGCCCGCGCGAGGCCTATGATCGCAGCGTGGACGTGCATATCAGCAATATCCGCCAGAAGCTGAGCGCGCTGGCCGGTAATACGCTGAGCATCGAGACGGTGCGCAGCATCGGCTATCGCATTCGGTAACCTGACATGCGCGGAAGACTGTTCTGGAAAATTTTGCTCGGCTTTTGGCTGACCTTCCTCATCATGACGCAGGCCCTGTGGGTGGCGTTTTCTTTGTATGGCGACCGCTATGTGCCGCCGGAGAACGCTATGGCGCGGCGGGTCATCGGCCTGCAGCTGACCTCGGCGGCTACCCAGTTGCGCAGCGGCGGCATGCCGGCGCTGGAAGCCCTGATGCGCGATTGGCCCGAGGACGACAGGCGTTTGCTGTCGGTGACGCCGATGACCCAACCGCCGCCGCCCGCGCCGGAAGAACCGGTATTTGAAGGGCGGCGGATGCCGAAGGAAATCTCTGCCTGGGTGCAGACCGGGGAAGGGCAGGGATACTGGCTGAGCTATAACGTGCGCGGGCTGCGGGAAGAGTATCGGCCGGAGCGGCGTTCCCATTTCTTCAACATTCCTGCGCCGATGCTGTGGGTCGGCGGGCTGGGCGGTTTGCTGTTCAGCGCCGTGCTGGCCTGGAACCTGACCCGGCCGATGCGTCAGCTGCGCGGTGGCCTGGATCGGGTGGCGCAGGGCGATCTGTCGGTGCGGCTGTTCCCGAAAATGCGCCGCCGTCATGACGAGCTGTCCGACGTGGCGCGCGATTTCGACACCATGGCTGAGCGGCTGGAGCTGCTGGTCAGCGCCCGCGAGCAGTTACTTCATGACGTTTCGCACGAGCTGCGTTCGCCGCTGGCGCGCCTGCAGCTGGCGATCGGCCTGGCGCGGCAGAATGCCGGCAACGTCGAAACCTCGCTCAAGCGCATCGAACACGAGTCGGGGCGGCTGGATAAGATGATCGGCGAGCTGCTGGCGCTGTCGCGCGCCGAACACAGCAGCCTGCCGGACGAGGAGTATTTCGATCTGTACGGCCTGGTGGATGCGGTGGTGAGCGATGCACGCTACGAGGCGCAGGTGCCCGGCGTGGATATCGTGCTGCAGGCCGAGTCGGACGTGGAGTACACCGTCAAGGGCAATGCGGAGCTGATGCGGCGAGCGGTGGATAACATCGTGCGTAATGCGCTGCGCTTTTCCAGCCACGGCCAGCGGGTGACGGTGGCGCTGACGCGCGTTGATAACCAGTTCCAGATCGCGGTCAGCGATCAGGGGCCGGGAGTCGAGGAGGCGAAGCTGTCGAGCATTTTCGATCCGTTCGTGCGCGTGAAGTCAGCGCTGTCGGGCAAGGGGTACGGCCTGGGGCTGGCGATCACCCGCAAGGTGGTGCTGGCGCACGGCGGCCAGGTTGAGGCGCGCAACGGCGATAAAGAGGGGCTGGTCATTACCCTGCGTATCCCGCGCTGGCCGTCATAACGTAGCGAAATCGGGATACGACGAAGGAGATAAAAAAAAACGGCGCCGAGGGCGCCGTTTTTCTTGCTCATTCGCGATTACTTCTTGATGCGGATGATCGGGGTTTCGCCAACGGTCACGCTGCCGGAAAGTTTGATCAGCTCTTTGATCTCGTCCATGTTGGAGATAACGACCGGCGTCAGGGTAGACTTGGCTTTCTCTTCCAGCAGAGGCAGGTTGAACTCGATAACCACGTCACCTTTCTTGACGCGCTGGCCTTCTTCGGCGATGCGTTTGAAGCCTTCGCCTTTCAGTTCTACGGTATCGATGCCGAAGTGGACGAACAGCTCAATGCCGCTGTCGGATTCGATAGAGAATGCATGGTTGGTTTCGAAAATCTTACCGATGGTGCCGTCAACCGGAGCAACCATTTTGTTGCCGGCCGGTTTGATGGCGATACCGTCGCCAACGATTTTTTCAGCGAACACTACGTCCGGCACATCTTCGATATTGACGATTTCGCCAGAAAGGGGAGCGACGATCTCGATAGTGCCCGTGTCTTTCTTGTCATCAGAAACCAGAGATTTCAGTTTATCGAACAAACCCATGATCTTCTCCTAAGCATTAAATTGGGCGGCGTTCCAGTGTCGTGGAAGTTTAGCAGAGCGTTTTTTCTTCGATGAATTTATTGACGCAATTCATCAGGTCTTGTGCCGTTGGCTGTGCCAAGGCCTGCGCTGCCAACGCCTTCACATCTTCGAAATTCGTGTTACGAATAATTTTCTTGATGCGCGGGATTGAAATCGCACTCATGCTGAACTCATCCAGCCCCATGCCCAATAACAACAGTGTAGCACGCTCATCGCCAGCCAGTTCGCCGCACATGCCGGTCCACTTGCCTTCCGCGTGAGATGCATCAATAACCTGTTTGATCAGGCCAAGCACTGATGGGGACATCGGGTTATAGAGATGAGAAATCAGCTCGTTGCCGCGATCTACCGCCAGAGTATACTGGGTTAGATCGTTTGTCCCAATACTAAAGAAGTCGACTTCTTTCGCCAGGTGGTGAGCAATGACCGCCGCAGCCGGTGTTTCCACCATCACGCCCACTTCGATGCTCTCGTCAAACGCCTTGCCTTCTTCGCGCAGCTGCGCTTTCAGCGTCTCGATTTCGCCTTTCAGATCGCGCACTTCTTCCACGGAGATGATCATCGGGAACATGATGCGCAGTTTGCCGAACGCCGAGGCGCGCAGGATGGCGCGCAGCTGGGCGTGCAGGATTTCACGGCGGTCCATCGCGATGCGGATGGCGCGCCAGCCGAGGAACGGGTTCTCTTCCTTCGGCAGGTTCATGTACGGCAGGTCTTTGTCGCCGCCGATGTCCATGGTACGGACGATCACGGCCTGCGAGCCCATGGCTTCCGCCACGGCTTTATAAGCCTGGAACTGCTCGTCTTCGGTCGGCAGCGAGTCGCGGTCCATGAACAGGAACTCGGTACGATACAGGCCGACGCCTTCCGCGCCGTTGCGCTCTGCACCCGCGACGTCGCGCACGGTGCCGATGTTGGCGCAGACTTCAACCTGATGGCCGTCCAGCGTAATCGCCGGCAGGTCCTTCAGCTTGGCCAGATCGTTTTTCTCGGTGATGTATTGGTTCTGGGCGGCTTTCAGCTGATCGATAACGTCAGCGGTCGGGTTAACGTAAATTTTGTTGTTAACCGCATCCAGAATCAGGTAGTCGTCGTTTTTCACCTGCTTGGTCACGTCGCTGGTACCGACGATCGCCGGCAGCTCCAGGGAGCGCGCCATGATAGAGGTGTGGGAAGTCCGGCCGCCGAGATCGGTAATGAAGCCCAGCACTTTGTCCAGGTTCAGCTGCGCGGTCTCTGACGGGGTCAGATCGGTGGCCACCAGGATCACTTCGTCCTGAATGGAGCCCAGATCGACGATCGGCATGCCCAGAATGTTCTGCAGCAGGCGCTTACCGATGTCGCGCACGTCGGCGGCGCGCTCTTTGAGGTATTCGTCGTCCAGCTCTTCCAGCGCTTTCGCCTGACCTTCGATCACGGTGTAGGCGGCGGCGTCTGCGGAGGCCAGATCGTCTTTGATTAGGGCTATGATTTCCTGCTCAAGCTCTTCGTCTTCCAGCAACATGATGTGGCCTTCGAAGATAGCTTCCTTCTCTTCGCCGAAGGTTTCGCCAGCTTTGGTCTTGATCGCTTCCAGCTGTTCGGACGCTTTCGCGCGGCCGGCCAGAAAACGCGAGACTTCCTGCTCTACTTGATCAGCAGAGATTTTTTTCCGGTTGATGACAATGTCGTCTTCTTTCAGCAAGAGAGCCTTACCAAAAGCGATGCCCGGTGATACTAAAATGCCTGAAATCATAACCCTACCTTACTCTTGACTGGTGTTAACTAAAAAGACGGGCCGATTACTCAAGCTCTGCCATCAGTTTTACCAAGTGCTCAACGGCTTTCTGCTCGTCTTCACCTTCAGCGGAGATGGTCACTACGGTCCCTTGAGTCAGCCCCAGAGTTTGCAGTTTGAACAGGCTTTTAGCGCTGGCGCTTTTGCCGTTGGAGGTCACGGTGATGTCAGACGTGAAGCCTTTGGCTTCTTTAACGAACTGAGCGGCAGGGCGAGTATGCAGACCATTCGGAGCGGTAATAGTAACTTCTTGCTGGAACATTGATGTTTCCCCAACTTATTGGATTAATGTTGTGGAGCTAAAGTTTAGCCCAGGGGCCTGACTTTAGCTTGTCTGGTTATAGCGCCTGACTATGGACAGGGGCGAACGTTGATGCAACAGAAAACGACGCGTTAGGCACTTCAGATCAAAAAACTCGGCTTTAGACGTCGTTCCAATCCGCTCCCCATTATGCCCGATTCGACGCGTCGGCGACAGATGAGTAAATCGATTCAGCCTTGACCGGGCTCGGGGGGTGATTAATTTTGCGCATCGAAATAATGCACCGTTAAATACTAAAGCCGACGGGCAAAAGCAATCTTGGACTGCTATAAAGTTTGATCCAGTCCACAAAAAAGCACCCCGCAGGGTGCTTTTTTAGCGATTTGTGCAGTGGTGGAATTACTGCTGCAATTCCTGCTCGGTGAACAGATCGGCAAACAGCGCGGTGCTCAGATAACGTTCGCCGGAAGAGGGCAGGATCACCACGATGGTCTTGTCGGCGAACGCCGGTTCTTCGGCCAGTTTCACCGCCGCCACGACCGCTGCGCCGGAGGAGATGCCCGCCAGGATGCCTTCTTCGTCCATCAGGCGACGCGCCATGCTGATGGCTTCGTCGTTGGAGACCTTCTCGACGCGATCCACCAGGTCCAGATCGAGGTTGCCTGGAATGAAGCCGGCGCCGATGCCCTGGATCTTGTGCGGGCCCGGTTTCAGCTCTTCACCGGCCAGCGCCTGGCTGATGACCGGCGAGTCGGTCGGCTCGACCGCCACGGTAGTGATGGCCTTGCCTTTAGTGTTCTTGATGTAGCGGCTGACGCCGGTCAGCGTGCCGCCGGTGCCGACGCCGGAGATGAACACGTCGACTTCACCGTCGGTGTCTTCCCAGATTTCCGGGCCGGTGGTTTTTTCATGGATGGCCGGGTTGGCCGGGTTGCTGAACTGTTGCAGGATCAGGTAACGGTTCGGATCGGTGGCGACGATCTCTTCGGCCTTGGCGATAGCGCCTTTCATGCCTTTCGCCCCTTCGGTCAGCACCAGATTGGCGCCGAGTGCCTTGAGCAGCTTGCGGCGCTCGATGCTCATGGTTTCCGGCATGGTCAGCGTCAGCTTGTAACCGCGCGCGGCGGCCACGAAGGCCAGCGCGATGCCGGTGTTGCCGCTGGTCGGCTCCACCAGCTCTTTACCGGCGGTCAGCACACCACGTTGTTCCGCATCCCAAATCATATTGGCACCGATGCGGCATTTGACGCTGAAGCTCGGGTTGCGTGATTCAACCTTGGCCAGAATGCGTCCGTTGCCGATACGGTTCAGACGAACCAGCGGCGTATGGCCGATTGTTAATGAGTTGTCTTCATATATCTTGCTCATAGCCCGTCCTTTAACTCTATGAAAATGTGGGGAACATCGAAAGCATACGCTAACAGTACCGGCAGGGAAGTAAAGAATTGGTATATCTATATGTTATTAGGAAATAAGTTTTAAGCACAATGATAAGGGCGCGAAATGCGCGCCCTGTCGAAAATTCCCGCGCTAACGGCGGTAAAAAGCGGCGGTTATCGGACGAATTGCGAGCGGTAGCGATCGACCCACATCGCGGTGGCGCCGCAGACGGCGACCGGCAGGATCACCAGGTTGAGGATCGGGATCATGGTGAACAGGCTGACCAGCGCGCCGAACTGCAGGTTGTCGGTTTTGTGCTGGCGTAAGGCGCGGCGCATGTCGGCAAAGCTCACCTTGTGGTTGTCAAACGGATAGTCGCAATACTGGATCGCCAGCATCCAGGCGCTGAACAGGAACCATAGCACCGGCGCCACCGTCTGGCCGATGCCGGGCACGAAGTACAACGCCAGCAGCAGCAGCGCGCGCGGCAGGTAATACATCAGCTTGCGCCATTCGCGCGCCATGATGCGTGGCAGATCTTTGGCGATGCCGAGCAGGCCGGTGTCCGGCAGCGGTTTGCCGGTCAGGCTGCCTTCGAGCTGCTCGGCCAGCAGGCCGCAGAACGGCGCCGCAATCAGATTGGTGATGGTGCTGAACAGATAGCTGAACACCAGCAGCACCGAAATGACCGCCAGCGGCCACAGCAGGTAGCTCAACCATTGCAGCCAGTCGGGAACGTGGCTCATCATCGCCGGGATCCAGTCGCCGAGCCGGCTGAACAGCCACCAGAAAGCGGAGCCCATCAGCAGCACGTTGACCAGCAACGGCAGGACCACATAGCGTTTAATCCCCGGGCGCGAAATCAGGCGCCAGCCTTCGGCGAAATAGTGAATGCCGCTGGTTGAGCGGGCAGGGGGCTGCGTATAGGACATATCTTAAGTTATCTCGTTGTCTGAACAGGCATCATTATCATATAGGGATGATTTTCCACTGGCTAGGGTAGGGTTGGCTGAAAAACCAGCAGAAAAAGGCAGTATAATCATCTTTATTGGCATAAAGTTCAGCACGGACTTGCACTTGTGTGCGCGGGCAAATAGAGTTAAAGAGTGAATGTTTGCCGCGGTGGCAATGTATTGGAACAACAGAGATAGCAATGATGCAGGATTTGCGTCTGATATTAATCGTTGTTGGCGCGATCGCCATAATAGCGCTGTTATTGCACGGTCTGTGGACCAGTCGCAAAGAACGGTCAGCGCTCTTCCGCGATCGCCCAGCCAAACGTTCCCAAAAGGAACGTGAACAAACTCCGATCGACGATCTCGAAGAAGGCGTCGGTGAAGTGCGCGTACGCGCCGCTCACCCGCAAGACGAGCCGTCATTTGGCCATTTCGATGCCGCACGCGAAGAACCCGTGGCCGCGCCGAAGCCCGCTCCGGCGGCTGCGCCCCGCGCCGTTCAGCCGGCTGCCCATCAGACGCCGCCTCCGCTGTCTCAGCGGCCGGAGTATGATGACATCCTGCTGAACAACTACGCGCCGGACGAAGAACAGGCCGAGCCGCAGCAACCGCAACCGGCCGCGCGCCGTGAGCCGCGCGTCGACGATCTGCCGCATGAACATGAGGCGCCGCAGGGGGCGGAACCGGCATTCCACGCCGAGCCGGCCCCTGTGCAGCAGGCGCCGGAAGTGAAGCCGGCGCAGGAGCCTGCGCCACAGCCACAACAGCCGGCGGCTGCGCCCATTCAGGCCAAGCTGAAAGAGACCGTGCTGGTGCTGCACGTCGCGGCCCATCAGGGCGGCGTAATCGGCGGCGAAGTGCTGCTGCAGAGCGTGTTGCAGGCGGGCTTCCAGTTTGGCGAGATGGGCATCTTCCACCGCCATATCAGCCCGGCCGGCAGCGGCCCGGTGCTGTTCAGCCTGGCGAACATGGTCAAGCCGGGGTCGTTCGATCCTGACATGATGTCCGACTTTTCCACACCGGGTGTGTCGATGTTCATGATGGTGCCGTCTTACGGCGACGCCAATCAGAACTTCAAGCTGATGCTGCAGTCGGCACAGCGCATCGCCGACGACGTGGGCGGCGTGGTGCTGGACGACGAGCGCCGCATGATGACGCCGCAGAAGCTGGAAACCTACAAAGCGCGTATCCGTGAAGTGTTGGAAAACAACGCCTGACCGGGTTGCCGCGCGCACTGAACATCCGTAACAACAAAGCCCCCGCTAGCCGGGGGTTTTTTATCTTTGATGGTGAGCCATGGAATCGATAATCCAACAAATCAATCAACTACGAGCCACACTGCGCCATCATGAATACCAGTATCATGTGCTGGATGCGCCGGAAGTGCCGGATGCGGAATATGACCGCCTGATGCGCGAACTGCGCGAACTGGAGAGCGAGCATCCTGAGTTGGTCACCGCCGATTCACCGACCCAGCGCGTGGGCGCCGCGCCGCTGGCGGCGTTCGACCAGGTGCGTCACGAAGTGCCGATGCTGTCGCTGGACAACGTGTTCGACGAAGAAAGCTTCCTGGCGTTTTACAAGCGCGTGCAGGATAGGCTCAAAAGCAGCGATCCGCTGACCTTCTGCTGCGAGCTGAAGCTGGACGGCCTGGCGGTCAGCCTGCTGTACGAAGACGGTGAGCTGGTGCGCGCGGCGACGCGCGGCGACGGCACCACCGGCGAGAACATCACCACTAACGTTCGCACCATCCGCGCCATCCCGCTGCGCCTGACCGGCGACAACATTCCGCGCCGGCTGGAAGTGCGCGGCGAAGTGTTCATGCCGCAGGCCGGTTTTGAACAGATGAACGAAGAAGCCCGCCGCAAAGACGGCAAGGTGTTCGCCAACCCGCGCAACGCCGCCGCCGGTTCGCTGCGCCAGCTCGATCCGCGCATTACCGCCAAACGCCCGCTGACCTTCTTCTGCTACGGCGTCGGCCTGCTGGAAGGCGGCGAGCTGCCGCGCAGCCATTTTGAGCGCCTGATGCAGTTCAAGGCCTGGGGTCTGCCGGTCAGCGATCGCGCCCAACGCCGCACCGGCAGCGAGGAAGTGCTGGCGTTTTATCGCCAGGTCGAGCAGGACCGCGCGCAGCTCGGTTTCGACATCGACGGCGTGGTGATCAAGATTGACGATATCGATCTGCAGGAAACGCTGGGCTTTGTGGCGCGTGCGCCGCGCTGGGCGACGGCGTTCAAATTCCCGGCGCAGGAGCAGATCACCGTGGTGCGCGAAGTGGAGTTTCAGGTTGGCCGCACCGGCGCGATTACGCCGGTGGCGCGCCTTGAGCCGGTGCTGGTGGCCGGGGTGACCGTCAGCAACGCCACCTTGCACAACGCCGATGAAATTGAGCGTCTGGGGCTGCGCATCGGCGATACGGTGATCGTGCGCCGTGCCGGCGACGTCATCCCGCAGGTGGTGGGGGTGCTGGAAGACCGTCGGCCACAGGATGCGCGCGAAGTGGTGTTCCCGCTGCACTGCCCGGTGTGCGGCTCCGACGTTGAGCGCGTGGAAGGCGAGGCGGTAGCGCGCTGCACCGGCGGTCTTATCTGCGGCGCGCAGCGCAAAGAGGCGTTGAAGCACTTCGTTTCCCGCCGCGCGCTGGACGTTGAAGGCATGGGCGACAAGATCATCGAGCAGCTGGTGGACAAAGAGTACGTGAAGAACCCGGCCGATCTGTTCCGTCTGTCCGCCGGCATTCTGACCGGCCTGGATCGCATGGGGCCGAAATCGGCGCAGAACCTGGTCAATGCGCTGGAGAAATCCAAACAGACCACCTTCGCTCGCTTCCTGTATGCGCTGGGCATTCGCGAGGTCGGCGAGGCGACCGCCGCCAACCTGGCGGCGCATTTCGGATCGCTCGAGAAGCTGTTCGCCGCCGATATCGAGGCGCTGAAAGAGGTGCCGGACGTCGGCGAAGTGGTGGCCAAACACACCCGCAATTTCCTCGATGAAGCGCTCAATCAGCAGGTGATCGACGAGCTGGTGGGCGCCGAGATCGGCATCCACTGGCCGGCGCCGGTGGTGGTGGTCGCGGAAGAGATAGACAGCCCGTTCGCCGGCAAAACCGTGGTACTGACCGGCTCGCTGAGCCAGCTGTCGCGCGACGAGGCCAAAGATCGCCTGACGGCGCTGGGCGCCAAGGTCAGCGGCAGCGTGTCGAAGAAAACCGATTTGGTGATCGCCGGCGAAGCGGCCGGCTCCAAGCTGGCGAAGGCGCAGGAGCTGGGTATCGCCGTGATCGACGAAGCGGAAATGATCCGCCTGCTGGGTGACTGATGGAAAAGGAAAACCTGCTGGAGATCGCCAATACCGTGATGCCGTTCGGCAAGTACCAGGGGCGGGTGCTGATCGACCTGCCCGAAGAGTACCTGCTGTGGTTCGCCCGCAAGGGCGAATTCCCCAAAGGCAAGCTCGGCATGCTGATGGAGATGACGTTGGCGATTAAAATCGAAGGGCTTGACCACCTGGTCAAGCCGCTGAAAAAAAGCTGATCTGACGGGCCTCGGCCCGTCTTTTTTTACCCGCGCGATGCCTGCACGTTGGCGTTGGGCACCGCCTGTTGCGCCCGCTGCTTGCGCTGATACCTTTTCGCCAGCACCGCACAGGTCATCAACTGCACCTGATGGAACACCATCAGCGGCAGCACCATGATCCCCACCGTCGCCGCCGGGAACAGGATATTGGCCATTGGAATGCCGTTCGCCAGGCTTTTCTTCGAACCGCAGAACACGATGGTGATCTCGTCCGCCTTGCTGAACCCGAGCCAGCGCGCCATGTAGGTGTTCACCACCAGCACGATCGCCAGCAGCACGATGCTGCCGCCGACGATAAACGCCAGCGAACCGATCCCCACCTGATGCCAGATGCCGTGCGTGACCGCCTCGCTGAAGGCGGCGTACACCACCAGCAGAATCGAGGTCTGGTCGGTTTTGCCGATCAGCGGGCGATGGCGCTCGATCCAGCCGCCGATCAGCGGCCGCAGCAGGTGGCCGGCGACGAACGGCACCAGCAGCTGCAGCACGATCGAGCCCACCTGCCGCAGGCTGCCGGTATCGCCGTGCACGTTCATCAGCAGGCCGACCAACAGCGGCGATACGAAGATCCCCAGCAGGCTGGAGGCGGAGGCGCTGCACACCGCCGCCGCCACGTTACCGCCCGCCAGCGAGGTGAAGGCGATGGCCGACTGCACGGTGGCGGGCAGGATGCACAGGTAGATGAAACCGGCGTACAGCTCGGGGCTGACGTCGATCGGCGCCCACCAGGCGAACAGCATCCCCAGCGCCGGAAAAATGATGAAGGTGCTGAACATCACCCACAGATGCAGCCGCCAGTTATTGCTGCCGGCCAGGATGGCCTCGCGCGACAGCTTGGCGCCGTGCATGAAGAACAGCAGGGCGATGGCGGCGATGGTCAGGGCGTTGAGCCAGCCGACGAACTCGCCGCGCGCCGGCAGGAAAGAAGCCAGCAGCACGGTGGCGATCAGCGTCAGGGTAAAACGATCGGGTAGGAATCTCATGGCGATGCGCTCGGGTAGAAAATCGATGGGGCTATTCTCCCGCGTGGGTATATAATAATTAAATTGATTTATTTAATTCATCTATGAATAAAACACATGAATTACTCACTCAAACAGCTGCGGGTGTTCGTCGCTGTCGCCCGCCACGGCAGCTTCAGCCGCGCCGGTGAGGCGATCGGCCTGACGCAATCGGCGGTCAGCCACAGCGTGAAAGAGCTGGAGGCGGAGGTCGGCGTGCGCCTGCTGGATCGCACCACGCGTGAAGTGGTGTTGACCGACGCCGGCCTGCGGCTGGCCAACCGGGTCGAACGGCTGCTGGACGAACTGCAGGCCGCGTTGCTGGATGCGCGCAGCTTTGGCGTACAGCGCAGCGGCACGGTGCGGGTGGCGACCAGCCAGACCATTTCCGCCCATCTGATGCCGCAGTGCATCGCCGCCGGCGAGCGCGAATATCCGGAGATACGCATCATGCTGCGCGATCAGGCGCAGCAGCAGGTGCTGCACAGCGTGCGCAATGCCGAGGTGGATTTCGGCATCGTGGTCGATCCGGTGCAGGCGGTGGATTTGGAGTGCGAAGCGGTGCTGCATGAACCGTTCCTGCTGCTGTGCCGCGACGATCACCCGTTTGCTGCGCGTCAAGAGGTGCGTTGGTCGGCGTTAAACGGCTGCCGCCTGGTGTTGCAGGATTACGCGTCGGGCAGCCGGCCGTTGATCGACAGCGCGCTGAGGCAGCAGGGCGTCGAGGCGCAGGTGGTGCAGGAAATCGGTCATCCGGCTACGCTGTTCCCGATGGTGGCGGAAGGGATTGGCATCAGTATCTTCCCGGCGTTGGCGCTGCCGCTGCCGGAAGGGGGGCGGCTCCGGGTACGGCGGCTGGTGCCGGAGATCAATCGCGCGTTGATGCTGGTGCGGCGCAAGAACCGCTCGCTGACGCCAGCGGCGGAGGCCATCTGGCAGGTGGCGCGTCAGCAGGCGGCGCTGCTGCACCAGCGCCGGCAGGAAAACGCCGAATATTGATTCAGATATAGACGTCCACCGCGTTGAGCGGCGTCGGGCGGTTTACGCCGTCGCCGGATTGCGCCGCGGCTTTTTCCATTTGCTCCTGTTGCTGCTTTTCCATTTCTTCTTTCTGGATGCGCGCGATCTCGGCCTGCAACATCTTGATCTGTGCTTCAATCAGCTGCTTTTGCTTCTCGATCTCTTTGGGATCGGCGCTGGAGTCCTTCAGCTCCACCAGCTTTTGCTGCAGAGCCTGAATCTGCCGGTTCAGCGCCTTGATGCGTGCCGAGGCGCGGCTTTCGTTGAGATTTTCCGGTTCGTCATTGCCGCTGGCGCCTTCGCTTTTCTTCGCCTTGCCGCCTTCCGGCTGGTTGTTGACCGGTTTGGCCATCAGCAATTCGCCCTGATGGCCCGGCGCGCTGAAGACGTGGCTGACGCCGGGAATGGTATTTTTGATCGGTACGATCATGGTGATGGTGGTCGACATGGGTGCTCTCCCTGAGTCTGGCTATCGCTGTTCAGGGTATCGGCAGCGGCGATTAAATCTTTACCTGCCGCAGGTGCGGCCAGCGCTGCAGCCAGCCTTTGTTGAGCACGCGCTGGGCATAGGCCGCGCGATCGCCGTTTTTCACGTTGAAGGTGATGGTGTCGTCGAACAGCGCCGTGAGCCCGAAGGGGGCCACCAGCGTGATGCTGTCGTCGGCGTTCAGGCGCGCGCCGATCGCCGTTTCCACTTCGGTCCAAAAGCTGATGGCCTCTTCGCTGTCGCGGTAAGGCGCCCGCCCGCCGCGCAGGTGCATGCGCGCCTGATTCTTGACCGACCAAGGCCGCGGCAGCCATTGGTGCAGGCGCGTCTCCAGCATGCGATCGCGCTCGGCGTCCGCACGCTCCGCATCGAAGTGGATCACGTCGATATCGTTGAGCGGCGTGGCGTCCAGGTAGCCGTGGCGCCGATCCCACACCAGATTGCGTACGAAGCCGGCGCCCAGGCACCAGTCATTCAGGCCGAGCCGGCGCGCGGTGCGCAGGGCGGCCATGCGAGCGTCATCTTGTTGCAGCCAGTCGATAATTTGCCGTTGCGGATCCATCACCCCTCCTTTTTTCGCGGCTACTGTAACCCGAAGCGGCGGCGGGTGAAATGGGGGAAAGCGCGACGGCGGCGATCGCGTGCAAAATAATTTTCTTTTCCCACTGACTACACTTGGTGCAGGGCTGTTATCTCGTCACTCGGGGCAAGGGAGGGGGCTATGTATCAGGCAACGGTGGGCCAACGCGGCTATCGCTTTGGCGATCTGCGTCAGCTGATGGCGAAGGCTTCGCCGGCGCGTTCCGGCGATTATCTGGCGGAGGTGGCGGCGCAAAGCGCCGAAGAGCGTATGGCGGCGCGCATTGCGCTGGCGGACTTGCCGCTCAAGGCGTTCCTGCAGCAGGCGCTGGTGCCGTACGAACAGGACGAGGTGACGCGCCTGATTATCGACGGCCACGATGCCGCCGCCTTTGAGCCCATCTCGCACCTCACGGTCGGTGATTTTCGCGATTGGTTGCTGAGCGAGCAGGCGGACAGCGCCATGCTGGCGCAGGTGGCGGCCGGTATCACGCCGGAGATGGCGGCGGCGGTGAGCAAGCTCATGCGCAATCAGGATCTGATCCTGGTGGCGAAGAAGTGCCGGGTGGTGACGCGCTTTCGCAATACGATCGGCCTGCCGGGCCACCTTAGCGTGCGGCTGCAGCCCAATCACCCGACCGACAGCCTGCAGGGCATCGCCGCCAGCATGCTGGACGGCCTGTTGTACGGCAGCGGCGATGCGGTGGTCGGCATCAATCCGGCCAGCGACAGCCTGCCGCTGCTGGAAAAGCTCAACTACATGCTGGACGACGTGATCCAGCGCTTCGCCATTCCCACCCAATCCTGCGTGCTGACCCACGTGACCAACACGCTGCGGCTGATAGAGCGCGGCGCGCCGGTGGATCTGGTGTTTCAGTCGATCGCCGGTACCGAAGCGGCCAATCGCGGCTTCGGCATCAGTTTGGCGCTGCTGGTGGAAGCGCAGCAGGCGGCGCTGAGCCTCAGGCGCGGCACACTGGGCGACAACGTGATGTATTTCGAAACCGGGCAGGGCAGCTGCCTGTCGGCCAACGCCCATCACGGCGTCGATCAGCAAACTTGCGAGGCGCGCGCCTATGCGGTGGCGCGCCATTTCTCGCCGCTGCTGATCAACACCGTGGTAGGGTTTATCGGCCCCGAATACCTGTATGACGGCAAGCAAATTATCCGCGCCGGGCTGGAGGACCACTTCTGCGGCAAGCTGCTCGGCCTGCCGCTGGGCTGCGACGTCTGCTACACCAACCATGCCGAAGCCGATCAGGACGACATGGACACGCTGCTGACGCTGTTGGCCGCCGCCGGGTTAACGTTCCTGATCGGCGTGCCGGGCGCGGACGACATCATGCTCAACTACCAAAGCACATCGTTCCATGACGCGCTCTATATCCGCGAACTGCTGGGGCTGAAGCACGCGCCGGAGTTCGCCGCCTGGCTGGCGGCGATGAACATTACCGACGAACGCGGACGGCTGCGCGACGCCGCCGCCAATCATCCGCTGTTGCTGGCGCTGCAGGGAGAACGCACATGAGCAAACCGGTTCACGCCAACAGCTGGGACGCGCTGCGCGCCTTTACCGATGCGCGCATCGCGCTGGGGCGCACCGGCGCCAGCCTGCCGACCGATGAGCTGCTGCGCTTCGGGCTGGCCCATGCCCAGGCGCGCGACGCGGTGCATCAACCTTTCGACAGCGAACGGCTGGCGGCGGATCTGCACGATGCCGGTTGGCCCACGCTGGCGGTGCACAGCCAGGCCGCCGATCGCGCCGCCTATCTGCGCCGACCGGATCTGGGGCGGCGGTTGGCGTCGGACAGCCGCAGCCTGTTGCTCGGTTCGCCATCGCGCCGCGTCGATCTGCTGCTGATAGTGGCGGACGGCCTCTCCTCCAAGGCGGTGCACCGCCAGGCGCTGCCGCTGCTGCAGGCGCTGCGGCCCTATCTCGATTCGCTGGGGCTGGCCGTTGCGCCGGTGGTGCTGGCGCATCAGGCGCGGGTGGCGCTGGGGGATGAGATCGGCGAATGCCTGCAGGCCCGGGCGGTGGCGGTTCTGATCGGCGAACGGCCGGGGCTGTCGTCGCCGGACAGCCTGGGCGTCTATTTGACCTGGGGGCCGAACGCGCGCAGAACGGACGCCGAGCGCAACTGTATCTCCAATGTGCGGCCCGAGGGGTTGGATTATCCGCAGGCGGCGTTCCGCCTGGCCTGGCTGCTGGAGCAGGCGTTCCTGCGGCGGCTGAGCGGCATCGAGCTGAAGGACGAGAGCGACAACCCGGCTTTGCACGGCCGGGTGACGCCGCTTTACCCCCAGCTGGGCGGTTGACCGATGGTTTGCTGCAGCAGGGCGGTGAAGGCCGCCAGCCGGGCGGACACCTTCGCCATCGGGCGCAGCAGATAGATGCCTTGCTGCTCATGGCGCGGATCTTCCAGCATTTGCACCAGCTGCCCGTGCTGCACGTCCGGCCCCACCACCCAGTTGGGCAGGAAGGCGATGCCGAGCCCGAGCAGCGCGGCCTGGCGCTGCGCGGTGAAGTCGTCGCAGCGCAGCGCCATGGTGCAGCGGCTCATCAGCGCCGCGTCGAGGATCTGCGCCCAGCAGGCCGGCTGCTGCTTGTGGTAGCGGGCGATCAGCCGATGCTGCGGCAGCGCCTCCAGATCGGCCGGCAGGCCATAGCGGGCGACGTAGGCGGGGCTGGCGCACATCACCCAGCGTTGGGTGGCGATGCGGCTGGCATACAGCGCGCTGTCCTTCTGTTCGCCGATGCGGATGGCGGCGTCGAGCCGTTCCTGCGTCGGATCGGTCAGACGTTCGGTCAGATCGAGGTCGACCGACAGCTGCGGGTAGCGTTCCGCCAGCGTCGGCAGCAGCGGCAGCACATAGGTTTTGCCGAAGGTCGGCAGGCAGCTGATGCGCAGCGTGCCCTGCGGCGTTTCGTTCAGCGCGCTCAGCTCGGCGCGAAGGCCGGTAATGTCCGTCATCAGCGCGGTGGCGCGCGTCAGCAGCAGCTCGCCGGCGTCGGTCAGCAGCAGGCCGCGGGTGGAGCGCACGAACAGCGCGGCGCCGAGCGCGCTTTCCAGGGCATCGATGTGGCGCACCAGCGAGGAGGGCACCATGCCCAGCCGGCGCGCGGCGGCGGAAAAGCTGCCCAGGCGGGCCACGTCGAGAAAAATTGGCAGATGTTCTACATAGCGGGCGTCATTCATTTTTGCATTATATGCAAAAGCGTTTCTTATGAATACCCGCTTCTCTGCCGACGGCGCGGCGGCTACTCTGGCTGCGGGTTGACGACGGGCTTCAAGGCCGTCCCATCCCGGCCGTATAGAGAGAAAACGTATAAACCTCGCGGCGCTTAGCACTAAATAGCAGATGTTTTTCCCAGGCTGCGCGAGCCGCCTGCGGAGTTGATTGTCGCTCCAACACCAGATTAACCGTTCAATTTGATAACCGGTTCAGTCTCAATGATTAGTAAGCCTTTACTTTATCTCATTCTGATCTGATACCTGGTTATCGGCCGGCCAGCCGTGCCGGTTTTTTTGTCGCCTTAGGCTGAATCGTTCCAACTGATGAACGCGCCTTGGGGGACATCTTGGCTTACCGTCGGTGGGCCTTTTGAACGCGCGGAACCGCGATCCCGCGCTGGTGGAGGAGTCAGTCATGAACGAAAAACACGGGTGTTCCTGTGCGCGCCATTTGGCGCAGGGTTTTGCCAGGCAGTCGATCAACGCCGGGGAGGGCGAAATCTATCAAATCTCGCTGATGAGCGCGCTCATCGACGGGGTTTACGAGGGGGAGACCACCATTGCCGAGCTGCTCAAGCACGGCGATTTCGGCCTTGGCACCTTCAATCACCTGGACGGCGAACTGATCGCCTTCGATCAGGAAATACACCAGCTGCGCGCCGACGGCAGCGCCCGGCCGGCCGGCCTGCAACAGAAAACCCCCTTCGCCGTCGTCACCTTTTTCCAGCCCAGCGTCAGCCAGCAATTCGACCGGCCAATCACCAAGGCGCAGCTGCACCAGTGCATCGACGAGCAGGTCGCCTCGCCGAACCTGTTTTGCGCGGTGCGGGTCGACGGCGAGTTCAGCCACGTGGAAACCCGTACCGTGCCGCGCCAGGAGCGGCCCTACCGCCCGATGCTGGAGGCGATAGAAGAGCAGCCGACCTTCTCGTTCCATCAGCGGCGCGGCACGCTGGTCGGCTTCCGTTCGCCGGATTACATGCAGGGCATCGGCGTGGCCGGCTATCACGAACACTTCGTTACCGACGACCGCAGCGGCGGCGGCCACGTGCTGGACTACCAGCTCGATCATGGCCGTCTGCAGTTCGGCGTCATCACGCGTCTCAATCTTCAGTTACCGCATGATGCGGATTTCTTGCGCGCCAACCTCTGCCCAGAGGATTTGGATCGCGCGATTCGTTCCGCCGAGGGCTAACCCCGGCGATCGTTTTCTTAGGAGGTGGAACCATGGCACAGGAAAAAACAGGCAATGACTGGCAATGCGGCGCCGATTTGGTGGTGAAAAACCTGGAAGCGCAGGGCGTCAAACACGTTTTCGGCATTCCGGGCGCCAAGATCGACCGGGTGTTCGACTCGCTGGAGGACGCGCCATCGATTGAAACGGTGGTGGTACGGCATGAGGCCAACGCGGCCTTTATGGCGGCGGCGGTCGGCCGCTTGACCGGTAAGGCCGGGGTGGCGCTGGTCACCTCCGGACCGGGCAGCTCCAACCTGATCACCGGGCTGGCCACCGCCACTTCGGAAGGGGACGCGGTGGTGGCCTTCGGCGGGGCGGTGAAGCGCGCCGACAGCCTGAAGCAGACGCACCAGAGTATGGATACCGTCAGCATGTTCCGGCCGGTGACCAAGTATTGCGCCGAAGTGCATGCCGGTTCGGCGATTTCCGAGGTGATCGCCAACGCCTTTCGCCGCGCCGAATTCGGCCGGCCGGGGGCATCGTTCGTCAGCCTGCCGATGGATATCGTCAATGAACCGGTCAGCGCGCCGGTGCTGGCCGGCTGCCGCTTGCCGCGCATGGGGGCCGCCGCGGCGGATGACATTCAGGCGGCGGTGAAACTGATCCGCCAGGCCAAATGCCCGGTATTGCTGCTCGGCCTGCAGGCCAGCCGGCCGGAGAACAGCGAAGCGGTGCGCCATCTGCTGTATCGCACCCATATGCCGGTGGTCGGCACCTATCAGGCGGCGGGGGTGATCGACGTCAACCACTTCGCCCGTTTCGCCGGCCGCGTCGGCCTGTTCAACAACCAGCCGGCCGATCAGCTGTTGCAGAAGGCCGATCTGGTGGTGAGCGTCGGCTATGATCCGATCGAATACGATCCCTGCATGTGGAACAGCCACGGGCGGCTGAAACTGGTGCACATCGACGTGCTGCCGGCGGATATCGATACCTGCTATCGGCCGGACGTCGAGCTGGTGGGCAACATCAGCGCCACGCTGAACATGATGACCGAAACGTTCACTGAGGCGGTCTGTGTGCCGCCGGAGGTGGAGCTGATCCTCACCGATCTCGGCCGCCAGCGCACTGAACTGGCGGAGCGCGCCGCCCGCCGCGGCGGCATGCCGATCCATCCGCTGCGCATCGTCAAGGAGCTGCAGGACATCGTCAGCGACGATGTAACCCTGTGCGTGGACAT
This sequence comes from Serratia sp. 4542, assembly GCF_016805595.1. Classification (NCBI taxonomy): domain Bacteria; kingdom Pseudomonadati; phylum Pseudomonadota; class Gammaproteobacteria; order Enterobacterales; family Yersiniaceae; genus Serratia; species Serratia sp. 4542. The sequence goes on from NZ_RXKV01000011.1 coordinate 49,262, forward strand.
GGGCAGTTTCCATATCTGGATCGCCCGCTACCTGTACAGCTTCCGCGCCCGCCAGCTGTTGATCTCCAACGGCCAGCAAACCATGGGGGTGGCGCTGCCGTGGGCCATCGGCGCGGCGCTGGTTCGCCCCGGCGATAAAGTGGTGTCTATCTCCGGCGACGGCGGGTTCATGCAGTCGAGCATGGAGCTGGAGACCGCGGTGCGGCTGAAAAACAACATCGTGCATGTCATCTGGGTCGATAACGCCTACAACATGGTGGAGATGCAGGAAGTGAACAAATACCAGCGCAAATCCGGCGTGGAGTTCGGGCCGATTGATTTCAAGGCCTACGCGGAATCCTGCGGCGCGGTCGGTTTCGCCGTGCAGTCGGTGGACGATCTGCGGCCGATGCTGCGCAAGGCGATGGCGATCCAGGGGCCGGTGGTGGTGGCCATTCCGGTCGACTACGCCGACAACTATAAGCTGATGGCGCAGATGAACTTCAGCCAGATGATTTAATTTCATCATCATCGGGCGGTTTCACCGGGGCAGGCCGCTTGCGCGCCTGCCCGTTTTTATGCGCGGAATTTGTCCTTTACTTCGCTAACTGCATGATTTATTGCTATCCGTTGGGCTGTTTTTTCACCACTGGGGATAGCGCAATGAAAAGAAAAGCAATAACGATCGGGCTGCTGGTGTTGGCGATTGCCGGCGGCGCGCGGGCCAATACGCTGGTCTACTGTTCCGAAGGCTCGCCGGAAGGCTTCAACCCGCAGCTGTTCACCTCCGGCACCACGGTGGACGCCAGTTCGGCGGCGATCTACAACCGGCTGGTGGACTTCAAACCCGGTACCGTCGAGCTGCAACCCAGCCTGGCGGAAAGCTGGGAAGTGAGCGAGGACGGCAAGCGCTATACCTTCCACCTGCGCAAGGGCGTGGCATTCCAGAGCAATAAATATTTCACGCCTACCCGCGATTTCAACGCCGATGACGTCATCTTCTCGTTTATGCGACAAAAGGACGCCAACAACCCGTATCACAAGGTCTCCAACGGCGCCTACACCAACTTCGAGTCGATGGAGTTCGGCACGCTGATCGACCGGATCGTCAAGGTGGACGATCACACCGTGCGCTTTGAGCTCTCCCGCGCCGAGGCGCCGTTCGTCGCCGATCTGGGCATGTACTTCGCCACTATTTTTTCGGCGGAATATGCCGACGCGATGCTGAAGGCCGGTACGCCGCAGCGGGTGGACAACGATCCGATAGGCACCGGGCCGTTCCAGCTGGTGCAGTACCAGAAGGACGCGAAAATCCTGTACAAGGCGTTCGACCGCTACTGGGAAGGCAAACCGAAGATCGATCGGCTGGTGTTTTCGATCACGCCGGATGCGACGGTGCGTTACGCCAAGCTGCAAAAGAACGAGTGCCAGGTGATGCCGTTCCCCAACCCGGCGGATCTGGCGCGCATGCGGCAGGACGGCAACCTTCAGGTGATGGAAAAATCCGGCTTGAATATCGGCTTCCTGGCGTTTAATACCCAGAAAAAACCGTTGGATAACGTCAAGGTACGCCAGGCGTTGGCGCTGGCGGTCAACAAGCCGGCGATCATCGAGGCGGTGTTCCACGGCGCCGGCCAGCCGGCCAAGAACCTGCTGCCGCCGACCCAGTGGGGCAGCAACGCGCAGCTTGAAGACTACCCGTATTCGCCGGAGCGGGCGAAGCAGCTGTTGCAGGAAGCCGGGCTGGGGCAGGGGTTTGACATCGATCTGTGGGCGATGCCGGTGCAGCGGCCCTATAACCCCAACGCCAAGCGCATGGCGGAGATGATCCAGGCCGACTGGGCCAAGATCGGCGTGCGCGCCAAAATCGTCACCTTCGAGTGGGGCGAATATTTGCAGCGGATTAAAAACGGCGAGCACCAGACGGCGCTGATGGGCTGGACCACCGCCAACGGCGATCCGGACAACTTCTTCGGCCCGCTGTTCACCTGCGCTTCGCTCGGCGGCTCCAACTCGGCGAAATGGTGCTACAAACCGTTCGACCAGCTGATCCTGCAGGCGCGCGAGGAGAACGATCACGCCAAGCGGGTGGCGATGTACCAGCAGGCGCAGGTGATGATGCACGATCAGATGCCGGCGCTGATGATCGCGCACTCGACCATCTTCGAACCGGTGCGCAAGGAAGTGAAAGGCTACGAGATAGACCCGTTCGGCAAACACATCTTCAAGCAGGTGTCGCTGGAGAAGTAACGAAAAGGCCGGGGTAACCCGGCCTTTTTCATGCCTGCGGCGCGTCGCAGTGGTAGCGGCCGCGCGGGATCACCAGCGGGGTGTGGGACAGCGGATCGTCGATGATCATGCACGGCATGCCGAACACCCGTTCCACCAGCTCGGCGGTGATGATTTCCGCCGGGTTCCCCTCCGCCACGATCTTGCCGTCGCGCATGGCGATGATGTGATCGGCATAGCGACAGGCGTGGTTGAGATCGTGCAACACCGCGATGAGGGTTTGGCCGTGCTCGCGGTTGAGCTGGCGGAACAGATCCAGCAGCTCGATTTGGTGCGCGATGTCCAGATAGGTGGTCGGTTCATCCAGCAGCAGCAGCGGCGTTTGCTGCGCCAACGCCATCGCCACCCAAACGCGCTGGCGCTGCCCGCCGGACAGCTCGTCGACGCTGCGGTCCGCCAACTGGCTGACGTTGGTGGCCGCCATGGCGGCTTCCACCGCCTGTTTGTCGGCCTGCGTCCACTGTTTCAGCAGGCTCTGGTGCGGATAGCGGCCGCGCGATACCAGGTCCGCCACGGTAATGCTGTCCGGTGCGATTGAAGTTTGCGGCAGCAGCCCAAGCTCGCGCGCCAGCGCCTTGGTGGCGAAGCTGCTGATGTTCTTGCCGTCCAGCATCACCTCGCCGGCGCTGGGTTTGAGCAGGCGGCACAGGGCGCGCAGCAGCGTCGATTTGCCGCAGGCGTTCGGCCCGACGATCACCGTGAAGGCGCCGTCGGGGATCGCCACGCTCAGATCGTCAGCGATGATTTTATTGTCGTAGCCCAGCTTCAGGTGCGAGGCGTGCAGGCGGTGGCTCATGGCGTTATCACTTTTCATTATCTGCGGGCCTCACGGATGAGCAGCCAAATCAGGTATAGGCCGCCGATGCAGACGGTCACGACCCCGACCGGCAGTTGGATCGGCGCAAAAAGATGTTGGGACACCACGTCGGCGCCGAGCAGCAGCGTCGCGCCCATCAGCGCCGAGGACGTCAGGGTGACCGAGGATTGTCCAGCCAGGCGGCGGGCGATCTGCGGCGCCGCCAGCGCGATAAAGGAAATCGGCCCGGCGGTGGCGGTGACGGCGGCGGTGAGGGTGACGCCGAACAGCATCAGCCACAGCCGGCTGCCTTCGGCGTTCACGCCCAGTGCGCGCGCCGTGTCGTCGCCCATTTCCAGCAGCTGCAGCCGTTTGCCCATCAGCAGCGCGGCCGCGGCCGCCAGCACGATGAACGCCGTGGCGGGCTGGGCTTTCTGCCAGGTCATGCCGTTGAGCGAACCGGCCTGCCACATGGCGGCGTCCATGGCGCGCTCCAGCGAGGCGGTGATGATCAGCCAGGTATTGGTGGAGACCAGCACCGCGCTGATGGCGATGCCGACGATGATCAGCCGGAAGCCGGCGATGCCTTGGCGCCAGGCCAGCAGATAGATGGCCAGCGCGGCGAGAATGCCGCCGGCCAGCGCACCGCCGGCGATGTAGTAATAGCCGCCGTTGAACAGGGTGATGGCGATCAGTGCGCCGGTGTAAGCCCCCATGTTAAAGCCAATCACGTCCGGGCTGCCGAGCGGGTTGCGGATAATCGACTGGAAGATGGCGCCGCTCATGCCGAGTGCGCCGCCTAACAGCAGCGCCATGGCGATACGCGGCAAGCGCCATTGGGTAACCACGGTGACCAGATTTTTCGGCGCCTCGCCGCTGAGCGCGGCAAAGACCTGTTCCAGCGAAAGCTGCAGCGTGCCGTAGCACAGCGCGGCAACCGCCATCGTCAGGCACAACGCCAGCAGCGAAAGATTGACCAGCAGCAGGCGCAGCGGCATACGCCAGTTGATGACGCCGTCCGGGCGGCCGATATGCAACGTGTGGGGCAGACTCATCACAGACCCCCCAGCGTTTTCTTGCGGCGCACCAGCCAGATCAGCACCGGCGCGCCGATGAAGGCCGCCACGATGGAAACCCGCAGCTCACCGGCCGCCAGCAAACGGCCGACCACGTCGGCGCACAGCAGTAAAATCGGCGCCAGCAGCATGGAGTAGGGCAGGATCCAGCGCTGGTCGGGGCCGACCCACCAGCGGGCGATATGCGGCACCATCAGGCCGATGAAACTGATTGGGCCGACGGTGGCGGTCGCCGCACCGCACAGCAGCGTGATGGCGATCACCGCGACGACCTGAGTCAGCACCACGCGCGCGCCGAGCGCGATAGCCAGGTCTTCCCCCATGCCGATGGTATTCAGCGGCCGGGCGATGAGCAGCGTCAGCAGGCAGCCGAGCAAAATGGCGGGGGCGGTAACCGGCAGCGTGGACAGCGTGCGGATATCCAGCGTGCCGGCCTGCCAGAAGCGCAGTTGGTCGAAGGTTTGCGGATCGATCAGCGACAGCCCGGTGGTGATGCCGAGCAACACCGCGCCGATCGCCACGCCGGCCAGCGTCAGCCGCACCGGGTTGATGCGCCCGCCCGCCAACGTGCCGATCAGGTAGACCAGCAGGGTGGTGAGGGCGGCGCCGACGAAGGCGTAGGCCATATAGCTTTCGGTGGTGGCCGCGCCGAAAAACATGATGCCGATGACCACGGCGAAGCTGGCGCCGGCGTTGATGCCGAGCACGCCGGGATCGGCCAGCGGATTGCGCGTCAACGCCTGAATCAGCGCGCCGGCGGCGCCGAGCGCCATACCGGCCAAGATGCCCGCCAGCGTGCGGGGTACCCGGGCGTTGAGAATGATGGTGCTGTCGGAACCGCTCGCTGCGCCCTGCAGGCTGAGCCAGACGGTATGGAAGGGGATGGCTTTGGAACCCAGCATCAGGCTGGCAATGATGCACAGCAGCAACAGCGCCAAGCCGATACCGAACCCGGCGATGCGTTTGAAGCCACTGGCGTAAGCTGCGTGCGGTGCGGACGAAAGCGTCCGCTCAGTCGGAGTGGGTACGTTCACACCGGTAACTCCTGTATGATTTTTATTCTCATTGTTATTTGCGTTCATGCGGGCGCCAATAGTAGCACGAGTTTACGCCCGCATGCACCCGCCGGTTGGTGGCACAGGTGCGTTGACGATGTTAATAACTATTGATATTTCAATTGATTGAATGTGAACGGTTGCCCTGTTTATGGCAAACGTCGGCAGGAGGCTGACCCGCCGACGGCGTGGTTCAGGGCTTTTTGAACAGCCGTTCGATTTGGTTCAGCATGTTGGTGGCGCTGTAGTAATCGAGACGGAAAGTGTCGTTGCCGACGGCGTAGACGTGCCGCTGTTCCACCGGCTCCAGATGTTTGAGGAACGGGTTGGTCAGCACCTCTTGCACTTTACGCTCGTTGGTGGCGAACAGGATCAGCGTCTTGCCGTTCAGGCCCTCGGCCATTTTTTCGCCGGAGATCTGGATGATGTCATGGCGTTTACCCATGCTGGCATTGCCTTTGGCGCTTTCCGGCGGGGTGGCCAGTTGGAAGCCGAGCTGGGTCAGCAGCTTGCCCTGGGCGGAGCCCGGCGTCCACAGCATGGCCTCGCGGCCGTTGTCGGCATACACCAGCGGGGTGGTCGGCTGCGGCGGCAGCGCGATCGCCTGCTTCACTTGCTCCACGCGCTGTTCGAAACGATCTTCCGCCTGTTTGGCGCCGGCTTCATGGCCGGTGATCTCGCCGAGCTCGCTGGCCAGCTGTTGCCAGCTTTTGTCGCCATAATCGAGCACCAGCGTCGGCGCAATGGCCGACAGCTGGTCATACAGTTTCAACGCCGAATCCCCGCCGGTGGCGGCGACGACGATCAAATCCGGCGCGGCGGCGGCGACGGCTTCGGCATTGGGCTCCACCTGATACAATCGTTCGACGTGGCGCTGTTTGGCTACCTCGCTCCACTGGGTAAAGAAGCCTTGCTTATCGGCCACCAGAGGGTTCGGGCTGGTGGCGGCGCTGGCGACCACCGGGGCGTCGATAGCCAGCAGCGTGCCGGTGATGGTGACGCTGGTGGACACGATGCGCTGCGGCGGTTTTTCCAGCGTGAACTTCCCTTTGGCGCTGTCGATGGTGCGCGGCCAACTGCTGTCGGCAGCGGGGGCGGACGGTTTCTGCTCGTCGCTCTTGTCGTCCGGGCCGCAGCCGCTGAGCAATAGGCTGGAAGTGGCGATAAATGCAATGAACAGCTGGCGTAAGGATAGGGTCATGAGCGGGCTCTTTCTTTCCTTGAACTAAGGCGTATCAATCCGGCGGCGGATTGGCTGCGTGGTGGATGCCCGCTAATTTACCATTCAAGCCGGCAAAATGATAACCATTCGTATCTCAGCGCGTGGTGAATAAAGAAAGAGTAAGAAGAAAGGGGAAGGGGGTGAGACAGAAACGAAAAAAGCGCCAAAAGGCGCTTTTTTCCTGAATGGGTGGGTCGTGCAGGATTGATTCGGCCTGTGGCCTCACCCTGCGGGCAATGCTGCGCGTTGTCGTACCGCTGCGCGATGCTCGAACCTCTACGGCTATCCGCCTATTTCATAGCCGGCCCCTTCGGGCCAGCGCAAGCGCTGTTCAAAAGCATAAATGCTTTTGTCTTATCCTGCACGACTCGGTGAACTCTGTCGGCAAGAAGATTAAGTCGGGTTTAGGTGGCGCAGAAACGAAAAAAGCGCCAAAAGGCGCTTTTTTCTGAATTGGTGGGTCGTGCAGGATTCGAACCTGCGACCAATTGATTAAAAGTCAACTGCTCTACCAACTGAGCTAACGACCCGCAGAAGTGGTGGGTGATGACGGGCTCGAACCGCCGACCCCCTCCGTGTAAAGGAGATGCTCTACCAACTGAGCTAATCACCCACTTCGGGACTTCCAGGTGCTGCTAAACGAGAGAATGATGGTGGGTGATGACGGGCTCGAACCGCCGACCCCCTCCGTGTAAAGGAGATGCTCTACCAACTGAGCTAATCACCCTCATTCGTTCTCATTTTTACTCAACAAGATGGTGGGCGATGACGGGCTCGAACCGCCGACCCCCTCCGTGTAAAGGAGATGCTCTACCAACTGAGCTAATCGCCCCGTCTTGTTGGAGTCGCATTATAGGGATAGTTCAAAGTGAGTCAACGGTTTTTAAAATGATTTCAATCGTTCGCCGCAAATTTAGGCAGGGCGCGATAATTATCGCCAACGGCGCCGATTCTTTGCGCAACGCTATGCGAAACTCGCCGCAAAACGCGCGAAATCGACCGGTGCAATATCGTGTCGGCGTTGAGGAATTAGCGCGTGGTGATACAATGTCGTCCACTCTTTTTTCAATTCCGAGCAATCGTCGGCAACCGCCGACACGCGTTGCGTAATAAGGCAGTGAACCCAATGAAAATCAAAACCCGTTTTGCACCGAGCCCGACCGGCTATCTTCACGTCGGCGGCGCGCGTACCGCACTTTACTCCTGGTTGTTCAGCCGCCATGCGGGCGGTGAGTTCGTTCTGCGTATCGAAGATACCGATCTGGAACGCTCCACCCAGGACGCGATCGACGCAATTATGGATGGCATGAACTGGTTGAACCTGGATTGGGATGAAGGCCCGTATTTCCAGACCAAGCGTTTCGATCGTTACAACGCGGTCATCGACGAGATGCTGGAGCAGGGCACGGCCTATAAATGCTATTGCTCCAAGGAACGTCTGGAAGCGCTGCGCGAGAAGCAGATGGAAAACGGCGAGAAGCCGCGTTACGACGGCCACTGCCGCGACAGTCAGTGCAGCCACACCGACGACGAGCCGCACGTGGTGCGCTTCCGCAACCCGCAGGAAGGCTCGGTGATCTTCGACGACAAAATTCGCGGCCCGATCGAATTCAGCAACCAGGAGCTGGACGATCTGATCATCCGCCGCACCGACGGTTCGCCAACTTATAACTTCTGCGTCGTCGTCGATGACTGGGACATGGAAATCACCCATGTGATCCGCGGCGAAGACCACATCAACAACACCCCGCGCCAGATCAACATTCTCAAAGCGCTGGGCGCGCCGGTGCCGGAATACGCGCACGTGTCGATGATCCTCGGCGACGACGGTAAAAAACTGTCCAAGCGTCACGGCGCCGTGGGCGTCATGCAGTACCGCGACGACGGCTATCTGCCGCAGGCGCTGCTGAACTACCTGGTGCGCCTGGGCTGGTCCCACGGCGATCAGGAGATCTTCTCCATCGATGAGATGAAAGAGTTCTTCACGCTGGAAGCGATCAACAAATCCGCCAGCGCGTTCAACACCGAGAAGCTGCAGTGGCTGAACCACCACTACATTAACCATATGCCGGCGGAAGAAGTGGCGGTGCATCTGGCATGGCACGTTGAGCAGCTGGGCATTGAAACCCGCAACGGCCCAGAGCTGAAAGACATCGTCAAACTGCTGGGCGAGCGTTGCAAAACGCTGAAAGAGATGGCGGAGTCTTGCCGTTACTTCTACGAAGACTTCAGCGAGTTCGACGCCGACGCGGCCAAGAAGCACCTGCGCCCGGTGGCGCGTCAGCCGCTGGAAGCGGTGCGCGCCAAGCTGGCCGCCATCACCGTCTGGACGCCGGAAAACGTGCACGACGCCATTCAGGGCACGGCGGATGAGCTGGGTGTCGGCATGGGTAAAGTCGGCATGCCGCTGCGCGTTGCGGTGACCGGCGCCGGCCAGTCGCCGGGCATGGACGTGACCGTGCATGCGATCGGCCAGAAGCGTTCGCTGCAGCGCATCGACATGGCGCTGGCTTACATCGCCGAGCGCGAAGCGCAAGCCTGATTCGCTGATACGCCATAAAGAAAAAGCCCCGTGGAGCGATCCCGGGGCTTTTTCTTTATGGCGATGCGTCAGGCTTGCTCGCTAGCCGGCAGCCCCGGGCGGTAGGCGAGGAAATACATCAGCCCGACAAAGCCGGCGCCTCCCAGCGCGTTGCCGAGAAATACCGCGATGAAATTGGGCAGATACTGCTCCCAGCCCATGCCGCCGGCAAAGATGGCCGCCGGGATGATGAACATATTCGCCACCACGTGCTGGAAGCCGATGGCGACAAAAGCCATGACCGGGAACCACATGCCGATCACTTTGCCCGGCACATCCTTGCTGGCGAAGGCTAACCATACCGCCAGGCACACCAGCCAGTTGCAGCCGACGCCGGAAATGAAGGCGTGCAGGAAGTCCGCATCCACTTTGGCCTGCGCGATCGCCAGCGTTTTATGCAAGAACGCACCTTCGGTCAGGCCCAGCAAATGACCGAAGAAGTAGGCGACGGCCAGGCTGCCGGCCAGGTTGGCCAGGGTGACCCAAAACCAGTTACGCAGCACGGCGATGGCGGGGATTTCGCGGGCAAACCAGGCCATCGGCAAGGTCATCATGTTGCCGGTCAGCAGTTCGCCACCGGCCAGAATGGTCAGGATCAAACCGATAGGAAAGACCGCGGCACCCAACAGGGCGCCGAAAGAGCCCCATTCGGCCGGCAGGGTGCCGATGACGTGAATATCCAGCAGAAAGCCGGTGGCAATAAAAGCGCCGGCGAGAAAGCCCAGAATCAACAGATTAGCGAGAGGGGCGCGGCTTTTGTTTACCCCGGCCTGAACGGCGAGGGCGGCGATTTCTTTTGGTGAATGCAAAGACATGACGGACTCGGTTTATAGTAATGAAGTTTATGGCGCGGGCAGTCTATGCCGCTCGGGAGTCCGACTCAAGCGCATTTCACTAACATTCCGTTAATTAAAAATCAACGTGATATGCAGGGTCTTTTGCCATTCTGAGATGTAGCGCGCAAAATGGATGAACTCTGCACAAAGTGATGATTTTTTGGCGCCAAACATGCTGATTTGGCGGCTTTTTCAACGCTTGATTCAGGAATTCAATTTAGCCGTTGACAGCTTTGAGTGGGTTTCATATTATGCGCCCCGTTCACAGCACAAAGTGATTGTGGAACGGGGCTATAGCTCAGCTGGGAGAGCGCTTGCATGGCATGCAAGAGGTCGACGGTTCGATCCCGTCTAGCTCCACCAACCTTCTTATCAGAGAGGTTGGGGAATACCGTAACGCCGGTCAAAGCGTACCACTTTTGTGGGGCTATAGCTCAGCTGGGAGAGCGCTTGCATGGCATGCAAGAGGTCGACGGTTCGATCCCGTCTAGCTCCACCACCATTTGAAAAGCCGACCTTAGGGTCGGCTTTTTGCTTTATGCGTGCGTCTAATGCTTGCCTGACGCTTGGAAAAATGACTCTGGCTTTTCGATAGCTCGGAGTTATGCCGCCAGCTCACCAAAACTAGCGATAGGATACGGTGAACTGCGCCACGGCATTGACTTCTCCCGGCGTAACTTTTTCTTCCGTTTGATAATATTGCACGCTGAGCGGGATTTCGTTTATACCTACCAGCGTCTGGTTTAGCATGCCGGTTTTCGTCCCCAACTCAAAGGGAATGCCGTTACGCAGTATCTGCAGACCAACGCCGGTGGCCGCCTCTTTTGATGGGATAACGGCCAATACCTGACGATTGCCATTAACCATGTCACCGCGTATCTCCAGATCGACTTTAGTGTTGACATTGCACTCCATCGCGATGTTAAAAGGGGTATTTCCCGCCGTGGCCCCTATACCAGAGAGCGTCCGCCGGTTGATTTTTCCCAGAAAAACCTGTTTCGACGGCGTGCTGAGGCGGCAACCTTCCACTGCGATATTGACGGCAGGAAAATAGGTCTCACCCAGCCGTCTGGCGTTGGTTGCTCTCAAGCAGGTATAGTTAAAGGAGAAAGGGGAAAGTGCAGACATGGCACCAGATTGTATGTCGCCGGTCTTGACCAGATAATATTTGAAGTTTCCGCCAAGAACATAGTTCACGGGTGTATTACGCGGCGCATAAATATCCCAAAGCCCCGGTTGGTCATTGAGCGACATGGCAATGCCGACCCCCTGCCAACCAGTCTGATAGACGGGAATACCGTGGTATTGTAATGCTGTCGCACTCAAGTGGGTATAGGCTTGCAACACCAGATCGCCGGGTTCGCCAAAGGAGAACTGTATGGCATTAGCCAACAGCCTGACGGAAAAGTAAGATTCCCCACGACCGATAAGATCGCCGACTTTAGCGTCTGCCGGGACGGTAATGCCGGATTGCTCGATTTTTAGCGGATGATGCCATATCGCATAGCAATCGCCTTCACTTTGGGCTGAAAAGGAAAATAATAAGGCCAGGATGCCAGCGATCCTGGCTATAGCTGTTGTTTTAAATAGTGTTGGCATATTCACTTTTCCTATTAGATATTGCTCGTACTGTGCATAGCGTTATTTTTACCATGTTATATGGCGGTATTGGCCGGAAAAACTCTGCGATTTTATCCTGCATGTAACGCAATGTGCTTTTATCGATAATTCAATGCTATTTACATATCATATTGAGCATTTTTATTTTTGATTCAGACTCTTTAGCTGTAATAGCATAACTGCCTTGGCAGCGTTGCTTCCCCTCCCAATGAACCAACACCGTTCCTGAGTCAGGCATGCCGCTCATATAAACGCTATTATCATTTCCTACGATCCCCGTCGTTTCGTTTTCTCCCTGCAGCGTAGCGACGGCGCCGAATGGGATTGCGTCGGTATTGTGTTGCAGCTTTAAGATGATTCTATTGCCGATGTTAGATTTAAAGTGGGCAGCTACAACAGCGCCTTTGGTCGGGATGACAATCTTGCTGTTCTTTGCTATTTCAACGTCATCGCCAAAGCTTTGCGGATTTAAGGCAATCCGATTCTTATGATAACTGCTGATGTAAGGTACTACCGCATAGCCACGAGAGTCAGTTTTGACGCCGACACTGTTAATCACTTCAATATTATGGGCATTGGGTACTTTAACTAAAGCAACGGTATCACCCAGCGATTGCGATAATGTAATGCCGTTGCCATGGACGATGGCGCCGCCGCGTAGGCTGTAATTAACCCGCTGAATATTTTGATCAAAGCTGTATCCGGCCCCGACTTCACCATACCCGCCGCGATAGTAAGCGGAGCCGTTGCCGGAGGGGCTGGATCTGGTGCTGCTTTGTGAGGCCGAGACGTTATAACTGAGCTGATTATTTTCAAGAGCCGTTCCGCTTAGACCCAATTGCTGATTGAACTTGCCCTTGCTGTTCTTGCTGGCGGTATAGTTAGCCCAGCTGTTCGATTGCCATTTGTTCAGCGGGATCTGAACGTTAAGTGTGGCAATTTTGTCGGGTTTATCCGTATAAGGGCCGCTATTGTAACTCAAAGCAAGATTGTAGCTAATGCCACGCTGACTGGTTGAAAACCCAAGCAGAAAATTCTTCTCAACGCTGCTGTTATGCCAGTAGTTCTGTTGATAACCGTTGAGGTAGAAACTACCGAAATCGCGAATGGGTTGGTTAATATTGAGTACCAGCTTGCTTCTTTTTATGTCACGCGCAAGCCACTTTTTCTCAAGGTTGGTATTCATCTCGCTAAATTCAGAAAAGTTTAAATAACCCGATGTCGAGTATCGATATCCTGCAAGCGTGAAGTTCGTGCCCGTGGTTTCAAGGTTTTTTGCGTACTGGAGCCGATATTGTTGCCCCGAACGGGCAGTGCCCGTAATGAGCCGGCTTTTAGTATGGGTGACATCGGCTGAAAATGATCCGAGCTTTTTCAAGCTGCTGCCGATGCCGGAAGAGATTCCCTGGTGTTTTTCTGAGATGATTGCGCCCCCATAGAGCGTTTTATCGTCTCTAAGACCATAAATTAATGACTGCTGAAGAAATTTATATTTAGATTTATCGTGTTGCGCAGTGCGGTACTCGCCTAGCGTTAATTCATTTTTTTTCATGCCTTCTCGCAGCATGATGGGCACTGCGGAAAAGGGTTGAAAGAAACTGCGTTCTGAACCATCTGCCTCCTTGATGATTACTTGCAGCCCACCGCTGGAAGTGGTGGGGTAAATATCTGTTATTTCAAAACTTCCTGCGGGAACATGAGTTTGATAAATGATGTAGCCATTTTGCTTCACAATGACTTCGGCATTGCTTTGCGCGACGCCTCGCACCGTGGGGGCGAAGCCCCGTTGGCTGTCAGGGATCATTGAGGGGTCGCTCGCGAGTTTCAGGCCGCGAAATTGAAAGCTGTCAAAGACGTCGCCAGAGGTTGAACTATCACCCACGGTCAAAGTGCTTTTGCTGTCTCTAAACCCTCGCTCAGCATAGGAATTGATGCTTTTCCATTTGGTGCTGTTTTGGCTTGAGTAGGTGGAGTAGTTTCTCAATCGCCAGGCACCGAAGTTTGCACCGCTGCGCAGGTTCAAATATTGATTGTCACCCGTTTTCGCATTCCCATGTTGCCAAGACTCGGTGCCGCTGAAGCTGTAATCCATCAGGAAGGCGTTTATGCCATCATCCCAAAGCGTCGGGTTTACCCAATCCCGCGGCTGATTTTTAAGATAAGCCTGAGGAATGTTTAAGTCTAATCTTTGGCGATTGAAGTCAAACTTTGCGTAGCTACCCGGAATCATCTCATTGATAGGGTGAGCGGCTATGCTGTTTTCGCTCGTCGTTACTTTCAATGTGTCAAGTTGGATGCCGAAATTTTCAAGATCGTTTCGATGGATGCGAGGTTGCAAAGCACCGGCAACGCGGAAAAACTCCACTTTTTGATTAACAAAAAAAGCGTTGTTCAAATAGATATCCACCCAATACTCACCAGGCAATTGATCGCTCGGATTGTTGAAATGGGATAAGTCAGCAACTTTCTGATAATTTCTGTTTAATGCAGAAGGCTCAAAGTAGTCCTCTGCCAGTGCAACCGGTGAGGATAAAAAACAGAAAAATAGCACCGACTTTTTGTTGTTGGCGATACTTGGCATAATCATCTTTGCATCCCTTTACATGTTGTTATAACGATGCTTTTATTTCCTGGGTTACGCCTCCATAGTCGTTAATGGCTTGCCATTTTATTTCAGAGCTGCGTATTCCGTTTGGTATGGCCCATTGTTTTTTACTTTTTGGTGCGACCATGTCGGCTTCCTTAAGCTCTTTTCCGCCAACAACGAGAGAATAAAATGAGACATAAAACGGCGTTGGATTACTCACAGTCAACATGTTTTTTTCTCGTGAGAATTTGATTTTTTTGTATGCGTCACTTGCCTCTTTTTTTGACAGGGCGCTGGGCCGGTAGATTATTTTTATTCTGTTTTGTACGGTGATGAGTAGTTTATTTTCCTTGTTTCTTTTCGTTGATGGTATCGATCTTACGCTAAGCCAATATACAGTTTCTTCATGCTGTGGCAAAAGCTTGCCGGCATGGATGATTCTAATAATATTATCCTGTTCCGGTTCCAACCTGAACAATGGCGGGGTAACAATGAATGGGACTTCACTGCTATCCTCGGGACGGAAATTTTCTGCCCAGGTTTGGATGAGTACCGGTGAGCTGCTGTCTTGATTGCTTACTGAAATATTCGATTCTTTCTTATTTTCCTCATAAATAACTCGCGTTCCTCCCAAGGTTACGCTGGCGACAGTATTAAAAGAAAATAATAGCAGAAAGTAAAAGATTCTTTTTTTAATCATCGTTATTCCCGTGGGTGTTTTAATTATCTGGCCGGCGTTGTTACCGGCCAGATAAGAGGGCTTTATTAATTATATGAGATGCTGAATTGTGTCGTGGCATTTGCCGGGCCGACGGTAACCGTGCCGGATGTAGACATATATTTTGCGACATAAGTAAAGACGTTCCTGATGTCTTTTTGCACGCTTTGCGCATTAGAGAATGACGCCACTGGTATTTGCGTTGTGCCATCGGCCTCATAGAGCGCAACGCCGATGCCTGTAGCGGCGTTAGTTTCTTTATTGAGCGACAGCAGAGTTGTGTTGCCATCTGCGTAAATACCATCGAACTTGATAGACGCTTTTTTGACCGTGTCCGGACAACTGACTAAGGCGATATTGAATTTTGTCGGTAGCGCTGTATCGCCAATGCTTCTAAACGCTTTGGCGCTGACATTGCCCATTGGGATTGTCTGGTTGGCACTGCCCGCCTCAACCGTGCAGGTTTGGTCGGTCACCGTGCCGGTAAAGTTTATAGTACCGTCTGCGGCGTATGATGCAGATGATATGACTAGAGAGGCTCCTGCTAACAGCATGGTTATCTGGGTGCGTAATTTCATATTCTCTATCCTTTTATAACTGTATGTAAATCATAGTTTTTTAAATCAATCCCTATGCTTCTTGAATACGCGATAAAACTCCCTTTTTCAGGTGATTGATGCTTGAAAATGTGTGTTAGTTTGAATTTGAAAGCTGCAATTATCACTTTTACTGGTTTTTAATGCTGTCAGATGATTTTTCTCCGGCCGCTATTTGTTAACGAAATTTAGTCTATATGAAAAAAATTTATTCAGTGGTAAAGATCATAAAAAGCGCTATTTTCAGAGTTAAATTCTATATTTATAGTTTTTTATGCTATTTGTTTGAGTGTGTATCCTGAATTTAAGCAATCCTAATAGTTTGATCCTCTGATTAATCTTGTGATTGTTAATGTGCTAATTAATGTTGGTGATGGGTATGTGTTGACATTGATATTGTTTTCTTGATGAAACTATTGTCATTGTTTCACCATCGTTGGATGAGGTTATCCATGAAAAAAAATAAAAATATCGCAATTGTTGGTGGTGGCGGGGTAACGGCGGTGATGACGGCCTTAGCCTGTGCGAGGAAAGGGATCTCCGTTGATTTTTTTCTCGATGAGATGGATTACGATGAGTTCAAGACCTCTTTGGGTAGCCATTGTCTATGGCGAAGCGTTCATGAAGATAATCTGCGCCTGAGTCGATTTGCGGCCCAGTCTCAATGGATATGGGAAAAATTTATTCTGGCCTCTAGCGGTGAGTTTGGCCGAAAAGAAAGAATGGTACGCGTGGTTGAGCGTGCGGAACTCAACCAACTGATAAAATTGTATGAGCTGTATAATTTACCCTATGAAGTGAAAAACTGTGGTGATGATGAATCAATTGTATTGCCACCTTTCCTTGATTGTAAGAATAAATTTGTCTTCGTGAGTTATGATTCTATTTTGCTTAACGTTGCTGAAATATTTTCATATTTTAGTGATGAATTGGCATTTTTCACGAGTGTGAATGTTTTCAGAAATAAAAATATTGGTGGATTAGGTAGCATTGAAGGCGGTGTGATTTTTGTTGACGAAAAGAAACATCTGTATGATATCGTGGTTAAGTTTACAAATGATTTTAAAATCAATGAGATGAATTCTTTCGAGACCGTAGATGTCGAGGCTAAAACGATTTTTAAAGACTTTTATCTGTCAGACACCATCGGTCATTTAACACAGCCCATATGGATTTCTGAAAATGAGTTTAATATATCGCTCGTACCCTCTGTCGATGGACGTGTTATCAGGGTTGGCATGGATGTTCACTTCCCCCAATCGGCAGAGGTATTGGTGCGGAATTTAAACATTGATGCTTATTTATCAAGAAGTAAAATTGACATAATGTCCAGTTCGATATTTTCAATTAGCTCATGTGGCGTCTCTTCTGAAGATGCCAGGTCAGTGATTCCATGCTGGACAGTCAGTGATGACAATAAAAAGATAGTCGTCGTTGAAAGTGTGGACTCCTACTACAATGCCTCACCTGCTGTTGCGGAGGAGATCACTACGCTATTAACGCTGATTATCAACTGATTGTTTGTTTTATGGCGTGCGCACAGCTAAATGCAACACCGTATGGCGTATCAAAAGCGTTCTGTTGTAAGGACAAAAATCGACCTGTTCTGACTACGCAGATTGTTGCCATAGCCATTCCATTTTATGCAGAAGCATTATTATTGGGGGAAGTTTAGCCGAGCGACGAATGCTTATTTTCTGTCAGCATGCGCCAGTGCAGACGGCCAGGATACAGGCATAGAAAAGGCGCCCGCAGGCGCCTTGTTATCGCAGTCGGTTCGAGGCTTAGCCCAGTACCAGACCCGCGATGGAAGCGGACAGGATGCTGACCAGCGTAGAGCCGTACACCAGCTTCAGGCCAAAGCGCGACACCACGTTGCCCTGGTGTTCGTTCAGGCCCTTGATCGCACCGGCCACGATGCCGATGGAGGAGAAGTTGGCGAAGGACACCAGGAACACCGACAGGATCCCCAGGCTGCGCGGCGACAGTTCGGCAGACACTTTCTGCAGCTCCATCATTGCCACGAACTCGTTGGAAACCAGCTTGGTGGCCATGATGCTGCCAACCTGCAGGGCTTCGTGTTTAGGAATCCCCATGATCCAGGCGAACGGATAGAAGAAGTAGCCGAGGATTTCCTGGAAGCTCAGGCCGAAGATGGCGCTGAACACACCGTTGAGCGCGGCGATCAGGGCGATGAAGCCGATCAGCATCGCGGCAACGATAATCGCTACTTTGAAGCCGGCCAGGATATACTCACCCAGCATTTCGAAGAAGCTCTGGCCTTCGTGCAGGTTGCCGAGGTGCAGCTCTTCTTCTTTATTGGTGTCGTACGGGTTGACCAGCGACAGCACGATAAAGGTGCTGAACATGTTCAATACCAGCGCCGCCACCACGAACTTGGCGTCCAGCATGGTCATGTAAGCACCGACGATGGACATGGACACCGTAGACATCGCGGTCGCCGCCATGGTGTACATGCGCTTTTCCGACATCTTGCCCAGGATATCCTTGTAGGCGATGAAGTTTTCGGATTGGCCCAGGATCAGCGAGCTGACGGCGTTGAACGACTCCAGCTTGCCCATGCCGTTCACTTTCGACAGCACGGTACCGATAATACGGATGATGAACGGCAGCACCTTGATGTACTGCAGAATACCGATCAGCGCCGAAATGAAGACGATCGGGCACAGCACCTTCAGGAAGAAGAACGCCAGGCCTTTGTCGCCCATGCCGCCGAATACGAAATCAGTCCCTTGTCCCGCAAATCCGAGCAGTTTGTCAAACAGCGCGGCAAATCCTTTTACGAAGCCCAAACCCGCTTCCGAATGCAGGAAAAAGTAGGCCAGCAGTACTTCGATAACCAGTAGTTGAATAACATAGCGAATGCGGATGCTTTTACGATCGCGGCACACCAACAGGGCCAGGATCGCCACCACCACTATCGCCAACGCAAAGTGCGCAATATGGGACATGTTTGCTCCAAATTTGAGGCAGGCTGAATTTCGGCTGTCATTTTATGTAACGCTACGTTTAAAAACGAGACTTCTATTGCAAATATGGAAAATCATAGTGGGAGTTCTCCTAAAGTGTTGCGCAAAAGCATAAAAAATCAAGATGTTAAAGCAGCAATAGGAAATTCGTATTCTTGTGCTAACCTGTCTTTCAGGGGTATTGCAGCCCAAATCCCATCAGAAAAGCACGGAAATCGGCAAGCTCCGCGCTGAACCCTTCGATAAAACCGTTAATGTTGGCTATTACAGAGATAAGTTTTACCGCTCTAAATGCGCTTGATAATTATTATCATTTATATAAAGTGGAGATAAACGTAATTTCAGTAAGGGTTCAACATATGCTGAACAGTCGCGTGGTTGAAACCACCTCCGGGCGCTCCGCCAGAAAAATCAAACTCTCGCTGATGGGGCCCGCCTTCATCGCCGCTATCGGCTATATCGATCCCGGTAACTTCGCCACCAACATCCAGGCCGGCGCCTCGTTCGGCTACAGCCTGCTGTGGGTGGTGGTTTGGGCCAACGTGATGGCGATGCTGATCCAGCTGTTGTCCGCCAAGCTGGGCATCGCCACCGGGAAAAACCTGGCCGA
The DNA here is from genome assembly GCF_016805595.1 of Serratia sp. 4542. NCBI lineage: Bacteria > Pseudomonadati > Pseudomonadota > Gammaproteobacteria > Enterobacterales > Yersiniaceae > Serratia > Serratia sp. 4542. The sequence goes on from NZ_RXKV01000011.1 coordinate 68,217, forward strand.
GCATATTCGCGATCGCTTTCCGCGGCCGGCGGTGTGGGCTTATTGGGTACAGGCGGAGATCATCGCCATGGCGACCGATCTGGCCGAGTTTATCGGCGCGGCGATCGGCTTCAAGCTGCTGCTCGGCGTTTCCCTGTTGCAGGGCGCAGTGCTGACCGGCATCGCCACCTTTTTAATCTTGATGCTGCAAAAGCGCGGGCAAAAACCGCTGGAGCTGGTGATTGGCGGCCTGCTGCTGTTCGTCGCCGCCGCTTATATCGTCGAGCTGGCGTTCTCCCAGCCGCAGCTCGCGCCGCTGCTGAAGGGCATGGCGCTGCCCGATCTGCCTAACGGCGATGCGGTATTTCTGGCCGCCGGGGTATTGGGCGCCACCATCATGCCGCATGTGATCTACCTGCATTCTTCGCTCACCCAAATCGGCGGCGAGCACGACAAGGCGGAGCGCTATGCCGCCACCAAAGTCGATGTCGCCGTGGCCATGACCATTGCCGGTTTCGTTAACCTGGCGATGATGGCCACCGCCGCCGCCGCGTTTCATTTCAGCGGCCACAGCGGCATCGCCGATCTCGACGTGGCTTACCTGACGCTGCAACCGCTGCTCGGGCAAGCCGCTGCCACCGTGTTTGGCCTGAGCCTGGTGGCCGCCGGCCTCTCCTCTACCGTGGTGGGCACGCTGGCGGGGCAGGTGGTGATGCAAGGGTTCGTGCATTTCCATATCCCGCTGTGGCTGCGGCGCGCGGTGACCATGCTGCCGTCGTTTATCGTCATCATGCTGGGGATGGACGCGACGCGCATTCTGGTGCTGAGCCAGGTGCTGCTCAGCTTCGGCATTGCGCTGGCGCTGGTGCCGCTGCTGGCTTTCACCGGCAATCGGGCGCTGATGGGGGAGATGGTCAACGGCCCAGTGGTGCAAAACCTGGGTAAGCTGATCGTACTGGTGGTGGTGGGATTGAACGGCTATCTGCTGATCGGCAGCGTGCTGTAGGCAAAAAAAGCGCGGGCCGGCATGGTGCCGGCCCGTCGTCGTTAATCGCGGTCGTCATCGCCGTGGCGGCGCCAGCGATCGCGATCGTGATCGTGATGGTGTTTTTTCTCTTTCTTCCAGTAATGCTTGTCGCAACGGCGGTCGCACTTGTAATAACGGCCATCGCGAGAGTAGTAGTATTTGCGCCAATAGTCGCGATCGCGCCAGCGATAGCCGTCCCAGTAATAGCCACGCGGGCTGCGGTCGCCGAGATAGCGGCCCTGATGGCCTTGCCACCAGTCACGATCGCGCCAGTCGTAACCGTCCCAGTAACGGCCGCGATTGTCCTGATCGCCGATGCGCAATGAAACGCCCGGCATCAGATCGATGCTGAGCCCTTCGGCGCGAGCCTGCTGTACGGCGGGCAACACCGTCGCCGCCAAGATAGCGGCCAAGAGCAGAGGTTTAAACATGACTTCTCCTTTCCGCTTGCGCGGCCTGGCCGTTAATCACTTTATGAAGCGCGTTCATCAGTTTAAAAAGCGGCCTTATCGTTATTTTTGCTGCAATATCGGCATCATAGCGCCGGCGCATAGGGTTGAATCTGAGAGCCACTCTGAAAACGGCGCCGCAGGCCGAGATTTGAGATTTTTCTGGGGGATCGCCGCTCGGTGGAGCGGCGGTATTTGTAAGCGATTACAGTAGGATTTGTTCGATCTGAACGAGCTCTTCTTCACTGAAATGACGATTGGCCAGCATGCCTACCGCGTCTTCTATCTGCGCATTCTTGCTGGCGCCGATCAGCACCGAGGTGACGCGATCGCCGCGCAGCACCCAGGCCAGCGCCATTTGCGACAGCTTTTGCCCGCGTTGCCGCGCCAGCGCATCGAGGCGGCGCACTTTGTCCAGCCGTTCGGCGGTCAGTTGCTCCGGCTGCAGGAAGCGGCTGCCGCTGGCGGCGCGGGAATCTTGCGGGATGCCGTGCAGGTAGCGGTCGGTCAGCAGGCCGCCCGCCAGCGGCGAGAAGGCGATCGACCCGACGCCATGCTCTGCCAATGTATCCAGCAATCCCGCTTCCGGCGTGCGTTCCAACAGCGAATACTTCGGCTGGTGGATCACGCACGGCGTGCCGAGCCGCTGCAGAATGTCGAACGCCTGCCGCGCGCGTTCGGCCGGGTAGTTAGACAGGCCGACATACAGCGCTTTGCCCTGGCGCACCAGCAGATCCAGCGCCGCCATGGTTTCTTCCAGCGGCGTGTCCGGATCCGGCCGGTGGTGATAAAAGATATCCACATACTCCAGCCCCATGCGCTTCAGGCTCTGATCGAGGCTGGCGACCAGGTACTTTTTCGAGCCCCAATCGCCGTAGGGGCCGGGCCACATGGTATAACCGGCTTTGGACGAGACGATCAGCTCGTCGCGCCAGGCCCGCAGATCGGCGTTGAGTATGCGGCCAAAGTTCTCCTCGGCGGCGCCGGGCGGCGGGCCGTAGTTGTTGGCCAAATCGAAATGGGTAATGCCGCGATCGAAGGCGCAGCGGATCAGGCCGCGGGCGTTGTCGTACAGCGTGGCGTCGCCGAAGTTGTGCCACAGCCCGAGCGAGACGGCGGGCAGCTTCAGCCCGCTGCGGCCGCAGCGCCGGTATTCCATATCTTGATAACGCGTAGGGGAGGCTTGGTAGGACATAGTTATCCTTGTCGGCGGGAGGTGAAGTGCTTTGAGTGTATACGCTTTCACACCGCGCTGCCGGGGGAGCGATCACAGCGCCGGCATGTAACGCCAGGTTGCCGATCGAGGCAGGCGCGTTTGTTCGAAATTTGAACGGCATCTTCGATACTTAAGATAATCGCTCCAGCTGCAGACAGGTGATGATCATGACTCAGACCTATACGGTGGCCGATTATCTGCTCGATCGTCTGGCCCAAATCGGCATCCGTCATTTCTTCGGCGTGCCGGGGGATTACAACCTGCAATTCCTCGATCACGTTCTCGCTCATCCGCAAATCACCTGGGTAGGCTGCGCCAACGAGCTGAACGCCGCCTATGCCGCCGACGGCTACGCTCGCTGCAAACCGGCGGCGGCGCTGCTCACCACCTTTGGCGTGGGGGAGCTGAGCGCGTTGAATGGGGTGGCTGGCAGCTACGCCGAATACCTGCCGGTGATCCACGTGGTCGGCACGCCGGCGCAGCGCGCCCAGCGCGCCGGTGATTTGCTGCACCATTCGCTGGGGGATGGCGACTTTACCCACTTCGCGCGGATAGCCAAAGAGGTGACCGTCGCGCAGGCTAACCTGACCGCCGACAACGCCGCCGTGGAGATAGACCGCCTGATCGGCGTCGCCTTGCTGGAGCATCGCCCGGTTTACCTGATGTTGCCCAGCGACGTCGCACAAGCGCCGCTGTCGGCCAAACCGGCGCCGCTGATGCTGCGTCAGGCCAAACTATCGCGCAGCGCATTGCAGGCATTTATCGCCGCAGCGCGCGAAAAGCTGCTGCCGGCGCGGCGGGTATCGCTGCTGGCGGACTTCCTGGCCGATCGCTTCGGCGCCGAAGCGGCGCTGGACGAGTGGCTGCAGGCGGTCGACATTCCGCACGCTACGCTGCTGCTCGGCAAAGGCGTGCTGGATGAGAACCGAGCCGGGTTTGTCGGGACCTACTGCGGCGGCGCCAGCGATCCGGCGGTGAAACAGCTTATCGAAAACGCCGATGTGGTGATCAACGTCGGCGTGCGTTTGACCGACACCATTACCGCCGGTTTCACGCATCATTTGCCGGTGGAAAAATGCATCGACATTCAACCGTTCGAAGCCTGGGTCGGGCGGCAGCGCTTTAGCCGCATTCCGATGCGCGAGGCGGTGCAGGCGCTGCACCGCCTGAGCCTGTCGCTGGCGTCACGCTGGCCGTTGCCGCCGATCGTCCGCCCGACGCTGCCGGAAACCGATGGGGAAGGGCTGGATCAGCACGCCTTCTGGCGGCAGATACAGGATTTCCTGCTGCCCGGGGATATCGTGCTGGCCGATCAGGGCACCGCCTGTTTCGGCGCGGCGGCGTTGACGTTGCCGCGTGGCTGCCGCCTGATCGTGCAGGCGCTCTGGGGATCGATCGGCTATACCCTGCCGGCGACGTTCGGCGTACAGACCGCCGAACCGCAGCGGCGGGCAATATTGCTGATCGGCGACGGCGCCGCGCAGCTGACCGTACAGGAACTGGGATCGATGCTGCGCGACGGGCTTAAGCCGGTGATCTTCGTGCTGAATAATCAGGGTTACACGATCGAGCGTGCGATCCACGGGCCGGAGCAACGTTATAACGACATCGCGCGCTGGAACTGGACGCAGCTGCCGCCGGCGCTGGCCGGCGAGCGGCCGGTGAAGGCGTTGCGGGTCAGCGATCCGGACGGACTGCGCCAGGCGCTGCGCGAGGTAGCGGACGACGATCGGCTGGCCTTCATCGAAGTGATGCTGCCGAAGATGGACATGCCGGAACTGCTCGATACCGTCTCGCGCGCCATTCAGGCACGCAACGTCGCCGCTTAAGGCAGGGTATCGCCCAGCAGGCGATCCAGCATCCAGAACCCCGCCGGGCCCGGCGGGGTCAGTTTGGACCAGACCGCATCCACCGAAATCAGTTTTGGCCAGCCGCGCGGCCGCAGCTGGGTGAGTTTGCCGTGGCCGTATTGTTGCACCAGCCAGTGCGGCAGTACCGCCCAACCGAACCCCTGTTCCGCCATCTCCAGCAACAGCAGATAGCTGGGCGCCGACCAGACCAGGCCACCCTGTCTGGCCGCTTCGGCGCCGGTGTAGGTATTCAGGATCAGCTGGCGGATGCTGGACAGCTGCTCCGGCGTTGGCGCGGCGACCTGGGCCAGCGGGTGCTGATGGGCGACGAACAGCCCCATTTCGGTCTGTTCAGGCAGCCGGGAGAAGGCGATATCCGGCGGATAACTTTTTTGCACTTCCACCATGCCCAAGTGCGCGCGGCCGCTTTGCAGCAGATCGATAACGTCGCCTTCTTCGGCGATCATCCATTCCAGCTCAATCTCCGGGTAGCGCTGTTCGAACAGCTGCATCAACCGATCGTGATGCTTGGGCTGGTAGGTATCGGAAAATACCATGCTCAGGCGCGGTTCAACCTCGCCCGCCAGCTGAATACTCAGGGCGTCGAGCCGTTCGCTGGCCGCGAGGATCGCCTGCACATGCCCCAGTACCTTGCGGCCGGCGGCGGTGAGCACCGGTTGGCGCGCGCTGCGATCGAACAGCGTCAGCGCCAGATCGGCCTCCAGATTGGCGATGGCGGTGCTGACGGTGGATTGGCTTTTGCGCAGCTTGCGCGCGGCGGCGGAAAACGAGCCGAGGGCGGCGGCTTCGACAAACGCATGCAGCGCTTCCGGAGAATAGTGCATAACCTATCTACTTTATCGATGGAATCTATTTTTAACCTACCCGAAAAAGCGATGATAATCACCTGGCTTTCGCAACAACTGTTGAAAAAAGGTGATGTATGCAACTGCAAAACAAGTCTCTCATTGAACGTATCGTCCACGCCGTCGGTTTCGAGGCCATCGCCGTGATGGTTTGCGCCCCGCTGGGCGCGTGGCTGCTGAACCGCTCAATGGTGCAGGTCGGTGCGTTGGCGGTGATGCTCTCCACCGTCGCGATGCTGTGGAACATGGTTTACAACACGGTGTTCGACCGCCTGTGGCCGGTCAGCCGGGTGGTGCGTAACCTGAAAGTGCGTGCGCTGCACGCCGTCGGCTTTGAAGCCGGTTTTATCCTGATCGGCGTGCCGATCGCCGCCTGGATGCTGAGCATCTCCTGGGCGCAGGCGTTTATGCTGGAAATCGGTTTCTTCCTGTTCTTCCTGCCGTACACCATGGCCTATAACTGGCTGTACGACACGCTGCGCCAGCGCTGGTTCGAAGCGCGCCAGCCGATCAATTCCGGCGCCAAATAAGGCGTCGTCAGCCCGGCGATTCTCAGGTAAGGTCAGAGGATCGTCGGAAATGCTGAGGAACGAATGATGAAAGTGTTGGGCTTGCTGGGTGGCATGAGCTGGGAATCCACCATTCCTTATTACCGCACCATCAACGAGCAGGTAAAGGCGCGCCTCGGCGGGCTGCATTCGGCCAAAATCGTGCTCTACAGCGTCGATTTTCAGGAGGTTGAACGCTTGCAGCACCAGGGCGATTGGGACGGCGCCGGCCGGCTGCTGGCCGCCGCCGCAGTGGCTTTGCGCGCCGCCGGCGCCGAAGCTATCGTGATCTGCACCAACACCATGCACAAGGTGGCGGAGGCGGTCGAGCAGGCCAGCGGCCTGCCGCTGATTCACATCGCCGACGCCACGGCGCTGCAGGTGCGGGAAAAAAACATTCGCCGCGTCGGGCTGCTGGGCACGCGCTTTACCATGGAGCAGACCTTCTATCGCGGCCGCCTGCAGGAATTGCACGGCATCGACGTGGTGACGCCGGTCAGCGCCGATCGCGACATCGTACACCGCATCATCTATGACGAACTGTGCCTGGGTAAAATTCGCGACGCCTCGCGCGACGAGTATCGCCGGATCATCAGCGATCTGGAGCAGCAGGGCGCGCAGGGGATTATTTTCGGCTGCACCGAAATAGGTTTGCTGGTGAGCGAGCGTGATGCGTCGGTGCCGGTGTTCGACACCACCGCGATCCACGCCCGCGCCGCCGCGGCGTTCGCGTTGGCCTAATCGTCGTGCGGCGGCTGCCGGCGATTCACCAGCATCAGCGGTTTGCCCGCCAGCGCCAGCCAGGCGGGCAGCATCACGATGCACAGCACCGGCAGCAGGTGCAGATCCGGCACCACCGCCACCGCCATGAACAGGCTGAGCCAGCCGTCGCGCGTGACCACCAGCACCAGCCCCATGATGGCGCAGGAGACGGTGATCGCCGCCGGCACTGCGGGAACGTGCTGATGCAGCATCAGCCCCAGCGCCACGCCGACGAACACCGCCGGGAAGATACGCCCACCGCGAAAGCCGCTGGCGGCGGCGATCACCAGCGCCGCCAGCTTGGTCAGGGTAATGGTCAACAGCGCCGGCACCGAATAGCCGTCGTCTTGCGCGAGGCGCTTCATTTCATCCAGCCCTTTGAACAGGGTAATCTCTCCGCCCACCAGCGCCAGCAGGCCCAGCACAAAGCCCCCCAGCCCTAACATCAACACCGGATTTTTCATCGAATGGAACAGGCGGTGAACGTGCGGGAAGCACCACAGCGCCACCATGCCGAGCGCGATGGCGATCAGCGCCACGATGGCGCCGCTGAAGATGTCCGGCAGCCGAGTTACATCGTAGGCGTCGAGCTGCAGGGCGAAATTGGGCACGAAGAACATCTGGGTGGTGACCGCGCCGGCGGCGGCGGCAACCAGCGGGGCGAACAGCCGATCCCACAGCGGCGTTTCGTTATTGCCCGCCAGGGTTTGCGAGAAGATCAGCGCGGCGGCGACCGGCGTGCCGAACATCGCGCCGATGGTGCCCGCAGCCGCCAGGATGATCCAGTCCATGCGCGGCACCTTCGGCAGCAGGCGCGCTCCGGCGGCCGCTACCAGCGCGATATTGATGGCGGTGATCGGGTTCTCCGGCCCCAGGCTGACGCCGCCGGCCAGGCCGACGATCAGCGCTAACCCCAGTCCCGGCAGGGCGGAGAGCGGTAGGGGCATGCCGATCAACGATTCCGTCGCCGGGTCCGGCCCGGCGTGGCCCGGCATATAGCGCACGATAAGGCCGACCGCCACGCCGGTCAGCGTCAGCATCGTGACCGGCCACCAGGGCGACTGGGCGTCCAGGCTCAGCGCACCGGGCAGCGTCACCCACAGTAATTGCTGCAGTGCGGCGGCAATGTTCATCACCAACAGCAGCACCAGACTGGAAGCGGAACCGATAATCAGCGCAGGCAAAGCAAAGGCCAACATGGCATTGGCGCGCGGATGCAGCATGGATAATCCCTTGTCGATGCCTCCCGGCAGGGCAGGGAGAGCGGGTGGTTGAGCAGTGGCCACAGCTTGCCAGACTATCGGCGCGCAGGCACGCATTGATATTGCCCGGCGTCGATGACGGTTAACAGTCGCCGGGGGGCGTTTTTTGCCGCAATTTGTTTCAAAACGCGGCGCCGCAGGCCAGCTGAAACGTTTTTTGTGATCCGGATCGCTATTGGGGTGCAGATCCGAGGCGGGTGATTGTTGTTTTTGCAGCAGGATTTTACAGTGTGGGCAGCTTTTTATTTTTCATTTTGCGGAGACGAAATCAATGACCTATGCCCTCGTAGGTGATGTTGGCGGCACCAATGCCCGCCTGGCGTTGTGCACTGTTGCGACGGGTGAGATTACCCAGGCGAAAACCTATTCCGGCCTGGAGTTCGACAGCCTGGAGGCGGTGATCCGCCAATACCTGAAAGCGTGCGATATCGAGGTGCAGGACGCCTGTATCGCGATCGCCTGCCCGGTGACCGAAGACTGGGTGGCGATGACCAACCACAGCTGGGCGTTCTCGATCAAAGAAATGAAGGCCAGCCTGGGGCTGAGCCATCTGGAAGTGATCAACGATTTCACTGCCGTCTCGATGGCGATCCCGATGCTCTCGCCGGACGACGTGCTGCAGTTTGGCGGCGGCGATGCGCAGCCGGGCAAACCGATCGCGGTGTATGGCGCCGGCACCGGGCTGGGCGTTGCCCACCTGGTGCACGTCGATCGCCGTTGGGTCAGCCTGCCGGGCGAGGGCGGCCATGTCGATTTCGCGCCGAACAGCGAAGAAGAGGACATCATTCTGGAGGTGCTGCGCGCGGAAGTGGGGCATGTTTCCGCCGAGCGCGTGCTGTCCGGGCCGGGCCTGGTCAATCTGTATCGCGCCATCGTCAAGGCGGACAACCGCCTGCCGGAGAAATGGGAACCGAAGGACATCACCGAGCGGGCGCTGGCAGACAGCTGCATCGACTGCCGCCGCGCGCTGTCGCTGTTTTGCGTGATCATGGGGCGCTTCGGTGGCAACCTGGCGCTGAATCTGGGCACCTTCGGCGGCGTGTACATCGCCGGCGGCATCGTGCCGCGCTTTATGGAATTCTTCAAGGCCTCTGGCTTCCGCGCCGCCTTTGAAGACAAGGGGCGCTTCCGCGACTATGTGCGCGAAATCCCGGTGTTCATGATAACGCACGGCCAGCCGGGCCTGCTGGGTGCCGGCGCGCATCTGCGCCAGACGCTGGGCATGCACCTGTAAGCTCAGGGGCGGGGCAATAAAAAAGGGGCGCAACCCACAGGTTGCGCCCCTTGTCGTTTGCGCGGGGTATCAGGCTTTCGCCAGCTCCGCCGTTTGGGTGGTTTCTGCCGTTTCCGCTTCCACCGCCTTCGGCGCTTTGATGAACAGCGTAATCAGCAGAGAGGCGGCGGACAGAACGCCAATCACCATGAAGGTGGCGTGGAAGCCGCCGAAGTATTTGGCGACGAACGAACCGGCCAGCGCGCCCAGGCCGAAGCCCTGGTAGATGATGCCGTAGTTTTTGCTGTGGTTCTTCAGGCCGAAGAAGTCGCCGACAATCGCCGGGAACACGGTGATGTTGCCGCCGAAACAGAAGGCTACCGCGCCGACGCAGATAAAGAACAGCGTGTGGTTCAGGGTCATGAAGCTCAGCGCGACAATCGCCAGCACGGTAACCAGCATGGTGAAGCTGATGACGCGCATACGGCCAACTTTATCGGACAGCGTACCCAGGATGATGCGGCCGGCGGTGTTGAAGATGGCGACGGCGGACACGGTGTTGGCGGCGGTGGCCAAATCCATCCCGGCCAGTTGAACGCCCATGTCTTTCACGATGCCGATGAGGTACAGACCGCTCATGCAGGCAGCGAAGAAGATGGTGAACAGCAGGTAGGCTTCTTTGGTGGCCAACATCTGGCGCACGCTGAAGTCGTTGCCCAGACCGTTGGCGCCTTGCTGCGCGGCGTTGGTCGCCAGCACCGGCTCTTTCAGCAGCAGGGAACCAACGACGATCAGGCTCATCACGATGGCGCCCCAGTAGAAGAAGGCACCGGAAACGCCGACGTCGGCGATCAGGGCGGCGTTGACGTATTTGAACAGCAGGCTGCCGCTGCCGAAGGCGCCGACGGAGATGCCGGAAATCAGGCCTTTGTTGGCCGGGAACCACTTAATCAGGTTGGACAGGGTGGAGATGTAGGCGATACCGACCGCAAAGCCCACCACCACGCCGGCCAGCAGGTAGATCATGTCGAGCGAGCTGACGTGAGCGCTGGCGATAAGGCCCAGGCCGACCAGGATGCCGGAACACAGCGTCAGGTTGCGGATGCCGAAGCGTTCTTGCAGCTTGCCGGCGAACAGCGTGGCGAAGGCCAGGAAGAAGCTGGTGATGGAGAAGGTGGTGGCGACGTCCGCCAGTCCCCAATGGAACTTGTCGACCAGCGGCTGGTTGAACAGGCTCCAGGTGTAGATGGTGCCCAGGCCCATCTGACAGATGATGGTGCCGAGAACGATTAAGCTGCGATTTGCCGGTTTGGTGTTCATGGCCGGTCTCCTTCCTGTGTGTGCGTTGCCGGGCGTGAGCCGCTGGCTGAAATTTGCGGGGTGAAGCTGGGTTCCCGCGGTATGGGCTTATTATATGGCCGGCCCCCCCGGTGGGCGGCGGATCGGGAATGAGTTGCACGGCGGAAGGAATGAAATGCATGTTATGCGGCGTGAGCTGCCGTTTTTGCACCGAAAAGCGCGTGAAATGCCGTGGGTGGCACGTGATCTACATCAAAGATATCAACGATTTATTGTTAACTGCCGGTGAACGATTGTGGTGAAATTGTGAAGGATGCGTCTGAAAGGCGTAAATCGGCATTGCGCCTATAGAGCGGCGATGCGCGCGGGACTATGTTATCTGCGATCGGACGAGGTCCGCTCTGCAGGAGTCCATGAAATGAAAAAAACGCTGTTGTTACTGGCCGCGCTGCTGGCGCTGCCGCTGGCGAGCCAGGCCGACGTGTCCATCGGCGTGAACGTGCCGGGCCTGTCGTTGCATATCGGCGATCGCGATAATCGCGGCCACTACTGGGACGGCTATCGCTGGCGCGATCCGCGCTGGTGGGCCGATCACCACCGGTATGAACGCCCGCGCGGGTACTATTATGGCCCGCCGCCACGGGTGATTTACTACGGGCCGCCGCCGCGCGACTGGCGCGACCGGCCGCATTACCGCATGCCGCCACCGCCGCCGCCCGGCTATTACTACCGTCCGGGCCCGCGCTGGTAAGCGCTTACAGGCGCATCAGCTGGCGAAACTCTTTCACCTTGCTGCGGCTGACCGGCACTTCAAACTCAAGATCGCTCAGCCGCAGAATGTAGGTATTGTTGAACCAGGGCACGATCTCGCGGATCTTCGCCAGGTTAACGCAGTAAGAGCGGTGGCAGCGGAAGAAATGCGCTTCCGGCAGCCGGCCGTAAAACTCGGTGATGTTCATCGGCATCACGAACTCTTCCCGGCGGGTATAGACCCGCGTCACCTTTTCATCGGCGGCGGCGTAGTAGATGTCGTTGATGTCGGTAACGATGATCCGCTCGTCTTTGATCAGGTTGATGCTGTGGCTGCCGCGGCTCGGCGCGCTGGTCGGTTCCGCCCCACCGGCGGGGCGCTGATGCAGCGCCTCCAGCTTTTGCAGCATGGTGACGATGCGCGCCTCGTGATAGGGCTTGAGGATGTAGTCGAACGCCTCGATCTCGAACGCTTCCACCGCGTGCTCTTTATAGGCGGTGATGAACACGATCGATGGGCGATGCGCGAACTTGCTGATGTTTTGCGCCAGCAGCACGCCGTCCAGCGAGGGGATGTTGATGTCGAGGAAAATGGCGTCGACCTGGTGGGTTTGCAGGTATTTCAGGACGTCGAGGCCGTCCTCGAAGCTGGCGACGATATCGATATTGCTGTGTTTCTTGATCAGGTAGCTGAGTTCTTCCTGCGCGAGGAATTCGTCTTCCACGATGATGGCTTTCATGAGGCCTCCCCGACCGGCGGCGCGCTCGCTTCCTGATGCAGCTTGCCGCCGTTTTTGCTGATGTAGAACGCGATTTCGGTGCCTGGCTCCAGGCGGCGAATATGCAGCCCTTCACCGTACAGCAGCGACACGCGGTGGTGCACGTTGAGCAGGCCGATATTGTGGCCCGGCATCTCGTTGCGCGCCACCCGATCGATGGTTTCCTGATTGATGCCGTGGCCGGTATCTTTCACCGAAATCTTCACCCGATCGCCTTGATCTTTCACCGCGATCACCACCACCCCTTTACCCTTGCAGGGCTGGATGCCGTGCACGATGGCGTTCTCCACCAGCGGCTGGATCAGCAGGCTCGGAATGCGCACCGAGACGTCGTCGTCGATGTCGTAAATCACCGTCAGCTTGGCGCCGAAGCGCGCCTGTTCGATGGCGATATAGTCCTGAATCTGATGCAGCTCCTTGCGGATATCGATCAGTTCGTCGTTCAGCTCCAGGTTGTAGCGCAGGTAGCGCGACAGGTTAATGATCAGTTGGCGCGCGGTGTCCGGATTCAGGCGGATAGAGGAAGAGATGGCGTTCAGCGCGTTGAACAGGAAGTGCGGGTTAATCTTGCTCTGCAGCGCACGCATTTCGGCCTTGTCCGCCATCTGGCGCAGGTGCTCGATGCGGGACACTTCCATCTGCGTGGAGATGATTTGCGACAGCCCGACCGCCATCACCTTCAGCGTGTTGGTGATCTGGTGAGCGTGGCAGTAGTAGATTTTCAACGCGCCGGTCACTTCGCCTTTTTCCCACAGCGGCACCACCAGCTGCGAATGGATCTGCGGCGCCGCCGGGTTTTCCAGGTTGTTCTTGATGATGATCTTGCCGTGGCGAATGCTTTCGCGGGTGACGCGGCTCAGCCCTTCGCGGCCGATCGGGTAGGCTTCGCGCCCTACGCCGACGTAGGCCAGCACCTGATGGGTATCGGTGATCGCTACCGCATCGGCGCGGATGTCCTGGCGGATGATATCGCAGATGGTGGCCAGCGATTCGCTGTTGATGTTGCGGAAATAGGGCAGCGTCTTGTGGGCGATATCCAGCGCCAGCTTGGCCTGGCGCGCGGCGATCACCTCTTTTTCATCCTCGACGCTCTGCACCAGCAGCACGATCAGGCCGATGCACACCGTGCCGAGGATCATCGGCAGGGCAATCTGCGACACGATGTCCAACCCAAGCTCGGTCGGCTTGGCCCACAGCACGATTAGCAGCATGGTGAGGGATTCGCACAGCATGCCGCCGACGATGCCGGCGCGCCAGCGCTGCTCTTTTTTCACCTTGAGGTTGATGTAGCCGGCGCTGATGCCGGCGATGATGCTGGTGATAAGACAAGGCACCGACGTGATGCCGCCGATATCGATCAGATAGCGGTGCACCCCGGCGACGATGCCGGTGACGATCCCCACCCAGGGGCCGAACAGGATGCCGCCGGCCATAATGGCGATGACGCGCACGTTAACCAGCGATCCTTCGACGTTGATGCCGGAGTAGGTGCTGAACAGCGCGAACAGCGAGAAGATCGCCGTGACGATGCCGAGCTCGAGCGGCGTATGGTCTTCTTTTTGCAGCAGTTGGCGGAACAGCCGGGTGCGGGTCAGGAAAAACAGACAGATCAACATCAGCGCGGCGCGATCAAACACCGCCAACAGCATTTCAAAAAAAGGGTGCACGACGGGTTCTCGCTGCGGCCTACGGATGGCGGCAGTATACCACAGCGAAAGGGGCCCGTGGCGCGCGCCACGGGCGGGGGGATCAGCCCATGCCGAGCTGCGTTTTGCCCAGCGGCGTCAGCAGGTCGGCGGTGGCGCGGCCGTCGAAATCCACCTCGAAATCGTCGGGGGCGAAGTCCGGCGGCGTTCTGCCGTCGATAAAGCTCGGCAGCTGGCGCTGCAGATAGGCATCGTTTTTCTCGCAGCCCGGCGCGGCGGCGATGTACATCACGTTGCTGTCGAACTCGCCGTTATGCTCGTTCTCCACCGCGTGGATCACGTCGCAGTGCCAAAAGACCGTGTCGCCCGGCTCCAGATCGGGAATAGGGGAAATCCCACTTAATAAAAGGGGATGCCACTTTTCCGAGATCGACAGCGCGCGGCCCGGCGCCGCATCGCACAGATCGTCGTCGGCGACGTCGTCCTGCAGTGCGCGCAGCAGCACATAGGCCATGGCGTTGGCGATCGGCACCAGGTTCAGCGTGCCGGCGTTGGTGCGCTGCGGCGTCAGCGCCGTCCAGCCCTGGAAGGTACGGAACATCGAGCAGACCGCCGGGGAGGCTATCTCTCGCACCTCGGTGCGGCCGTCGGCGGCGAAGGGATCGTACTGCTGCCAGTCGCCGGAGAAAACGTGGCGATACACATAGCGGAAGTTTTCGTCCAGCCAGCGCTCGATGGTGCCGCTGTCGACGTGCGGCGACAGGCCCAGCGACGAGGAGTTCGGCGGGCGGCGGCGGGTGCGATCGGCGTAAGTGGCGACGCGGGTCGGATCGAAATGCTGTTTGCCGTTGCTCTCGGTGGCCCACAGGCTGTTGAGGAACACCTGCACCGCATGCATACGCGCATCCTGCCGCGCCTCGACCTGCGGTTTCGACCAATAGATGCCGTAGATCTGCGGTTTGCTGGCGGCCAGCTTGCCGAAATAGTTGTCTTCGGCGGCGTTTTTCAACCGCTCGACGAAGTTGTTGCGCTCAAGGTAGTCGCCGATTTCCCGGTTCCAGCCCTCGGCCTTGGCGCGGGGAAACACGCCGCGAATGGCGCAGGCGCCGCGCTGTTTGATCAGCGCTATCTGCTGCTCGCTGACGCGCTGCTGCAGGATATCTTCCGCGTCGATCTGCGGCACCGGATTGTGGCCGGCGGCCAGCTCGCGGCGGATCTGTTCGACCTGGCCGCGGATGTTCTCTTCCAGCGCCAGAAACACGTCGCGGTAGTTCGGCAATGCCTGGCGCAGCTGGCGTTTGACGTTAACGATCGTTTGCGGAATATCGTCGATGACTAAAGAGGCCATGGTGTTCTCCTCGTGCCGCATGAGTGACTGCGGCGAGCGGTTGTAGGGAATCGGGCAAGACGTTATGGTTTTGTGGTTTTAACGTGAATGATTATCGGCAACCCATCGGGGAAAATAAAGAGATATCTTTCATTCGTAAGTTACTCTTTTTCGTTTTTCGGAGATTTTATGAAGCTGGTCACTGAACGTCTGAGCTTGCAGTCGATAACCGCCGAGGATTGGCCGCTGTTTTTGCGCCTGTACCAAGATCCCGAGGTGATCCGTTACATCTCAGATCCGCGCAGCGAAGCGGAGATCCGCGCCCGGTTCGAGGAGCGGCTGCCGGCCTGGGACAAACACGGCGAGCAGTGGCTGTGCCTGGTGATGCGTGAGAAGCACAGCGCAGAGGCGGTGGGCATTACCGGTTTTCGCCCGCAGTGGGTGCCGTATCGGCAGGCGGAAGTGGGATACGGGAGTTTGCCTGCCGGGCAGGGCAAGGGCTATGGCAAGGAGTCGCTGCGGGCGGTGCTGGATTTTGCGGTGAACGCCTGCGGCTTTCACAAGCTGACCGCCACCGTGACCGCGGGCAACCTCGCTTCGCGCGGCCTGCTGGAATCGTGCGGCTTTCAGCTGGAAGGCACGCTGCGCGACAACTACCGTCTGGCGGGGCAGTGGTGCGACGACTGGCTGTTCGGGCTGCTGGCGGCGGAGTTTCAGGGCGGCAAATAAAAATATCGCGCCGGGTATCGACAAGCTCGTCGGCGCTGCGCTATGTTCGATATTCGGTCAGTTCGCTGGCCTGCGTCGCTCGGACGGTCCGGGCGCTAACGTCTATCGAGGAATCCCCTATGGCTGATAACAGTCCACAGCGCCGTTTCACGCGCATTGAACGCCTTCCCCCTTACGTATTCAACATCACCGCCGAACTGAAGATGGCCGCACGCCGTCGCGGCGAGGATATTATCGACTTCAGCATGGGTAACCCCGACGGCCCGACGCCGCCGCACATCGTGGAAAAACTGTGCGCCGTCGCCCAGCGCGACGACACCCATGGTTACTCTACCTCGCGCGGCATTCCGCGCCTGCGCCGCGCCATTTCGCGCTGGTATGCCGATCGTTATCAGGTGGATATCGATCCGGAAAGCGAAGCCATCGTCACCATCGGTTCGAAAGAGGGGCTGGCGCATCTGATGCTGGCGACCCTCGATCACGGCGATACCGTGCTGGTGCCGAACCCCAGCTACCCGATCCACATTTACGGCGCGGTGATCGCCGGCGCCCAGGTGCGTTCGGTGCCGCTGGTGGACGGCGTGGATTTCTTCGGTGAGCTGGAGCGCGCCATTCGGGAAACCATCCCGCGTCCGAAAATGATGATCCTCGGCTTCCCGTCCAACCCGACCGCACAGTGCGTGGAGCTGGATTTCTTCGAGCGAGTGGTGGCGCTGGCCAAGCAGTACAACGTGCTGGTGATCCACGATCTGGCCTATGCCGATATCGTCTATGACGGCTGGAAAGCGCCGTCGATCATGCAGGTGCCGGGGGCGAAAGACATTGCGGTGGAGTTCTTCACCCTGTCGAAAAGCTACAACATGGCCGGCTGGCGCATCGGTTTCATGGTCGGTAACCCTGAACTGGTCAGCGCGCTGGCGCGCATCAAGAGTTATCACGATTACGGCACCTTTACGCCGCTGCAGGTGGCGGCCATCGCCGCGCTGGAAGGCGATCAGCAGTGCGTGCGCGATATCGCCGAGCAGTATCGGCAGCGCCGCAACGTGTTGGTGAAGGGGCTGCACGAGGCCGGCTGGATGGTGGAAAATCCGAAGGCGTCGATGTACGTGTGGGCGAAAATTCCCGAGCCTTATGCCCACCTCGGTTCGCTGGAGTTCGCCAAACGCCTGCTGGCCGAGGCCAAGGTCTGCGTCTCGCCGGGCATCGGCTTCGGCGACTACGGCGATACCCACGTGCGCTTCGCGCTGATCGAGAATCAGGACCGTATCCGCCAGGCGGTGCGCGGCATCAAGGCGATGTTCCGCGCGGACGGGTTGCTGAAGCCGGGCAAGGCCGGCAGCGCCAAATAATGCTGTCAGGCCGGGCGTTCGCCCGGCCTTATTTTTTCCGTCCCAAGGTTTTCTTCATCATTTCCCCATTATGCTCATCTACGCTGAATTTTATTTTTTGGATAGAGTGTATGAGCAACCGCTACGCGCGATCGCAAATCGTTTTACATTGGCTGACGTTGCTGATGGTGATCCTCACCTATGCGGCGATGTTGCTGAAAGATTCGGTGCCGGAGGCGTGGGTGCCGATGGTCAAAAATCTGCACTTTAATTTTGGGGCTTCGGTCTTTGCCCTGATGCTGATTCGGTTGGCGGTGCGTTCTTTCCACACGCCGCCGCCGACCACGCCACCGCTGGAAGAATGGCAGGAGGTTGGTGCCAAGATCTTCCATTGGCTGCTGTACGTGGTTTTCCTGATGTTGCCGCTGCTGGGCATGTTAACCCTGGCCTACGGCGGGAAATCGTGGTCTTTGCTGGGCTGGCCGGTGCCGCAGTGGGTGATGCCGGATCCGGTGATGCGCAAGCTGGTCAAAACGGTTCATGAGACGCTGGCAAACATCGGCTACTTTATCATTGGCGCACATGCGCTGGCGGCGCTGTATCATCACTACCTGCGCAAAGACGACACCCTGCGCCGCATGATGCCGGGCAAATGATCGCAAGCCGAAACGACAAAGGGACGCTTGCGCGTCCCTTTGGCTGTGTTCCTGGTCTGGCTGCTGTCAGGCAACCATCAACATGAAGGTGCCAACCCAGGCAACCAGCATGAATGACACGCCCATCAAAAAATATTTCACTGAACAACTCCTGTCTGGAGTCCTCGCCAGCAATGATCCCGATTGTTGTGCTGAGTATTTTATGGGCAACCTGCCTGTCGGGTGGGTTCTTCCAAGCGAAAGAACAACGGCCCCACGTACGGGTTGTCCGGTTGTCGCGCCTCATGCTCCGTGAGGTAAAATCCGAACCGCGACAGGATCGGCGCTAATGTACTCTCAATACTGGTCTGATTTCAATACTGTGTTTTTGATCACAATTTTCGGCTGTTTTTTGCACAGCGTGGACTGTTTTATAACGCTTTTTATGGGCAAGCGACAGGAAGTAGCCTGCCGCTGCGGGTTTTAAAATCGGGGTATTGCAATGCGGTGGCAGGCGTTCAAGCGACGGCGTTGATGCCGGTCACCAAAATGGCCCAAAAAACGAGACAAGACAGCAGAATAACGGCCCAAATATGACGGCGACTCCACTCCATTTTTAGCCTTCGTTGTTGCGACAAGTGATTAGGTAACGATCATATCGGCGCACAATGGGGAAAATTTAGCCCCATCGGATAATATTTCGCTTACCTGCCGCTAACTTATTGGCAAACTTCGCTTATTGTCACGCGCACTTCGTAGCCCAGCAGATACAGCGCCTGCTCCAACGCCTCAACCTTCGAGGCGTAGCCGAGATCCAGCAACCGCTCCATTTGCCCGCTGTTGAATCCCAGCTTGCGTGCCAGCTCCGCTTTGCCGGTGTTTTTGCGCAGCATGGCGTTGTGCAGTTCGATCTTCAGCGCCACCAGCGCCGGCAGGTGTACCCTCAAGTCCTCGGTTTGCAGCGGGGAAGGAGCAGGCAGGGGCAGCCCTTCGTCCATCGCGGCGGCGATGGCGGCCAGCAGGCTTTCCTGCGCTTCCAGCTCGACGTCTTCGCGTTTATAGCAGGCCGATTGCCACTCGGGGAAGTCGTGGAAACCGATCTGCCAGGCGTCGCTGTCGCTATCGAAGGTGTAATGGGCGGGGTAGTGGCTGTACATGGCAATCCCTGATTGAAGCCTGAATGAGGCGCTATTGTGACGGCATGCCCGGGAGATAGCCAGCATGAACGTCGCCGTGGGGGAATTTAAATTGAAAGTAATAATTATTAGCAGGCAAATTTAATTTTCTTGTTAGCAATATTCTTATTATTTTTTACGGAAAGAAAGATTATTTAATTAGGTGCTTGGATTAACATCCCCATTAATGATTGATAATGAGAATTGAAATCAAATATCACGTCGGTTTTTATACAATTTCACACGAAGGGATGAAGATAAGAATATTGATCATGATAAAAATGTATATTTATGATTTTTATGGTTTTAATTTTTATTATTTCACTTTTTAACAATTGTGAAATTCCATTTTCATTCAGATATCACCTGGCTGCGGTATTCATCGGCAGATTTATAAAATACTCTTTTTAGGCAAAGGCGCATTCGATTCTATTTAAGCGTGCGCCAGACAGAAATATTCATTACTCCATGCTTATTACCCGACGGCCTTAGCCGATTTTTCGGGTGCCTGCTTGCATTTCCACTTTGCCAGGACAGCAGCTCACGGATTAAAGGAATACCTCGTGCCTAAAGTTAACTCGCGTTCATTACGCTTTACCGAACGCCATGCCACCAAATATGCGGCGTCATTGCTGTTTATCGGTTTATCCCTGCCGGCCGCCGCGCTGGCGGATGAACGCTATGACGCGCTGATCCGTCAGGCCAGGTCGGGTGATACCGCGCCGGTGCTGGCGTATTTATCGCAGCGGCGCGCTCAGGAGGGGTTGAGCCTGCAGCAGCGAGCCGATTATATCCAGGTGGCCGGCTGGGCCGGCCACGATGAAGAGGTGGTCGCGCTTTGGCGTGCCGACGGCGCTGCGCTGCAGCGGGATAGCGCCAGTCTGGCGACGGCGGCCCGCGCCTATCGCAACCTGAAGCAGTGGCAACCGTCGCTGCGCCTGTGGCGTGCGGCGTTGCAGCTCGCTCCCGCCGACGGCGGTTTGCAGCGCGGCTATGTGATGACGCTGGCGGATGCCGGGCAGGATGTGCAGGCGCAAACGGAAGCGGCAAGAGCGGAGAAGCTGCTGGAGCCGGCGACGTGGTATCTGACGCGCGCCTATGTGGACCAGGCCGCCGGCCGCAGCTGGGCGGCGCTGGAAAACGCCACCCATGCCCGTGCGCTGGCGCCGTCCGACACCGGAATTCAGGCTTATTACGTGACGCTGCTGGCGGCAAATCGGGTTGCGGATCCGGCGCTGCGTGAAAGCCAGGGGCTGGCATTGCCGCCCGCGCAGCAGCGCCGCCTGCAGGCGGATGAGGCCGCCGAACTGGTGCGGCTGTCGTTTATCGATGCTCGCGGCGAACAGGAACGTTTCGTCATCGCCGACCGCGCGCTGGCGCGCTATGACCAACTGCTGACGCAGTGGCGGCCGCTGCCGGAGGCACAGGACAGCTACCAACAGGCGCGTATCGATCGCCTGGGTGCGCTGCTGGCGCGTTATCGAATGGCCGACGTGGTGAGCGAGTATCAAACCCTGCAGGCGGAAGGGCGCACGGTGCCGGATTATGCCCAGCGCTGGGCGGCGTCCGCCTACCTCTATCTGCAGCAGCCGGACAAGGCGCAGGCCATTTTCGGCCGCCTGAACGCCGCCGCACCGCAGGCGGTGACCGCCGAAGACGAAACCGATCTGTTTTACGCGCAGGCGGAGAACGAACGCATCGATCAGGCGGCGTTGCTGGCGCAGCGCGTCAGCCAGCGCTATCCCTACGCGACCCGCCTGTACCAGCTGCCGACGCTGGCCTACAACGATGACTGGCTGGTCGGCCAATCGCTGCTGGCGCAGTCGCGGGTTTATCAACGCGATCTGGCCGAGGCCGAACGGCAGCTGACCCATCTGGCGCGCACGGCGCCGGGCAATCAGGGTCTGCGCATCTCCTTGGCCAGCGTTTATTTGGCGCGCGGCTGGCCGCGTCGCGCCGAGGATGAGCTCAAGCAGGTGGAAGGGCTGGAGCCGCGCAGCCTGCCGTTGGAGATCCAGCAGGGCTATGTCGCGCAGGAGTTGCAGGAGTGGCGCCAGCTGGATTTGCTGGCCGACGATGTCATTCAGCGCGCGCCGGAAAGCGTCGCCGCTCGGCAGCTTGAACGTTCGCGACGCATTCACCACATGTCTGAACTGCGCATCAGCGGCAATCAGGGCATCGATTCCGACGGGCCGGTCAGCGGCAGCCACGATTTTGGCATTCACGCCGCGCTCTATTCACCGCCGATCGACGACAACTGGCGGCTGTTCACCGGCTGGGGATTCAACACCGGCCAGTTCGACGAGGGCAAGGGCATCAACCGCGATCTCAGCGCCGGCGCCGAGTGGCGCTCGCGCGATCTGTGGCTGGAGGCCGAGGTGGCCAACCGCAACTACGGCCACGGCAATGAGCTCGGCCTGCGCCTCTCATCCTGGTATGACCTGAATGATCAATGGCGCCTCGGCGGTTCGGTGGCGCGCCTGTCGGCCGAGACGCCGCTGCGTGCGTTGACCAACGGCATCAGCGCCAACGGCGGCAACCTGTGGCTGCGTTGGCAGCAGAACGAAAGCCGCGAGCTGCGCGCCAGCGTGGCGCCTTCGCACTTCTCGGACGGCAACAACCGGCTGGAATACGGCCTGGAAGGGCGGCAACGGCTGCTCGCCGGCGCCCGCTATCGGCTGGACATGAACCTGACGCTGTCCGGCAGCCGCAACAGCCAGGAGAACGTGCCGTATTACAACCCGAAGCGCGACTTCACGCTGCTGCCGTCGTTAACGCTCGATCACACCCTGTATCGCCATTATCAGACCGAGTGGAGCCAGCAGTTCCAGGTCGGTGCCGGCAGCTATTGGCAGCGGGACTATGCGCGCAAGCCGATCACCCAGCTGGGTTACGGCCAGCGCATCAGCTGGAACGGGGTGTTGGACGCCGGCGCGATGCTGCAGTTTGAGAAGCATCCGTACGACGGCAAACGCGAGCGGAACATCGGCGTGACGTTTGATCTGAATTATCGTTTTTAAAGGAATAATCATGCTTATTCGATCCTCGCTTTTCGTGTTGGCCGCGTTGCTGACCACCGCCTGCAGCCAGGCGGACGTGCCACGCTTCACGCCGCCGGCGGAGCGCCCCGTGGGGCCGATGGAACGCCCTTGGCCGGCCAACCGTTACGCGGTGCTGGCGTATCACGACGTGGAAGACGGCGCGGCGGACCAGCGCTACATGTCGGTGCGCACCAGCGCGCTCAACGAACAGTTCGCCTGGCTGAAGCAAAACGGCTACCAACCGGTGTCGGTCGAGCAGATCCTGCAGGCGCAAAACGGCGGCCCGGCGTTGCCGAACAAGGCGGTACTGCTGACCTTCGACGACGGCTACCGCAGCTTCTACAGCCGGGTCTTCCCGCTGCTGAAGGCCTACAACTGGCCGGCGGTGCTGGCGCCGGTCGGCGTCTGGCTGGATGCGCCGGCCGGCAAGCCGGTCGATTTCGGCGGCCTGATGACGCCGCGCGATCGCTTCCTCACCTGGCAGCAGGTGCGGGAGGTGTCGGACTCCGGGCTGGTGGAGATCGGCGCGCACACCTACGCGTCGCATTACGGCGGCATCGCCAACCCGCAGGGCAATACCGAACCGGCGGTCGCCAATCGGCTGTACGACGCCAAACAGGGCCGCTACGAAAGCGAGGCGGAATATCGCCAACGCATCGAGAAGGACGTGGCGTTGATCACCCAGCGCATCACCGCCGCCACCGGTAAGGCGCCGCGCGTGTGGGTCTGGCCGTACGGCGCGGCCGGCGGCGTGGCGCTGGACATCGCGCGCAAGCACGGTTACCGCATGGCGCTGACGCTGGAGAATGGGCTGGGAGACGTCAACGCGCCTGAAAACGTGCCGCGCATGCTGGTGGCCGGTAACCCGTCGCTGACGAGCTTCGCCCAGCAGCTGACGCAGATACAGAACCGGCAGATCATGCGGGTGGCGCACGTCGATCTCGACTACCTCTACGATCCCGATCCGCAGCAGCAGGCCAAAAACCTCGACAAGCTGATCCAGCGCATCTATGACCTGCGCATCAATACCGTTTTCCTGCAGGCGTTCGCCGATCCAAAAGGCGACGGCAACGTGCGCGAGCTCTATTTCCCCAACCGCTGGCTGCCGATGAAGGCCGACCTGTTCAACCGGGTCTCCTGGCAGCTCTCTTCGCGCACCGGCGTGGCCGTGTATGCCTGGATGCCGGTGCTGGCGTTCGAACTGGGCTCTGACGTGCCGCGCGTACAGCGCCTCGATCCGCAAAGCGGGCAGCTGTCGGTAGACGACAAGCAGTACCGCCGCCTGTCGCCGTTCAGCCCGGTGGCGCGCCAGCGCATCAGTGAGATCTACGAGGATCTGGCGGCCCACGCCACCTTCAAAGGGATCCTGTTCCACGACGATGCCCTGCTGTCGGACTTCGAGGACGCCGGCCCCGACGCCGTTGCGGCCTACCGCCAGGCCGGCTTCGCCGATTCGGTGGCGGCGATACGCCAGGATCCGCAGCAGATGGTGCGCTGGACGCGCTTCAAGAGCCGGGCGCTGATCGCGTTTACCCAGTCGCTGACCGAGCGGGTGCGGGCGATCCGCGGCTCGCAGGTGCAAACCGCGCGCAACATCTATGCGATGCCGGTGCTCGATCCCGCCAGCGAAGCCTGGTTCGGCCAGAATCTGGCGGATTTCCTGCAGGCCTACGACTGGGTGGCGCCGATGGCGATGCCGCTGATGGAAAACGTGTCGCGCGCCGACAGCGGCCGCTGGCTGGATCAACTGGTGGGCAAAGTGGCCGCTTACCCCGGCGCGCTCGATAAAACGGTGTTTGAGTTGCAGGCCGTCGACTGGCGCAAGGAGCGCCGGATCAGCCTGGATGACGGTCAACTGCTGGCCGAATGGATGCGTCGCCTGCAGCGCAATGGCGCTCAGAGCTTTGGTTATTACCCCGACAACTTCCTCGACGATCGGCCTAAGCTGGATGCCGTTCGCCCGGTGTTGTCCTCAGCCTGGTTCCCACTGCCATGACCGATCGTTTAATTGCCTTATTTATCCTGTGTCTGGTGTTGAGCGTGCCTTTCGGCATCGTCCTGCTGTTTACCGGCGAAGTGCTGCTCAACTTCGTGTTTTTCTGGCCGCTGTTCATGTCCGGTATCTGGATCGCCGGCGGCATCTATTTCTGGCTGCACCGCGAGCGCCACTGGCGCTGGAGCCCGGACATGCCCGCGCCGGTGCTGCCGGGCAACCCGTTGATCAGCGTGCTGATCCCCTGTTTCAACGAAGGGTTGAACGCGCGTGAAACCATTTCGGCGGCGATGGCGCAGCGCTATGAAAATATCGAAGTGATCGCCATCAACGACGGTTCCAGCGATGACACCGCTGAGGTGCTGGATCAGTTGACGCTGGAGTTCCCCCGCCTGCGGGTGATCCATCTGGCGCAAAATCAGGGCAAAGCGATCGCGCTGCAGGCGGGCGCGGCGGCGGCGCGCAGCGAGTTTCTGGTGTGCATCGACGGCGATGCGCTGCTGGATCGCGATGCGGCGGCCTATTTGGTGGCGCCGCTGTTGGCCAATCCGCACGTCGGCGCCGTGACCGGCAACCCGCGCATCCGCACGCGCTCCACGCTGATCGGCCGCATCCAGGTCGGTGAGTTTTCGTCGATCATCGGCCTTATCAAGCGCACGCAGCGCGTCTATGGCCGCCTGTTCACCATCTCCGGCGTGGTGGCCGCGTTTCGTAAGCAAGCGCTTACCGATGTCGGCTACTGGAGCCAGGACATGATCACCGAAGACATCGACATCAGCTGGAAGCTGCAGCTCAAGCACTGGGCTATCTTCTTCGAACCGCGGGCGCTGTGCTGGATCCTGATGCCGGAGACCCTGCGCGGGCTGTGGAAGCAGCGCCTGCGCTGGGCGCAGGGCGGCGCCGAGGTGTTTTTAAAGAATCTGCGCAACCTGTGGGCCTGGGAGCACCGGCATATGTGGCTGCTGTTCGCCGAGTATTGCCTCTCTACGTTGTGGGCGTTCACTTACCTGGTCAGCGTGCTGATTTTCCTGGTCGGGCTGGCGGTGCCGCTGCCGGAGGGCATTCGCATTCACTCGTTGCTGACGCCGGCGTTTACCGGCCTGGTGCTGGGCGTGGTGTGCCTGCTGCAGTTCACCGTCAGCCTGCTGCTGGAGAAGCGCTATGAGAAGGGCTTCGGCCGCTCGCTGTTCTGGATCATCTGGTATCCGCTGGTGTATTGGCTGCTCAGCCTGCTGACCACGCTGGTGGCGTTTTCCAAAGTGATGTTGAAAGCTCGGCGCGGGCGTGCGCGCTGGATCAGCCCCGATCGGGGCATTGGGAGGATCAAAGAATGACGGACGTCCTGATTTATTCCGAACGCGGCCTGCTGCCGCGCGTGGTAGACAGCCTGTTGACGCTTTTTGCCTGGTGCGGCTTCCTTTATCTGTTCAGCCGAGGCCTGATGTCGGTGATGGATCAGCACGGGGTGGGGTCCGCCCTGTCGCTGCTGGAGGTGATCTCGCTGTATATCATTGTGGCGTTGTTCAATGCCGTCACGTTGATCGCCTGGGCCAAATACAACCAGTATTTCTCCCGCCGCAGGGCGGCCGGCCGCTGGCGGAAACAGCAACCGAACACCCACATCGGCTATATCACGCCGGAGTTAACCCGGCAGCTGCGGCATTTGCCGATCGCCGTGGTGTCCCATAACAGCGGCGGCGGCATCAGCCAGGTCAGCGGCAGGCTGACGGCGGCCGAACCGGCAGCGAACAAGGTGGTGCAGCTGCGTTAGTCGTCAGCGTTGCCGTCCGGCTTGCGGCGCAGCCCGCCCGGCGGCAACAGCAGGGCGCAGATCATGACGGCCAGGCTGAACAGCGGCAGCCAGCGCGCCACCGGGCCGGGGGAGTAGTTGTTGAGCACCGAGCAAACATAGCACGCCACGGCCAGCGCCCAACCCGGCAGGCCGATATCGTTGAGCCGAAACGCGGTTTTGGCCATAAACCACGTCACCAGGCCGAAACAGAACAGCGCCCAGACCATAATGCACAGCAGGTACAGCAATACCGAGACGAATTCCTCGGTATCGCCGTGCGCATGGGCGCGAAAATGGTTTTTATCCAGGTAGGTCGACAGAAACGACAGCAACACGATGCCAACGGCGAAGATCGCCAGCGAGAAAACAAAGGGTTTGCGCGAGATGCGCCCACGGTAAAGATCTTTGGCGAGTTGTCCGAGAGATTCCATTACAGTCCATTGTTGTGATCATTGCGGCGATAGCCGGATGGCAAGCAGCCGGGCATTTTATCGGGGTAAAAGGGGGCGTCAAGGTGATAATTTTTCTCATTTAGTCGCGGTTGAGATTCCGCGCGGCCGCACCGGGCGTCCTTTCACCGTGCAAAACGTCACAATTTGGCACGTTTGGCTACCTGACGCGGTAATTGGCGACATAATCCAGTTTGTTCGCGCCGAACAATGCATTAACATAACTCCCACTTATCTCTTGCATGGTTATATGGATATCCGATGCGTCACCTGGTTGCGCTTTTACCGCTGATTACCTTGCTTGCTGCCTGTAGCAGCACGCCGAAACCCAGTCCCACCGCTACGCCGCAGGGCACCCCGGTAAAGGGCGGCTTTTTGCTGAGCCCGGCGCACAGCGGCGCGCCGCTGGGTGGTGATTTCGCCAATAACCCGAATACCGCGCGCTTTATCGATAAGATGGTGCAGGAACACGGCTTTGATCGGCAGCAGCTGCACGACGTGCTGGCGCAGGCACGGCGCCTGGATTCGGTACTGCGGCTGATGGACAGGCAGGCGCCGACGCCGTCGACCCAGGGGCCAACCGGGCCGAATGGCTCCTGGCTGCGCTACCGCAACAAGTTCATCACGCCGGATAACGTGCAAAACGGCGTGGTGTTCTGGAATCAATATCAGGATGCGCTGCAGCGTGCCTGGCAGGTGTACGGCGTGCCGCCGGAGATCATCGTGGGGATTATCGGCGTGGAGACCCGCTGGGGCCGCGTAATGGGTAAAACCCGCATTATCGATGCGCTGGCGACGCTGGCCTTCGACTACCCGCGCCGCGCCGATTACTTCGCCGGTGAGCTGGAAACCTTCCTGCTGATGTCGCGCACCGAAGGCGACGATCCGCTCGAACTGCGCGGCTCCTTCGCCGGCGCGATGGGCTATGGGCAGTTCATGCCTTCTTCCTTCAAGAGCTATGCGGTCGACTTCAACGGCGATGGCCATATCAACCTGTGGGATCCGGTCGATGCCATTGGCAGCGTGGCCAATTACTTCAAGGCGCACGGTTGGTCCAAAGGCGAGCCGGTCGCGATTCAGGCCAACGGCCAGGCGCCGGGGTTGGAAAACGGCTTCAAGACCCGCTACTCGGTCACCGCGCTGGCGGAAGCCGGCCTGAGCCCGCAGGGATCGCTCGGGGATAACCAGGAAGCCAGCCTGTTGCGGCTGGACGTCGGCACCGGCTACCAGTATTGGTACGGCCTGCCGAACTTCTACACCATCACCCGTTATAACCACAGCACCCATTACGCCATGGCGGTATGGCAGCTGGGCGAAGCGGTAGGGCGCTCGGCGCGCGGCGGTTTCTGACGCTGCGCCCATAAACGAAAAAGGCCGCTTGCGCGGCCTTTTTTACGTTCTGAACAATCAGAAATCGTAGCGCAGACGCACCACGGTCATATCGCCGAGGTTGTCGGTGCTCGATGTCAGCACGTGCTCTACGTCAACGCGGAAGCCGTAGTCAAACTGCACGGTAACCCCGAGGCCGTTGTCGATGCGCTGGTAGTTGCGCCCGGTGACGTATTCCAGGCGATCGCCCATAAAGTACGGCATCACCGATTTCACCGCGTACTGGCCAACCGGCACGGTATAACCGGCCAGGTATTCGATACCCCACGCATCGCCGGCGAAGTAATTGTTGACGTCGGCTTTCTTGGTGGTCAGGAAGTCGTGGTAGTAACCGCCGCCGAAGGTGAGGGTCCAGTTGTCCGGTTTCCAGCTGAGGGCGGTGCCGACGATGTTCTGATCGTAGCTCTTGCTGCCGCTGGTGGACGGGTTGCGCATTTCGGCGCGGGTGTAGTTCCAGGCGGTGCCCCAGGTCAGATCCTGCGTGATGTGGTAATCCACGCCCAGTGAGCCGCCGCCTTTGCGCTTATAGCGCAGGCCGTTGCCCGGCAGGTAGTCGCTGTCGCTGAACAGGTACGACGCATAAACGTCCGCATCGCCGAAGCGGTTCTTGTACTTCAGCATCTTGCGTGAACGGTAAGAGCCGTCGTAGTCGCCGTTGATGCCGTTGCCCGGCGCCTGGGCCAACATGTCGTAGTCCCAGATATCGGTCTTGGCGCCAACCACATCATAGTAAACGCTGTTCTGCTGGCCGAAGGTCATCTGGCCCCAGGTGTTGCTTTTCAGGCCGGTGTACAGCATGCGGCGGCTGGTGTTTCTCGCGCCGTCGGCATAGTGATGATCCCAGTCGAACAGCGCCGGAATGTTTACGCCCAGCTCGTAGTAGCTGATCCAGCTGATATCGTCGAACAGGTAGTAGTCCGCCGCGAAACGGAAGCGGGTGCCGCCGTCAAAGCCGTTACGCTTGTAGGAACCTTTGTCGCCGTCGCCCGTCATGTTGTTGAACTGCGGACGGATGCTGCCGCCAACGGTGAAGTTCAGGCGGCTGAGCGGATCGCCGGCCTGTGGATCCTGCTTCAGCAGGGTGATTTCCGCCTGAGCGGCGAACGACGCGCTGCCGATCGCCAGACCCAGCGCCACCGCTTGAGTCAATACGCGCAATTTCATTGCCATGTGTTATCCCTGTTTTATGTATGACCGCCCCCATCAGCGCCGCCATGCCGATGTTTTGCGCAGAACGCTGCGTTTTTGCGCATTTTGACGGTTTTTTTTGGTGTTTTAGCGGCGGGCGGCATTTGTAACATAAACAGGGACATAAATAATTACTTTTCTTGCTAATTATTGGCCGGTTTTTGACCATTCCGTGCGGTGCAAAGGGCCGCTGTTCATGTTTCTCGATTCGGATGAATTCATTTAACGCCAAGGTTTATATTTTTCATTTGTCAGTCACCGGCGCCAGCCTGTAATTTCATCCGTGCAAGAGGTAATTAATTTGAGCCTTTTACCGGTGTATTAACGTCAGCCTTTGTCTGCGTAATCGGCCGGCATGAATAAGCGATTGGGAGGTCGCCATGAGAAACCTGTTAATGTTGTTAGTGGGGCTGTTTTCACTGCCGGCGATGGCGGCGGAGTCGCACGTTTGTCATTCTCAAGCGTATGATTATGCAGAGGTTAGTAAGCTTAGGCTGTCGGATGACACCCTGTTCACCTGCCGCGGCGTGGGGCGCCTGACGATCCCTGAATTAGCGCGTAAAGGATGGAGGGTGATTCATCTGGCGCAGCAAACGGAATATACCGACTCTGTCGATAGCGATGGTGAGGTTATTAAGCTTTATCAGGAAATCGTGGTTTATAAAGAATAACGCGACGGTTGCCCGTTATTATTCTCACGGTGGCGAGAACCCTATTATGAATGCGAGAATCGGAATCGACGGCAGGGCTGCCGCCGCGATGGTGATGCTATGCGCCATCTGGGGAATGCAACAGGTGGCAATCAAGGCCGCCGAGCCGGATGTGTCGGCGGTGCTGCAAATCGCCATTCGCTCGGGTCTCGCCGCGTTGGCGGTTTACCTGCTGGCGCGCGGCCGCGGCGAGCGCTTCACCTGGGATCGCGCCACGCTGTGCGCCGGTTTGAGCGTGGGGGCATTGTTCGCGCTGGAGTTCTTTTTTGTCTCCGCAGGGCTGCGTTACACCAGCGCCTCGCATATGGCGGTGTTTTTGTACACCGCGCCGCTGTTTTCCGCCCTTGGCCTGCATTTTCTCCTTCCTCAGGAGCGCCTGTCGCCGGTGCAGTGGCTGGGCATGCTCATCGCCTTTGGCGGCGTGGTGCTGGCCATATCGGGCATGGCTGAGGGAAGCGGCGGAGCCGAACGGCTGAAAGGCGATCTCTACGGCCTGCTGGCGGGGATCGCCTGGGGAGCCTCTACCCTGGTGATCCGCACCACGCGCCTGGCGGAGTGCCCGGCCAAACAGACGCTGCTGTGCCAGCTGACGGGCGCCTGTGTGCTGCTGTCGTTGCCGGCGCTGGCGACGGGAAACCTGCATTTCACCCTGAGCCCGGTGGCCTGGTACAGCCTGCTGTTCCAGACCGTGGTGGTGTCGTTTTTCAGCTACCTGATCTGGTTTTCGCTGCTGCGTCGCTATCAGGCCTCCTCACTGGGCATTCTCACCTTTATGACGCCGGTATTCGGTATCCTGGCGGGGGGCGTTATTCTCGGCGAGCCGTTGCAAATTGAGTTTGTATTGGGAGCCATGCTGATCGTGCTGGGATTAATCGTGGTGAGTTGTTCTTATCTTATTTATTTTGACCGAAGAGTGGCACCCAAAATATAAATTATGGATGTTGATGTACAGAACTACCAAATAAGCTGCGAAAGCCAATTCATTATCCAGCTGCAAATATCCCGCTATGCCTGGGGCGTGCCGCTGATCACGCTCAGCGATAACGGTGATTTTACCGTGATAAGAAACCGAGGCTGGTCGAGGTTAGCTAATGGGATGCAATTGGAGGTTTATTATTTCGCCAATAATTCCCTGCTTACCTGGGATAAAAACCGCAAATATATCTCTTATTCAAAGGCCGGCCGGCTCTACGCCTGCGCGCTGCATTTTTCTTATTCCCCCAAAATAGAGCGCTAACCCTCTGGCCATCAGACCAGAGGGGCGATTTTCATGATCCACTGCTTAAATGCGAGGATTTTCGGCCACTGCCGCTCGGAGATGGTCGAGGTGAAATAGCAGTGCTCGCAGGGCACGGTCATGTCGGTGAACGGAATGATCAGCTCGCCGCTTTTGATCCAATCCTGCACCAGATTGAGCCGCCCCATGGCGACGCCAAGGTGCCGCGTGGCGGCCAGCACCGCGAGATCGGAGCGGTCGAACTCCATGCTCTTGCTGTCGGTATCCAGCCCCAGCGCAAAGTGTTGCGACCAGGTTTGCCACTCGTCTTCGCCGGAGTTGTAGCGATCGTGCAGCAGCGTGCAGTGGGCCAGGTTTTCCGGCGCATCGTACAGGCTATGTGCGGCGGCATACTGCGGCGTGCAGATCGGCACCATCGATTCCTGCATAAAAGCCTCGTCCAGATGCCGCCCCGAGGGCAGTTTGCCGAAGTACATCGCCAAGTCCACGCCGCGGTTGGCCAGGTTGATGATCTCCTGCCCGGTCAGAATGTTGAGGTGAATGGTGGGGTGCTGGGCGATAAAGTCGCCGATGCGCGGCAGCAACAGGCATTGCACCAGAGAGGGGTGCGAATAGAGGGTCAACGTCCCCGTCAGCTCGCGATTTTTGATGTCCAGAATTTCCTGATTCAGCGTGTTGAAGGAGCTGTCCAGCGCCCATTGCATGCGCTCGCCCTCCGGGGTCAGGGTAATTCTGCGATGAAAGCGCTGGAATAGCAGGAAGCCCAACTCCTTTTCGAGCAGATTAATGCGGTGGCTTACGGCGCTGGGGGTGATCGACAATTCTTGCGCCGCCAGCGCAAAAGATAAATGACGGGCGACGCATTCGAAAGTATGCAACCGGGAAAATTGATAGCTGGTCAGCGGGGTGGCCCGCTGTGAATGTTTTTTACTGGGGAACATGCTATTTCTCCGTGCGCATAATACGCCAATGTTAACATCTAATGGAGAGAGGGATAAACCCAGGTTGACCGATAGAGTCGGTTTTTAAACTGGCGGTTTTAACTATGTTGAGGGTAAACCGATGGAGCGTATAAAAACCGGAAATAACAGCCGGTGAACGCTTTGATGGAGAGGGCGATGATAATCGGGAATAGGGCGAATATAATAAAATGGCGGGTTGTTAAACGGCGAGTAAAGGCGGTATGCGACAACCTGAATGATAAAGGCCCGTATTTAATAAGGGATATAACGGCTTAACCATAATAATCCGCCGTTGTGACGACGCGGAGTACCCGTTAATCATCATTGCCGGCGAATAAATCGATAAGACCGCATGTTCGCTACGTTTGCTCTTTGACCTGGGGAACCGCGCCCGGTGGTGACCCTCCGGGCGCGGCATTCAGGGAAAAACGGTGTGCTGGTCGGCGCGCATCAACGGCGGCGCAGCAGCAGGCCGGCCAACAGGCCAGCGCCGGCAATGAGGGCTAATGCGGCGAGGGGGTTTTTCTTCATCATGCTGCCGGCGCAGCTCAGGGCGTCGCCGTATTTTTCTTGCAGCGCGCCCGCTGCATAGCGCGTGACGCCTTCGGCCTGCAAACGTTCGTTTCCGGTGACGTCGCCCGTCATTTCCTGCGCTTTGCCCGCCACTTTTTCCATCATGCCATTGGCTTTTTCGCTGTTCATTATGATGCGCTCCTAAGGTTCGATCCGTTTGGCTTCCGCACAGGGCGAAAGCCTGCATTTGCACCTCCATGTTATGCACTTCACGTTGTGCCTATAAGGGGCGTTTGCATCGGTACGGATAGTGCATTTGCAGGCTACTTGCCGTTCCTGGTGGCCGGCCCGCCGGTAAACAGACCGCGCTCCCTGGCCCAGACGATGGCTTCGCTGCGGCTATGCACACCCAGTTTGGAATAGACCGTCGCGACATGATTGCGAATGGTGTTGAGCGCCAGATTGAGGCGCGCTGCGATTTTCTTGTCCGGCAGCCCCTCGCAAATCAATTCCAGCACATCGCGCTCGCGCGGCGTGAGATCGCTGGCGTTAAATCCGGTCTGATCGGGCCGGTTGATGCTTTTCACGTTGGCCAGTTTTTCAATCAAGGTTTGGCTGAACCAGGAAGCGTCCTGCATCACTTCCTCGATGGCGCTCACCAGCTCCAGCTCCGAGCGTTTGCGTTCGGTAATGTCCATGAGCACCAGCAGGTAGCAGGGCGCATTGTGAATGCTGACGGCATCCGCCGAGGCCACGCAGTCGATCGGCTCGCTCCCTTTCTTGCGTACCCGGATGTCCAGCCCTTCGACGTTACCGCTTTTTTCCAGCGCGGCAAACAAACGGCGGTTCGCCTCGGGATCGTCAATAAATTGGATCTCATCGACCGTTTTGCCGATCAAGGCTTCGGCGTCGTACTCGGTGGTGCGGGTGAAGGCTTCGTTGACGTCCAGCACGCGCCGCTCGTGCGCCGTACACAACAACGTCGGCACCGGGCTCAGGCGAAATGCCTTGGCGAACCGCTCTTCACTTTCCCGCAGCGCCGATTCCGCCTGACGCCGGGGTTCGAGATCGGTAAAAGTGAACAGCATGCAGTCGTCTTCATTGATGTCCAGCGGTTGGCCGGCAACCACCACCAGCTTGCTTCCGCCACCGGGCAGTTTCAGCTCGGCCTCCATTTGCGGAATGGTTGCGCCTTCCCCCAGGCGCTGAATCGCCAGCTCTTTGTGCTCAGCTTGTTCCAACACGTCGAGTTCATAGACCGAACGCCCCATGACCTGTTCACGCTGGTAACCGGTCATATCGAGGAACCCCTGATTGACCTTGACGTAACGCAGGTCGCTTAGCCGACAAATGACCGCCGGCGCTGGATTGGCGTTGAAGGTTTTTTCAAAGCGCTGTTCGGCGCTGGCCCATTCCGTCGCGTCGCTCAGGATCAGCGCCAGCAGCTCCGGCTGCCCCTGCGCATCGGTGATAATCAGGCTCCGCAGGCGGTGCACCCAGAAGCTGTCCGGATCGTCGACCTGCCGAACTTCCACCACCACATCGGTGAAGGTCTCGCCATCGGCAACCCGGTTCAGCGGGTACTGTTCCAGCGCCAGCGGGTGGTTGTTGCGATAGCGCAGGGCAAACCGCACCGCGTACTCGTCGGCATTGGCCCCCAGGGCTTTCTGGTGGCTCACGCCATGCATGGCCAACGCGGCTTCGTTGGCCCAAAGCAGCGTTTGATCGGTATCCGTCAGGATCACGCCGTCGGACAAGCCGGAGATGATTTGCTGCAGGTGGCCGCGGTGGGTTTCGCTGGCCAGGACGGATGGGTTCATGTGCTCTCCGCTAGACAGAAGGGGGAGCGGCCTCTGACGGGGGCCGCGGGTTACGCTACTCGCTGAGCAGCTTAGTGCATAACGTGCGTATTCGCAGGGTGTGAATGCACTAGTCATTCTGGCGCAAATGAACCGGGACGGCCGACGATGCCGCGCGGCAGACTGGATTTGTCTGCGCGGTTATCCGCCGTGCGTGCAATCACTTGTCCAGAAAATATAAGGAACAACGATGACCACTGTCTATGAATCAAATCGCTTTGCGTTTCAGGTGTCATGGGGCTCGATATTGGCCGGGAGTGCCGTGGCGCTGGTGACTTATCTGATCTTCAGCGTGCTGGGTACGGCTGTCGGTGCCCAGGCCGTGGATATGATGCAAAAGGGCAACCCGCTGAGCGGCTTTGGCACCGGCACCGGGATCTGGCTGCTGGTTTCAACGCTGGCCTCGCTGGCCGCAGGCGCGTTCGTCGCCGGCCGCACCGCACCGAATCGCGGCGGCTTGCATGGCCTGCTGAGCTGGGCGATCACCACCTTGCTGACCACCTGGCTGGTGGTTTCATTGGCGAGTGGCGTGGTGGGGCTGGCGGGTAGCGCGGTGGGCAAAGGGCTTTCGCTGGCGGGCAGCGGCCTGGCTGCGGCAGCGCCAAACGTGGGCGAAGGCCTCAAGCAACAGCTGGATAAAAAAGGCATCAGCCTTGACTGGGGAAGCCTGGAAAACCAGTTGAACGCCACGCTCAAGCAGACCGGCAAGCCGGAACTGGATCCGGCTCGGTTGGAACAGAAGGCCGATAGGGCGACCGCCGACGGCAAGCAATCGGCCATGGACGCGGCGGCCGATCCGGCGCGGGCCGCCTCCGAGCTCAAACAGTGGTTCGACCGCGTCAAGCAGTCCGGTGAGCCGACGTTGAGCGCGGCTGATAAGGATGCGTTGGTGAATATCGTTGCGGCGCGCACCGGCAAGAGCCGTGATGAAGCAAGCCAAATCGTCGATAACTACGCTCAGGCTTACCAGCAGGCGGTGCAGAAAGTGGAGAAACTCAAGGCTGAGGCCGAGCAGAAAGCGCGTGAAGCGGCCGATGAAGCGGCTAAACAGCTGTCGCGCGCCGCATGGGGGTCGCTGTTGGTGCTGCTGTTGGGCGCCGCGCTGAGCGCTGGCGTGGGGCGGATTGCCGAATCAACTCGCCGCACCCTCGCGGTAAGTTGAGATGAAAAAAAACCTGTCGTGCATTTCGCTGAATTATCGAAAAGTAGCCGGGGCCTCTGCGCCCGTGCTCGTCATCGATTTTTGCAACGAGAACAACGAGCGCTATACCCTGCGCTACAACCTGCCGCCGGATACCCCGGAACGCACCGAGCGGCGGGTGTCTTTGCTGCTGTATCTGTTGCGTAAGCACAGGTCCGCAGAGATCGACAACCTGGCTGATTGAGCAGCCCGTGAATGAAAAGCCCGGCTTTGCGAGCCGGGCTTTTTGCTGCGCTTGGTCAATAAAGCGTGGCACAAGCAGACGCGGCACTGTTACGAGGGAAGGGGAGGCGGTTCAGCGGGGCACCAGTGGCGATCCCATTGACATGGAGGGAAAATAGGGCATCGAACAGGGTGTGTTGAAACGTCGATTCTTCACCGTGCGGGAGAAGATAAAAAAGAAACTCGCAATGACGATCTGCGATTATCGGGCCCGAGGTTAAGATCTTGCGCTTATCCGCCGCATCTTCCTTCGCCACCGTTCATACTTTTTCGTATTCGGCTCAATAGTTTTATCAACCGGCCAAACAATAAAACACGATTTAATTTGTGATGATGAAATTCCTATTCGGCCATGCCCGTGGAGCGTAAAAAAACACTTTAAGATAAAACAATTAACATAAAGTGTGATTCACCCTGGCGGGGCAAATGCATCTTTAATGGATGCACTTTGCGTGGCGCATTTTTTATTCACGGATTTTTCGCAAGCGTATTTATATAACATGATCATTTTCAGTTATTTATATGATGACTTTTCCTATGCCGTAAAAATTGCATTGACAGGGTGATTTTTTTTAGGATTAATCTTAATGACTTGATTTGAGAGGTTAACGATTTTAATAAAAAGGACACAATCTTTATAAAGGCAGGGAGCGCTCATGGATTATAGAAAGGATATTCTTGTACAGGTCTTGGAGTATATGGAGAAAAATATTATAGAGGGGCTTTCCGTTGAGAAGGTTTCCATTATCTCGGGTTACTCTAAATGGCATTTACAGCGGTTATTTAAACATTATTTTGGTATTACGTTAGGGACTTATATCAGGAATAGAAAGCTGAGCCGGTCCGCTGTCCTGCTCAAACAGCATCAAGGTAACATATTGGATGTTGCCCTGGCATCCGGGTTTGCTTCTCAGCAATGCTACACGCGGGCATTCAAACGTTTCTTTGGCGAAACGCCCAACAGCTTTAGGAACAGCCGGGGATGGGATTTCTCCACCCAGATTCCACCGTATGGCAGCGACAATAAACCCTATTTTTATCATACGGTCATGCCGGATGACATCGACATGTTGAAGCAGTACAAGGCATTGATTTTCCACTCCGTCAGGAAGTACAGAGATGCCAGTGACATTACCCAGACGAATGATAAATGGCTAAGTAAAAATGGGAGGGCTTATAGCGTAGAAAAAAGAAAAGGGGGGCGGCCGCATGCCAACGGTAAGGAGCAAGAGGTTTTTCATTCCATATTTAACTTCTATATACCCATGGGGAAATATATTGTCATTCCCTTTATCGGGGAGCTACCTGAGTATATTGCCTTTTTTGAGGGTATCTATGACGCCCATCTGCCGGCTATTAATGTCAAAATGAGGGAGAGCTTTTTCATCGAGTTATACAGACACGAGCATTTAAACAGTAAGATCATCAATGTCGATATACTTATTCCTGTGGCGTAGTGTTGAGGAAAGGAGGCATCATGAGTATAGAAAAATCCTCTGGCTCGATTAATAAACACCGCCGCGCGCTCTTTATGCTACCTTTAACGTTGCCTGCCTTTGGCAGAGTGAACGTTAAAGGTTTAGGCCGGCAGGCAATTCAATTAGCGCTGGCATTAACGCTCTTCATGTTTTCAGGAAATACGATGGCAAATAATCGGGAACAGCATCAAATAGCGTTAGTCGGCACCTGGACCCATATTCCGGATGCGCCAACGGTGCAGAAACCGACGCGCCCCAGTGAAGGGCTCTATCGTCTGGCGGTTAATGGCGACGGCACGTTAACGCTGCTCGATGCCCTTAAAATGAAAAGCCCGTCGTGGATCGTCACATCCCGCGATGGCCGCTTCGCCTATGCCACCAATGAGGAGGACGCGGGAACGGTGACCGCCTTGGCGATAGACCAGGCTGGCAGCCTGCGGGTGCTGAATACGGTGAGCAGCGCGGGTCGGCAGCCGACGCATGCCACCCTCAGCCCGGACGGCAAGTTTCTGTTGGTCGCCAACTATTCCGTCGCCAAAGGCGGCGCGGGAGTGACGGTATTGCCGATTGGCAGCGACGGCAGGCTGGGTGAACGCGTACAGCATTATCCGTTTACGCCCGGCTCCGGCATCGTGCAGGGGCGCCAGGAAGGCGGGCATGCGCACTCCACCACCTTTAGCCGCGATGGCCAATACCTGTACGCGGCGGACCTCGGCGGCGATAAGCTGCACGCCTACCGCTATCGTTCGGATAACGCGCAGCCGTTGCAGGCGGATGCTTCGCGCGATGTCGCCTTTGCGCCCGGCGCCGGCCCAAGGCACATGGTGTTCTCGCCGGCAGGCGACTATGCCTATGTCATCACCGAAATGGCGGGCGAGATCGAGGCGTTTGCCGTTAACGACAATCGATTGACGCGGCAAGGGAAAGTGAAACTGAACGGCGGCCTCGATTCGGCGGAGGCGAAAAGCGGTGGGGCCATTATCCTGAGCCCGAGCGGCAGATATCTTATTGCCACCCATCGCGGCACCGATAACCACCTGCTGGTATTAAAAATAGGCAGGGACGGTCTGCCAGGCGTGCCGACGCGCTATGAGGCCGGCGGCATTGAGCCGCGTGCGCTCGCTTTCGATGCCGGGGGTAACCATCTCTATGTGACGAATGTATTCACCAATAGCGTGACGCTGTTCGATTTCGATGATGAAAAGGGTGAGTTGCAGGCCAGAGGGCAGGCGGCGACGATCTCAACGCCGACGGATATTAAGTTTTTTAATTGATGCCAATTATAACGCTCGGCGACAATCGGACCTGAACAGGGGAAAAGGGGAATTGCGGGTGCAGATGATGGGGAATGGCGTGATAAGAAAGAATGGTGTCCCCGACTGGAATCGAACCAGTAACTAGCCCTTAGGAGGGGCTTGTTATATCCGTTTAACTACGGGGACGTTGCGGGCCGGCAACCGACGCTGCCGGGGCATTATACCTTTTTTTACCCGCAGAATAAGCGCTTAGCGGCGCGTTTGCTCAATACCTCGCCAGTTCACGCCGAAATTTCCTCGGCTAACCGACCGCGATCACGGTTTTTCCCCGCCGTGGCGCCGCTTTTTCTCTTGCCGACGCGCGGCCTGGTTTTTGGCGCTCAAATCGTTGCGGATCTGCGCGTGGCTTATCAGCGCAAAGATAAAGGTGCCGCCGATGATGTTACCCGCCAGCGTCGGCAGAGCGAACGGGTAAATGAATGCTTGCCAGCCAATCGCGCCGTTGAACACCAGATACAGGATCTCGACCGAACCGACCACGATATGGGTCAAATCGCAAATCGCCACCAGGTAGGTCATCAGCACGATCACCCAGATTTTCGCCGCGCCGGCGGCCGGGAACATCCACACCATGGTGGCGATGATCCAGCCGGCCAGGATGCCGTTGGCGAACATTTCCCGCGGCGTATGGCGCATCACCTCTTCGCCCAGGCTGACGAAGGCGCCGCGCGTTTCGGTGTCGAACAGCGGCATATGGGTAAACGCCAGCGCCGCCAGCCCGGTGCCGATCAGGTTGCCGAGCAGCACCACGCCCCACAGGCGCAGCAGGATCAGCAGGTTGCGCGGCGTGGGCTTATGCATGATTGGTAATACCGCCGTGACGGTGTTTTCGGTAAACAACTGCTGGCGCGCCATGATGACAATGATGAAACCGAAGGTATAGCCGAGGTTCTCGATGAAAAAGCGGCTGGGATCGTCCGGCAGGCGGGCGTGGAAAATGCCTTTTGCCGCCAGCGAGGCGCCCATCGACAGCCCGGCGGCGATCGCCGACCACAGCAGCGCCAGCCCGTCGCGCTCCAGCTCTTTTTCGCCTTCCATCCGGATCTGTTCATGCACCGCCGCCGCGCGCGACGGCAGATTCTCTTCCCTGACTTCGATTTCGCGCTTGCCCTGTTCCTGCTCCTCGCTCTCTACCTGCATCGTCTCATCCGGCTCGTGATCCTGGCGTTGCTGCTCGCTCATGCTGTAGCTCCTGCTCATTAAAGGTGAGTTCACGTTATTAAGCGTAGTTGCCCGGCCCAAATGCGGCGAAATACAGAAAAAAGTAACAAGAGTTAAAATCCGCCGATTTTTTCCACGCATTCTTGATCCTGCTCGCCATATTGGTCCGTCGGCGCGCCCGCCGCGGGCTGCGTGCGGGGAAAGGCTTATGCTATGATTCGCTATCCCAAAGAAAAATATGAGTTCCCCGATGCTGGAAGCCAAAAGTCTGAGTTGCGTGCGCGATGAGCGCATCCTGTTTAGCGAGCTAAGCTTTTCAGTTCAGCCGGGCGATATCATTCAGGTAGAAGGGCCGAACGGCGCGGGTAAAACCAGTTTGCTGCGCATTCTCGCTGGCCTGGCGCGGCCGGACGGCGGCGAGGTGTGCTGGCGTGGGCGCAGCACGCTGCGCGATCGTGCGGGTTACCAGCAAGATTTGCTGTTTATCGGCCATCAGCCCGGCATCAAAGCCGTATTGACGCCCTTCGAAAATCTGCAGTTTTATCAAGCGGTGCGCGGCACAACCGATCATCCGGCCATCTGGCGCGCCCTGGAGCAGGTGGGGCTGGTGGGCTACGAAGATCTGCCGGTGGCGCAGCTGTCCGCCGGGCAGCAGCGGCGCGTGGCGCTGGCGCGGCTGTGGCTCAGCGCGGTGCCGCTGTGGATCCTCGATGAGCCGCTGACGGCGATCGACAAACAGGGCGTAGCCGAGTTGATTAGCCTTTTTGAACAACATGCACAGCGGGGCGGCATGGTATTGTTGACCACCCATCAGGATTTGGCCGGCGTCAGCCAAACGGTAGGTAAAGTTCGTTTGGCGGAACATGACGCGGGGAGCCTGTGATGTTTTTGACCCTGGTGCGCCGCGAACTGAAGATCGCCTGCCGTAAAGGTTCGGATATCGTCAACCCGCTGTGGTTTTTCCTGATTGTGATCACGCTGTTTCCGTTGGGGATTGGCCCGGAGCCGCAGCTGCTGGCGCGCATTGCGCCGGGCATCGTGTGGGTGGCGGCGCTGCTGGCCTCGCTGCTGTCGCTGGAGCGGCTGTTTCGCGACGACTTCCTCGACGGCTCGCTGGAGCAGCTGTTGCTGCTGCCGACGCCGCTGCCGATGACGGTGCTGGGCAAAGTGTGTGCTCACTGGGTCGTGACGGGTCTACCGCTGCTGATTCTGTCGCCGCTGGTGGCGCTGCTGCTGTCGCTCGATATGCAGACCTGGCTGGCGGTGGCGGGGACGCTGCTGCTCGGCACGCCGACGCTGAGCCTGATCGGCGCTATCGGCGTGGGGCTGACCGTCGGCCTGCGCAAAGGGGGCGTGCTGCTCAGCCTGCTGGTGCTGCCGCTGTATATCCCGGTGCTGATCTTCGCCACCGGCGCGATCGACGCCGCCTCGATGGGCATGCCGATCGACGGTTACCTGGCGATACTCGGCGCGATGCTGGCGGGCAGCGTGACATTGGCACCGTTTGCCACCGCGGCGGCGCTGCGAGTGAGCGTGCACTAGCTAACGTATTGAATGAACAGACGGGGCAAGGCCGACAAGAGCGTACCCCGCAGAAGATTTTCGCCGTTTCGATCGCTCGGGGCGGCCGACGCATAAAAATTACCGTGAGCACTGACGACAATGTGGAAATGGTTACATCAACTGGCGCGGCCTGAACGGCTGTATCACGTCTGCGGCCGCTTTATCCCCTGGCTGGGGCTGGCGGCGGCGGCCTGCCTGCTGCTGGGCTGGGCATGGGGCTTTGGTTTCGCGCCGAAGGATTATCAGCAGGGCGACAGCTTCCGCATCATTTATATTCACGTGCCGGCGGCCATGTGGTCGATGGGCATCTACGCCTCGATGGCGGTGGCGGCGTTTATCGGCCTGGTGTGGCAGATGAAAATGTCCGATACCGTGGTGGCGGCGATGGCGCCGATCGGCGCGGTGTTCACCTTTATCGCGCTGGTGACCGGCTCCGCCTGGGGCAAGCCGATGTGGGGCACCTGGTGGGTGTGGGATGCGCGTCTGACCTCCGAGCTGGTGCTGCTGTTCCTTTATATGGGCGTCATCGCGCTGTACAACGCCTTTGAAGACCGCCGTCTGGCGGGCCGCGCCGCCGGGATTCTGGTGCTGGTGGGCGTGGTGAATATCCCTATCATCCATTTTTCGGTCGAATGGTGGAATACGCTGCATCAGGGCTCGACCAATATGCAGCAGTCTATCGCGCCAAGCATGCGCACCCCGCTGCGCTGGGCGATCCTCGGTTACCTGCTGCTGTTCGTCACGCTGACGCTGATGCGCCTGCGCAATCTGATCCTGTTCCAGGAGCGCCAGCGCCCGTGGGTCGCCGGGCTGGTGAATAAGGAGCGTCAGTCATGAATGCCGCGTTCGATTCTTGGTCGGCGTTTTTCGCCATGGGCGGTTACGCCTTCTATGTTTGGCTGGCGGTCGCCGCCACGCTGATTTCGCTGTTGGGGCTGGTGGCGCACACCGTCTGGCAACGGCGGCAGTTGCTCGTCGAGATCGGCCGCCGTCAGGCGCGCGAGCGGCGCAT
The DNA here is from genome assembly GCF_016805595.1 of Serratia sp. 4542. NCBI lineage: Bacteria > Pseudomonadati > Pseudomonadota > Gammaproteobacteria > Enterobacterales > Yersiniaceae > Serratia > Serratia sp. 4542. The sequence continues at coordinate 110,143 of NZ_RXKV01000011.1, forward strand.
TCGCCATGCGCAACAATCAAAACAAAAATCCGCCGCACCGCGGGAGAAATCATTGTGAATCCACGTCGTAAAAGCCGCCTTTATCTGGCGATCGTTGTGCTGATCGGCATCGCGCTGACCGCGACCCTGATGCTGTACGCGCTGCGCTCCAACATCGATCTGTTCTATACCCCGGGAGAAATCCTGCAGGGCAAGGGCGAAAATCATGAGAAGCCCGAGGTCGGCCAGCGGCTGCGCATCGGCGGCATGGTGATGCCGGGCTCGGTAAAACGCGATCCCAATACGCTGCAGGTCAGCTTCAAGATTTACGACGCGCGCGGCGCGATCGGCGTGACCTACACCGGCATTCTGCCGGACCTGTTCCGCGAAGGGCAGGGCGTGGTGGCGCAGGGCGTGCTGGGCGAGGGCAACGTGGTCAATGCGCGCGAAGTGCTGGCCAAACACGACGAGAAATACACGCCGCCGGAAGTGGCCGACGCGATGAAAGAGAACCACAAAGGCCCGGCGGAAGCGTATAACGCGCCGCAGGCGGAGGGCGCCAAGTCATGATGCCGGAACTGGGCAGTTTTCTGCTGTGCCTGGCGCTGGCGATTGCGCTGTTGCTGAGCATTTACCCGCAGTGGGGCGCGGCGCGGCAAGACAGCCGCATGATGGCGGTCGCCCGCCCGCTGAGCTACGGCATGTTCGCCGCGATTGCGCTGGCGTTCCTGTGCCTGGTGCACGCCTTCGTGGTCAACGATTTTACCGTCGCCTACGTGGCCACCAACTCCAATACCCAACTGCCGGTGTATTACCGCATCGCCGCCACCTGGGGGGCGCATGAGGGGTCGCTGCTGCTGTGGGTGCTGCTGCTGAGCTGTTGGTCGCTGGCGGTGGCGTTGTGCAGCCGGGCGATGCCGCAGGACGCGGTGGCGCGGGTGCTGTCGGTGATGGGGATGATCACCGCCGGTTTCCTGCTGTTCATTATCATGACCTCCAACCCGTTCACCCGCACGCTGCCGAATTTCCCGATCGACGGCAGCGATCTCAACCCGCTGCTGCAGGATATCGGCCTGATCTTCCACCCGCCGCTGCTGTATATGGGCTACGTCGGCTTCTCGGTCGCCTTTGCGTTCGCCATCGCCTCGCTGATGGCCGGCCGGCTCGACACCGCCTGGGCACGCTGGTCACGCCCGTGGACCACCGCGGCCTGGGTGTTCCTCACGCTCGGCATCGTGCTCGGATCGGCCTGGGCCTACTATGAGCTGGGCTGGGGCGGCTGGTGGTTCTGGGATCCGGTGGAAAACGCCTCCTTTATGCCGTGGTTGGCCGGCACCGCGCTGATGCATTCGCTGGCGGTGACCGAAAAACGCGGCACGTTCAAAGCCTGGACGGTGTTGCTGGCGATCACCGCCTTCTCGCTGTGCCTGCTGGGCACCTTTCTGGTGCGTTCCGGCGTGCTGGTCTCGGTGCACTCCTTCGCCTCCGATCCGGCGCGCGGCATGTTTATCCTCGCCTACCTGGTGATCGTGATCGGCGGTTCGCTGCTGCTGTACGCGGTCAAGGGCGGCCAGGTGCGCAGCCGGGTGCAGCACGAGACCTTCTCGCGCGAGACCTTCCTGCTGGGCAACAACGTGCTGCTGATCGCCGCCATGCTGGTGGTGCTGTTGGGCACGCTGCTGCCGTTGGTGCACAAACAGCTGGGGCTGGGCAGCATCTCGATCGGCGAGCCGTTCTTCAACACCATGTTCACCTGGCTGATGGCGCCGTTGGCGCTGCTGTTGGGCATCGGGCCTTTGGTGCGCTGGCGCCGCGATGAGCCGAGCAAGCTGTGGCGCCGCCTCGGCGTGGCGCTGTTGGCGACGCTGGTGCTGTCAATCCTGCTGCCGTGGCTGCTGCAGGACAGCATCGCCGGCATGACGGTGGTGGGCCTGATCATGGCGCTGTGGGTGATCATCCTGACGCTGATGGAGCTGCATGAGCGTGCTACCCACCGTCACGGTTTCTGGCGCGGCCTGCGCCAGCTGTCCCGCAGCCACTGGGGCATGGTGCTCGGCCACCTCGGCGTGGCGGTGACGGTGATCGGCATCGCCTTCAGCCAGAACTACAGCGTGGAGCGCGACGTGCGGATGAAGGCCGGCGACAGCGTGGATATTCACAACTATCACTTCGTGTTCCGCGACGTGCACGACATTCGCGGCCCGAACTACAGCGGCGGCGTCGGCATCATCGACGTCACGCGCAACGGCAAGCCGGAGGCGACGCTGCACGCGGAGAAACGCTACTACAGCGTGGCGCGCAGCATGATGACCGAAGCGGCGATCGACGGCGGTTTCAGCCGCGATCTGTACGCGGCGCTGGGCGAGGAGCTGGAGGACGGCTCCTGGGCGGTACGCCTGTATTACAAACCCTTCGTGCGCTGGATTTGGTTCGGCGGCGTCTTTATGGCGATCGGCGGCCTGCTGTGCATCCTCGACCCGCGTTACCGCATGAGCAAAAAACTCAAGCGCGAAGGCAAGCTGGAGGCGCAACCATGAATCGTAAGCTGCTGTTTATCCCGTTGGTCCTCTTCCTGCTGCTGGTGGCGGCGCTGATGGTGCAACTGACGCGTAACGCCGGCGGCGAAGATCCGACCATGCTGGAATCGGCGCTGATTGGCAAACCGGTGCCGACCTTCAGGCTGGAATCGCTGGATCAGCCCGGCAAAACCTACGATCAGGCGGTACTGCGCGACGGCAAGCCGATCTTGCTCAACGTCTGGGCCACCTGGTGCCCGACCTGCCGCGCGGAACACCAGTATCTCAATACGCTGGCGGCGCGCGGCGTGCGGGTGGTTGGCCTGAACTATAAAGACGATCGCGCCAAGGCGGTGACCTGGCTGAATTCCCTCGGCAATCCCTATGCCCTCAGCCTGTACGACGGCGACGGCATGCTGGGGTTGGATCTCGGGGTCTACGGCGCGCCTGAGACCTTCCTTATCGACGGCCAGGGGATTATTCGTTACCGCCACGCCGGCGACATGAACGAGCGCGTTTGGCAGCAGGAAGTGCTGCCGCTGTATAAAAAGTACGGGGGTGAGGCATGAGGCTGATTGTCCTGCTGTGCGCCGCGCTGCTGAGCTGGAGCGCCGCCGCGGCGATCGATACCTATCGCTTCAACTCCGTCGAGCAGGAGCAGCAGTATCGCGAGTTGACCGAACAGCTGCGCTGCCCGAAATGCCAAAACAACAGCATTGCCGATTCCAATGCCATTATCGCCGCCGACATGCGCACCAAGGTGTACGAGCTGATGATGCAGGGGCAAAGCAAGCAGCAGATCATCGATTACATGGTGGCGCGCTACGGTAACTTCGTTACCTATGAGCCGCCGGTAACGCCGGCGACGCTGATCTTGTGGATCGGCCCGCTGCTGTTCGTGCTGATCGGCGGGGCGGTGGTGATCCTGCGCACCCGTCGCCGGCCTGGCGCGGCGGTGGACGATGAATTCTCCGAACGGGAACGGCAGCGCCTGGCGGCGCTGTTGCAAGAGACTGACAGGAAGAAACCCTAATGGCTTTTTGGCTGATTATTTGCGTGTTGCTGGCCGGCGCCGCCGCGTTGCTGGTGGTGCCGGCGATGCGCCATGGCAAGCAGAGCGCCGCCACGCGCGATGCGTTGAACAAGGCTTTTTATCAGGATCGCCTCAGCGAGCTGGAGCAGGATGAGCAGCAAGGCGTGGTGGCCGAGCGCCCGGAGCTGGTGAAAGAGCTGCAACAGAACCTGTTGAACGACATTCCCGTCGAGCAGGCGGCGCAGGCGAAGCCGATCAATCGCTGGGCGCTGGTGCCGGGCGTGCTGTTATTGCTGGCGGTGACCGTTGGCTTTTATCTGAAAACCGGCGGGCTGGCGCAGGTGCTGGACTGGCGCCTGGTGCAGGCGCAAATGCCGGAATTGCGCGAGCGCGTCGCCAATGAGCGCGCCAAACCGCTGAGCATGGAAGAGATCGCCCGCCTTGGGCTGGGGCTGCGCACCGCGCTGCAGCAGGACGATCGCAACATCAACGACTGGATGATGCTGGGGCGGGTCGGCATGGCGCTGAACAACGCCACCACCGCTACACAGGCGTTTGCCCATGCTTATCAATTGGATCCGAATAGTCTGGAAGTGCGGCTCGGCTATGCCGAGGTCTTGACGCGCTCCAACGATCCGGAGGATAACAAGCAGGCGACACAGCTGTTGCGGCGCATGATCGCGGAAAATCACGGCGATCCGCGGGTGCTGAGCCTGCTGGCGTTCAATGCCTTCGAACAGGGCGACTTCAAGCAGGCGATAGGCGCCTGGCAGGTGATGCTGCAGCTGCTGCCGGCCAACGATCCGCGCGCGGAAGTGATAAAGCGCAGCATTGCACAAGCAAAAGCCCAGGCCGGCGGAGAAACTGTTAAACTGAATGTGACCGTTTCGCTGTCACCGCAGGCGGCGAAAGCCCTGCCGACGCAGGGGACGCTGGTCATCTCGGTTACCGACGGCGTCAGCCCGGTGCCGGTGGCGGTAAAACAATTGCCGCTGAGCCGTTTTCCGCTGTCTTTCTCTCTGGATGACAGCAACGCCATGATGCCCGAGCGTCTACTCTCGGCACAGCATCAGGTGCAGGTGCGTGTGCGCCTCTCACAGGACGGATTGGCCACGCCGCAGCCGGGAGACTGGTTCGGCGAAAGCTCGCTGCAGACATTCAGCGGTAAAGAGCAGGTTAGCGTTCAGATAAACAAGCAGGTCAATGAAAAATAAGACCGAACGTGTTTTTATGGAGAAAAATATGAACTTTCGCCTGACTGGGGTGGCATTCGCAACGGTATTACTGGTGGGCTGTGCCAGCGCGCCAGACAAAGATCCGCAAGGGCGTTCCGATCCTTTGGAAGGATTTAACCGGACGATGTTCGACTTCAACTACAACGTCCTGGATCCTTATATCCTGCGCCCGGTCGCGGTGGCCTGGCGCGACTACGTGCCGATGCCGGCGCGTAACGGCATCAGCAACTTCACCTCTAACCTGGAAGAGCCGGCCAGCATGGTCAACGCCTTCCTGAAGGGCGATCCTTACCGCGGGATGATCCACTTCAACCGTTTCTTCCTGAATACCCTGCTCGGGATGGGCGGCCTGATCGACGTGGCCGGCATGGCCAACCCGAAACTGGCGCGCGAAGAACCCAACCGCTTCGGCAGCACGCTGGGCCATTACGATGTGGGTTACGGCCCGTACGTGATGTTGCCGGGCTACGGCAGCTTCACGCTGCGTGACGAAGGCGGCGATTTTGCGGATACGCTGTATCCGATGCTGAGCTACCTGACCTTCTGGATGTCGGCGGGCAAGTGGGTGGTCGAGGGGATCGAAACCCGCGCCCAGCTGTTGGATTCCGATGGTCTGCTGCGCAACTCTTCCGATCCTTACATCATGGTGCGCGAAGCTTACTTCCAGCGCCACGATTTCATCGCCAACGGCGGTTCGCTCAAGCCGGAAGAGAACCCGAACGCCAAGGCGATTCAGGGCGAACTGGACGAGATCGACTCGCAGTAATCACGGGCGTTACGCCAATGAAAACCCGCCGTCAGGCGGGTTTTTTATGCCGGCGGCAAGCGGCGGGCAAAAAAAAAGCGCCCCGAGGGGCGCTTTGGCTTCTTTCTCAAGCGAGATTAGAAACGGTAGTTGAAGTTGGCACCGTACAGCCAGGCCTTGCCCACCGAGTTGAAGGTGTATGGGCCTTCGTTGATGGTGACTTTCTGGCCGTGCATGTAGGACACACCGACGTCGACCGACGCGTCTTTGTTGAACGCGTAAGAGGTACCTGCGCTGACCCAGAAGCGGTCCTGATCCGGAATGGAGATAGAGCGGTTCTGTGCCGGCACCGGGCTGTCATCGAAGGCGACGCCGCCGCGGAAGGTCCAGTTGTCGTCGTAGAAGTAGGTGGTACCCAGCGCAATGCGGTAGGCATCGCGGAAGCCTTCATGCTTCTGGAACAGGGTCTGGCCGTTGCTGCCGGTGGCTCTCAGCTCCTGGAACTGGCTCCAGCTGGTGTACGCCAGGCTGTAGTGGATGGCCCACTGAGGCGCCACTTTGTTGTAGCCGGACAGTTCCCACATTTCCGGCAGGTTCAGATCCAGAGAGCCCGGGATGGTGCTGCCGCTAGTGCCCCACGGCAAACCAACGCCCAGCGCCTGGGTAATTGGGTTGTACTGTGCCGGCAGGCTGCTTTTGTAGTCGCCGTCGAACTTGATTTTCACTTCAGAACGGTAGGTGAAGCCGTAGCGGTTGTTTTCGTCCACTTCGTACAGCAGGCCGGCATTCCAGCCGAAGCCCCACTTATCGCCTTTCAGGTGAGAAATCTGGGTATCGCCAGGGATTTGAGCGATCATCCCGGCTTGCTGAGGCGTTAATTGACCGGTTTGCAGGCCTTGGCCGGCAAGCAGCTTCGGCAATTCGCCGGCGTAGCGTTCCAGTTTGGCTCTGGCGTATACGGCGTCGAAGCCCAGACCGAAGCTGAAGTGTTGATCCAGGCGGTAAGCCCCGCTCAGATTCAGGTTCAGGGTTTCCAGATCGGTTTTGCCGCCATAAGCGCCTGCGGTGTAGCCGTCGTTGAATTCGGTCGCCAGACCGTAGTTGCTGGTGACCGATCCGCCTACGGCGAATTGATCGTTAATCGGGTGAACATAATGCAGGTTCGGCACCCAGGCGGTTGGCGCGATGTTTTTCGCATCCAGGCTGGCGCCAGAAGGGGATTTGCCGGTGATGTCTACGTCCGGATCGATGAAGACCGCGCCGATGGAGAGTTCCGGGCGGGTATACATCATCAACAATGCCGGGTTGCGGCTCGCGGAGGCCGCCGTATCCGCCATGGCGCCTTCGCCAGAATACGAACGTCCTAAACCAGCTGCTGAGAACTCGTTCAGCTGGAATCCTGCGGCAGACACGTTTGAAGAAATAATTGCCACTGCAGCTGCGAGAGCTGATTTAGTCAATAGGTTTTTCTGGCTCATGACCAAAACCTCATTATGTGTTTATTATTTAAACTATTGTTACACGAAGTAACAAGGAGCGCGGGATTGTAGGGTCCGTTATCGTTCAGACAAATCAGACCAGTGGCTGAAGTATAGGTCTGACCTGTGAAAATGTTGCAAGTTTGTTTTTGAAATATTTCCAACCTGATATCAAAAAAGAGATCTGCTTAACAAAAAGCCAGCAGTAAATAACAAAATTCTTACCATTCCTTAGCAGGCGCTCATTTTTATTTGTGATTTCCATCACTTAAAACACCCAGTAAAAGTAAGTGCTAGTGATTGCCGGCGCGGAAGCGTAAAATACCTGCAGAATTTTGTGGCTTTGTGCCGGTGAGTAAAACGGCAATTTGGGCTGATAACCGAGGCCCTTGAGGAGAACCAATCATGTCAGATGCAATTAATAAATGCAGCGCCCAGGAAACCGCCGCGTGTTGCTGCGTGGATGTCGGCACCGTGATGGATAACACCGATTGCACCGCGTCCTACAGCCAGGTGTTCAGCAATCAACAAGATGCGGAAGCCATGCTGGCCGCCCTGAGCGAAAAGGCGCGCGCGGTAGAATCCGACCCTTGTGACATCAGCAGTAGCATTAAACCGGTTGACGGCGGCGTGCAGTTGGAGGCCGATTTCACCTTCGCCTGCCAGGCGGAAACCCTGATCTTCCAGCTCGGCCTGCGTTAATCCCCGCTTTACCCCCGGCGCCGCCTACCGTGCGTCGGGGATTGCCTTCCCTACATCGCCCCCCGATAGAAAGTGCGCCTGCTCGCAGTTTTGATCTCTGCCGGTTTGCCAAATGTAACCGTTTGGTTAACAATGACCTCATCAGGTCAGACCTCTTTCTGCCCATTGCGCTGACGTTATTTTCTTCAGGAGCATTTATGAGTAAGGCACTGCCGTTGGTGACCCGTCATGGTGACCGCATTGCGATTGTGAATGGACTACGTACCCCCTTTGCCAAACAGGCGACTGCCTATCACGGCATTCCGGCGGTGGATTTAGGGAAAACGGCGGTGAGCGAGCTGTTGGCGCGCAGCGGTATCGATCCGCAGCTTATCGAACAGCTGGTGTTCGGCCAGGTGGTGCAAATGCCCGAGGCGCCGAACATCGCGCGTGAAATCGTGCTGGGCACCGGCATGAGCGTCCATACCGACGCCTACAGCGTGTCGCGCGCCTGTGCCACCAGCTTCCAGGCGATCGCCAACGTGGCGGAGAGCATCATGGCCGGCAGCATCAGCGTCGGCATCGCCGGCGGGGCGGACTCTTCTTCCGTTTTGCCGATCGGCGTCAGCAAGGCGCTGGCACGCACGCTGGTGGACGTCAACAAGGCGCGTACGCTGTCGCAGCGTCTCAAACTGTTCAGCCGGCTGAAATTCCGCGATCTGATGCCGGTGCCACCGGCGGTGGCGGAGTATTCCACCGGACTGCGCATGGGCGATACCGCCGAGCAGATGGCGAAGAGCCACGGCATCACCCGCGAGGCGCAGGATGCGCTGGCGCACCGTTCCCACGAGCTGGCGGCCAAAGCCTGGCAGCAGGGGTGGCTGCGCGATGAGGTGATGACCGCCTACGTACCGCCTTACCGCGCGCAGCTTTCTGAAGACAACAACATCCGCAAAGATTCCAGCCTGGCGTCCTACGCCAAGCTGAAACCGGCGTTCGATCGCAAGCACGGTAGCGTCACCGCGGCCAACAGCACACCGTTGACCGACGGCGCGGCGGCGGTGTTGATGATGAGCGAGTCGCGCGCCAAAGAGCTGGGGCTGCAGCCGCTGGGCTATTTGCGCAGCTTTGCCTTCGCCGCCATCGACGTGTGGGAAGACATGCTGCTGGGGCCTTCCTACGCCACGCCGCTGGCGCTGGATCGCGCCGGTATCGGCCTGGCCGATCTGACGCTCATCGACATGCATGAAGCCTTCGCCGCGCAAACGCTGGCTAACCTGAAGATGTTCGCCAGCGAAGAGTTCGCCCGCGAGAAGCTTGGCCGCAGCCAGGCGATCGGCGAAGTGGACATGGACAAATTCAACGTTCTGGGCGGTTCCATCGCCTATGGCCACCCGTTCGCCGCCACCGGCGCGCGCATGATCACCCAGACGCTGCATGAGCTGAAACGTCGCGGCGGCGGGCTGGGCCTGACCACCGCCTGCGCCGCCGGCGGGTTAGGGGCCGCGATGATCGTGGAGGTGGAATGATGAGCTTTGAAAACGCATTGCATGAACAGCGCGCCAAACCGTCGGCCTTTCAGCTGACGATTCGCCCCGACAACATCGGCGTGATCACCATCGACGTACCGGGCGACAAGGTGAATACGCTCAAGGCCGAGTTCGTCGAACAGGTGAACGACGTGCTGATCCGGGCGCAACAGCATACCGCGCTGGAAGGGTTGGTGATCGTTTCCGGCAAGCCGGACTCGTTTATCGCCGGCGCCGACATCACCATGATTGCCGCCTGCACCAGCGCCAAAGAGGCGGAAACGCTGGCCAAGAAAGGGCAGAGCACGCTGGCGCAGATCGCCGCGTTCCCGGTGCCGGTGGTGGCGGCCATTCACGGCGCCTGCCTGGGCGGTGGGCTGGAACTGGCGCTGGCCTGCCACGGCCGCGTCTGTTCGCTCGATGACAAAACCGCGCTTGGGCTGCCGGAAGTGCAGCTGGGCCTGCTGCCGGGCTCCGGCGGTACGCAGCGCCTGCCGCGCCTGGTCGGCGCTGCCAAGGCGCTGGACATGATCTTGACCGGCAAGCACATTCGTGCCCGCCAGGCGCTGCGCATGGGGTTGGTTGACGACGCCGTGCCGCAGTCGATTCTGTTGCAGACCGCTATCGAGCGGGTGAAACAGGGCTGGAAACATCAGCGCGAGCTGCCGTGGCAGGATCGCCTGCTCAACGGCCCGCTGGGCAGAAATCTGTTGTTCAGCATCGTGCGCAAGAAAACGTTGGCGAAAACCCACGGCAACTACCCGGCGGCGGAACGCATCATTCAGGTGGTGCGCACCGGGCTGGATCACGGCAGCGCCAGCGGTTATGAGGCCGAAGCGCGCGCCTTCGGCGAACTGGCGATGACGCCGCAGTCGGCGGCGCTGCGCAGCCTGTTCTTCGCCTCCACCGCGCTGAAAAAAGAGCGGGGCGGCAATGCTCAGCCGCGCGCCCTGCACCGCGTCGGCATTCTCGGCGGCGGTCTGATGGGCGGCGGCATCGCCTGCGTCACCGCCACCCGCGGCGGTTTGCCGGTTCGCATCAAAGACATCAATGAAACCGGCATCAATCACGCGCTGAAATACAGCTGGGACGTGCTCGGCAAGCGGGTGCGCAGCAAGCGCATGCGCCCGGCCGAGCGGCAAAAACAGATGATGCTGATCTCCGGCTCTACCGATTACACCGGCTTTGAACAGGTGGATGTCGTGGTCGAGGCGGTGTTTGAAGATTTGGCGCTGAAGCAGCAGATGGTGGCCGAGGTCGAAGCAAACTGCGCGCCGCATACCGTGTTCGCCTCCAATACCTCCTCGCTGCCTATCGGCCGCATCGCCGAAAAAGCCCAGCGGCCGCAGCAGGTGATCGGCTTGCACTACTTCAGCCCGGTGGACAAGATGCCGCTGGTGGAAGTGATCCCGCACGCCGGCACCAGCGAAGAGACCATCGCCACCACCGTGGCGCTGGCGCACAAGCAGGGCAAGACCGCCATCGTGGTGGGCGACAGCGCCGGTTTTTACGTCAACCGCATCCTGGCGCCGTACATCAACGAAGCGGCGCGCTGCCTGCTGGAAGGCGAGCCGATGGAGTCGCTGGACAAGGCGCTGGTGGACTTCGGTTTCCCGGTCGGCCCCATCACCCTGCTGGATGAAGTGGGCATCGACGTCGGTACCAAGATCATCCCGGTACTGGTCGAGGCGCTGGGGCCGCGCTTCGCCGCGCCGGCTGCGTTCGATGCGGTGCTGAAAGACGGGCGCAAAGGGCGCAAGAACGGCCGCGGCTTCTATCTCTACCCGAGCGAAGGGCAGCAGCGGCAGCGGCGCAAACATGCGGATACCTCATTGTATACGCTGCTCGGCGTCACGCCGAAGGCGCACATGCTGCCGGCGACCGTCGCTCAACGCTGCGTGATGATGATGCTGAACGAAGCGGCGCGCTGCCTGGACGAAGGCGTGATCCGCAGCGCGCGCGACGGCGACATCGGCGCAGTGTTTGGCATCGGCTTCCCGCCGTTCCTCGGCGGCCCGTTCCGCTATATGGACGAACTCGGCGCCGAGAAAGTGGTGAAGACGCTGGACTACCTGCGTCAGCAGCACGGCGAGCACTTCGCCCCGTGCGAACGCCTGCAGCGCATGGCGCAGCAGGGCGAGCGCTTTTACCCGCAGGGGAGCTGAACGCAGGGCGGCCCGATTTGCACTATAGTTGCAACAGGGCCGCGTTGTGATCGCCATCACTCCTTGCAACAGCGTCAGCCGGTGAGGCTGTACAGCGAGGCGCAGGCAGCGGTAAGTTAGCTTGACCGCCATCAATAAATTTCATGGCGGCAAGGTTAAAATTTAACCCGTTGAATTGCTTGTTCTGTGAGCAATCGAGGTTTGCCCGGAGAGGATTGCTGTAAAAAACAGCGTTTTCTTTACGTAAACTTTCAGGCAAAATGCCCGGCCGCCATAAAGAGACGGCGCGTTATCGTTTTAAAGCTTTGGCTTTGGGTTGTAAAACTCGGCGGTACAGCACGCACGGCGTTTCTGTATAGCGTTACTTTGTCAACAACAGCGGTGCAATATGCAAGTTTTGATTATGCGTCACGGAGAGGCGGCGCTCGAGGCAGCCAGCGATGCGGTAAGGCCCCTTACCCTATGCGGCCGCGACGAGTCCCGTCAGATGGCGGCCTGGTTGAACACCAAGTCTGTGGATATTGAACGCGTGCTGGTCAGCCCCTATCTGCGGGCCGAACAGACGCTGGCGACGGTGCGTGAAGCCTTGACGCTGCCGGAGGGCGAAGAAGTGCTGCCCGAGCTGACGCCGGGCGGCAACGCCGAACAGGTCGGCAGCTACCTGCAAGCGCTGGCGATGCAAGGGGTGAGCTCGGTGCTGATCGTGTCGCACCTGCCTCTGGTGGGCTATCTGGTGGCCGAACTGTGCCCGAGTGAGTGCCCTCCGATGTTCGCGACCTCGGCGATTGCCAACGTCGATCTGCCGGCGGACGGCAGCTACGGCAAGTTTGAATGGCAGGTCAGCCCGTCGCAGGTGATGGCCAAAGTGTGAGCCGCGGATGCGGTGCGGAATAAACTCAGGGCGATGTCTGACATCGCCCTGAGTCGTTTCTGCGGGTCTACTCGGCCAGTTCCACCAACAGCAGGATGGCGGCGTTGCCGCCCCATTCCTTCGGCGCCTGGTGGAACGCCAGCACGTCGGGATGCTGCGCCAGCCACAGCGGCGTTTGCTGTTTGAGAATGTGCTTGCCGTGCCCGTGCATCACGCAGGCGCAGTGCACGTGTTCACGTTTGCAGGCGGCGATCAGCGCCCCCAGCTCCTGCTTGGCCTGCAACTGGGTCAGGCCGTGCAAATCGAGAAACAGCTCCGGCGAATAATCGCCGCGTCGCAGCTTCTTCAGCTCATACGGGCTGCTGCCGGGGCGCACGTAGCGCGTCGGGCCTTCCTCTTCCAGCTGCGGCTGGTATTCATCTGAAAAATAATAGCTGGCATCGACCTGCTCCTGCAGCAGCCGCTGCGGGGCAATCTGTTTGACCTTGGGTTTCGGCGGGCGGTGGACGATGGTGTCCTGGCGCAGCTTTTTCGCGCCCGCCACCGACTCTCTGAAGAGCTGTTGTTCGTCTTTGCTCAGAGGGGGCTTGTTCTTCATGCTTCATTCACCGGAAATCGTTTATTTCGCTAGTTTACCTTGTGAACGAGCGCTGTCGACGCAAAACTCGGACCAGAATGAAAAGCGCGAGGGGCAAGCGTGATTTGTCGCGGGCTTCATGGCAAACTATGCGGCTAAATCATGAAACACAGCGCCTGCCGGAGGGCAAATTGGACAAAATTTTCGTCGACGAAGCAGTGAACGAACTGCACACCATTCAAGATATGCTGCGCTGGACGGTAAGCCGTTTCAACGCCGCCAATATCTACTATGGTCACGGAACCGATAATCCGTGGGACGAAGCGGTGCAATTGGTGCTGCCAAGCCTGTTCCTGCCGTTGGATATTCCGGAGGACATGCACACCGCCCGTCTGACCTCCAGCGAGCGCCATCGCATCGTTGAGCGCGTGATCCGCCGCGTCAACGAGCGCATCCCGGTCGCCTACCTGACCAACAAGGCCTGGTTCTGCGGCATGGAATTCTACGTCGACGAGCGCGTGCTGGTGCCGCGTTCGCCGATCGGCGAGCTGATCAACGATCGCTTCAGCGCGCTGATCCCACACCCGCCACGCCATATCCTCGACATGTGCACCGGCAGCGGCTGTATCGCCATCGCCTGCGGCTACGCTTTCCCGGAGGCGGAAGTGGACGCGGTGGACATCTCCAGCGAGGTGCTGGCGGTGACCGAGCGCAACATTCAGGCGCACGGCGTCGAACATCAGGTGATCCCGATCCGTTCCGATCTGTTCCGCGACGTTCCCGCGATCCAATACGATCTGATCGTCACCAACCCGCCGTACGTCGATGCGGAAGACATGTCCGATCTGCCGCAGGAGTTCCGCTTTGAGCCGGAGCTGGGCCTGGCGGCGGGCAGCGACGGCCTGAAGCTGGTGCGCCGCATCCTGGCCTGCGCGCCGGACTACCTGACCGACGACGGCGTGCTGATTTGTGAAGTGGGTAACAGCATGGTACACCTGATGGATCAATATCCGGACATTCCGTTCACCTGGCTGGAGTTCGAAAACGGCGGCGACGGCGTGTTCATGCTGACCAAACAGCAGCTGGTGGATTGCAAGGAACACTTCAGCCTCTACCGCAGCTAAACCGCATTTCCAGGGCCCGCACGGCGGGCCTCATAACGATAAAAGACTAACGGTAAGGAGCCGTGATGGCAGGAAACAGTATTGGGCAGATTTTCCGCGTCACCACCTTCGGTGAATCTCACGGGGTGGCGCTGGGTTGTATCGTCGACGGCGTGCCGCCCGGCATTCCGCTCACCGAAGCCGATTTGCAACACGATCTGGACCGCCGTCGTCCGGGCACCTCGCGTTACACCACCCAGCGCCGCGAACCGGATCAGGTGCGCATTCTCTCCGGCGTATTCGAAGGCGTGACCACCGGCACCAGCATCGGTTTGATCATTGAGAACACCGATCAGCGCTCACAAGACTACAGCGCCATCAAAGACGTGTTCCGTCCCGGGCATGCCGACTACACCTACGAACAGAAATACGGCCTGCGCGACTATCGCGGCGGCGGCCGTTCTTCGGCGCGTGAAACCGCCATGCGCGTCGCGGCGGGCGCTATCGCCAAGAAATACCTGCAGCAGAAGTTCGGCGTGCAGGTACGCGGCTATCTGGCGCAGATCGGCGACGTGACCTGCGAGCTGAAAGACTGGGATCAGGTCGAGCAGAACCCGTTCTTCTGCCCGGATCCGGACAAGCTGGAAGCGCTGGACGAACTGATGCGCGCGCTGAAAAAAGAGGGCGACTCCATCGGCGCCAAGGTCAGCGTGATCGCAGAAAACGTGCCGGTTGGCCTGGGCGAGCCGGTATTTGACCGTCTCGACGCCGATCTGGCGCATGCGCTGATGAGCATCAACGCGGTGAAAGGCGTTGAGATCGGCGACGGGTTTGCCGTGGTGACCAAACGCGGCAGCGAAAACCGCGATGAAATCACCCCGGAAGGCTTCCAGAGCAACCATGCCGGCGGCATTCTCGGCGGCATCAGCAGCGGCCAACCGGTGGTGGCGCATCTGGCGCTGAAGCCGACCTCCAGCATCATGGTGCCGGGCCGCACCATCAATCGCCAGGGCGAAGCGGTGGAAATGGTCACCCGCGGTCGCCACGATCCGTGCGTGGGCATCCGCGCCGTGCCGATCGCCGAAGCGATGATGGCGATCGTGCTGATGGATCACCTGCTGCGTCAGCGTGCGCAAAACGGTGATGTGGTTTCCGACGTGCCTCGCTGGTAATCGCCATGAAAAACTGGATGTTGGGCCTGGTGGCCCTGACGGCCTCCGCCTCCGCCATGGCGCTGACGCCGTGGCAGAAAATCGATCACCCGGTGGCCGGCGCGCCGCAGGCGGTGGGCGGTTTCGCCAACGGCTGCATCATCGGCGCGCAGCCGTTGCCGCTGAACTCACCGAACTACCAGGTGATGCGTACCGACCAGCGCCGCTATTTCGGCCACCCGGATCTGCTGGCGTTTATTCAGCGCCTCAGCAGCCAGGCGAACCAGAAAGCGCTGGGCACGGTGCTGATCGGCGACATGGCGATGCCGGCCGGCGGCCGCTTCAGCAGCGGCCACGCCAGCCACCAGTCGGGGCTCGACGTCGACATCTGGCTGCAGCTGCCGCGCCAACGCTGGAGCGCGCAGCAATTGCTGAAACCACAGCCGATCGACCTGGTATCAGGGGACGGCAAACAGGTGGTGGCCAGCCAATGGCAGCCGCAAATTGAGTCGCTGATCAAGCTGGCGGCGCAGGACGCGGAGGTGACGCGCATCTTCGTCAACCCGGCGATCAAGCAGCGCCTGTGCCTGGATGCCGGCGCCGATCGCGCCTGGCTGCACAAGGTGCGCCCGTGGTTCGGCCATCGTGCGCACATGCACGTGCGCCTGCGTTGCCCGGCCGGCAGCCTGGAGTGCCAGGAGCAGGATACGCCGCCGCCGGGTGACGGCTGCGGGGCCGAACTGGCGAGCTGGTTCGTGCCGCATCAGCCTAACGCCAAGCCGGGCAAATCCGTGCCGCCGCCGTTACCGCCGACCTGTCAGGCATTGCTGGATCACCATTTCTCAGCGGAATAACACATGGACTGGTTTGTCATTGGCCCCGAGATGCTCGGGGTGTTGTTTGCGGTAGCGCTGCTGGCGGGGTTTATCGACTCCATCGCCGGCGGCGGTGGGTTGCTGACGGTACCGGCCCTGCTGGCGGTGGGGGTTCCCCCGGCGCAGGCGCTGGCCACCAACAAGCTGCAGTCGGTCGGCGGCTCCTTCTCCGCCAGCCTGTACTTTATTCGTCGGCGCGCGGTGAACCTCAATGACCAAAAGCTGACGATATTTCTGACGCTGATCGGTTCGATCGCCGGCGCCATTCTGGTGCAGCATATGCGCGCCGATTTGCTGCGGCAGATGTTGCCGCTGCTGGTGATCGGCATCGGCCTCTACTTCTTACTGATGCCGCGGCTGGGTGAGGAAGATCGTCAACGCCGCCTCGGCGCCTTGCCGTTTGGGCTGGTGGCCGGTGGCTGCGTCGGGTTTTACGACGGTTTCTTCGGCCCCGGCGCCGGGTCTTTCTACGCGTTGGCCTATGTGACGCTGTGCGGTTTTAACCTCGCCAAGTCCACGGCGCATGCCAAGGTGCTGAACTTCACCTCCAACGTCGGCGGGTTGGCGCTGTTCATCATCGGCGGCAAGGTGGTGTGGAGCATCGGTTTGGTGATGCTGGTGGGGCAGGTGCTGGGGGCGCGTCTGGGGGCGCACATGGTGCTGACCCGGGGGCAGAAGCTGATTCGGCCGATGATCGTGATCGTCTCACTGGTGATGAGCCTCAAGCTGCTGTACGACAATCACGGCGCGGAAATTCAGCAGTGGTTGACCGCCTTGGTGCACGGTTAAAGATGAAGAGGGGGCGTTGCTTACGCGCCCTGTCTTATCGGGTATAATGGCCTCTTTATTTTTGTGGTTATAGAGTTTTTATGTCAGACACGCAGACCCGCTATCACTATGAACAGCTGATCGAGATCTTCAATCAGTGCTTCAGCGATGATTACAACACCCGCCTGGTGAAGGGCGACGACGAGCCTATCTATCTGCCGGCCGACGACGAACTGCCGTATCACCGCATCGTGTTCGCCCATGGCTTCTACGCCAGCGGCCTGCACGAAATCTCGCACTGGTGCATCGCCGGCGAAGCGCGCCGCCAGCTGGTGGACTTCGGTTACTGGTATTGCCCGGACGGGCGCGACGCGCAAACCCAGAGTGAATTCGAAGCGGTAGAGATCAAACCGCAGGCGCTGGAATGGATGTTCTGCGTGGCGGCCGGTTTCCCGTTCAACGTCAGCTGCGACAACCTGAACGGCGACTGCGAGCCGGATCGCATCGCGTTCCAGCGCAAGGTGCGCGCCCGGGTATTGGCGCTGCTGGAGCAGGGAATACCCACACGGCCTGCGCGCTTTATTCAGGCGTTGCAATCGTTCTACAATACGCCACCGTTGGCGGCCGAGCATTTTCCGTACCCGGAAGATCTCAACTGACGCCACAGTCCGCTATTTAATGAGGAAATTTGATGATCGCAGAATTCGAAGCGCGCATTTTGGCGCTGATTGATGACATGGTAGAGCACGCCAGCGATGATGAACTGTTTGCCGGTGGCTACCTGCGCGGTCATCTGACGCTGGCGGTGGCCGAAGCGGAAGAGCAGGGTGAGCACACTGCCGAAGCGCTGAAGGCGCGGGTGGAAGAGAGCCTGCACAAGGCGATCGCCGCCGGGGAACTCTCGCCGCCGG
This sequence comes from Serratia sp. 4542, assembly GCF_016805595.1. Taxonomy (NCBI): domain Bacteria; kingdom Pseudomonadati; phylum Pseudomonadota; class Gammaproteobacteria; order Enterobacterales; family Yersiniaceae; genus Serratia; species Serratia sp. 4542. Next base: position 127,760 of record NZ_RXKV01000011.1, read on the forward strand.
ATCAGATCCTGGTGCGCGGCATGTGGGAAAACCTCTATCAGGCCGCCACGCCTGCCGCCTGACCGCCATGCCGGGGCGCATCACCGCGCCCCTCATTTATGAATTAAACCGCACGCCCTTTCAGCAGCTTTCGTACCCACATCCGATTCGGATTCAACGCCGCCAGCAGGCGCGCATCGCCCGGCAACGGTTCGCCGAACAGCTGCGCCGCCAGAATTTCCGCCGCCAGCGGCGCCGAGCACAGCCCGCGCGATCCCAACCCGCCGATAGCGAACAGGCCGGGATAGACCGGCGCATCGGCGACGGTTTCGCCGCGCTGGTTCTGCCGCTGCAAATCCTGATACTGCGTCACCGTGGCCTGATAGTCCGGCAGCGCGCCGACCATCGGCAAATGATCGCGGGTGGCGCTGCGCACGCCGCAGCGCGCCTGATGAGCGCTGACGTCCACCTGCTGCGGCCAGGCCTGCTCAGGCAGGCAGCGCAGCAGGCGCTCGCGGTTTTCCTGTTGCTCCTGCTCGCGGTAGTCGGTGGCGGTGTCGCCACGCTGGTAGCTGGCGCCGATGCAGTGTTGGCCGTTGTTGGCGTTGACCGGCGTCAGGTAGCCGTCGTAGCACAAGACCTGTTTCAACTGACCGAGGGCCGGCGAGCTTGGGATGTGCGACACCTGCCCGCGCACCGAGTACAGCGGCAGGGCTTGCGTCGGCGCCAGCTCGGCCAACCGGTGCCCGTTGGCCAGGATCACTGTCGCATGGCGGTGGCTTTCGCCGTGGGTGAAGTCGATACGCCAGCCGTTTTCTTCACGCGCCAGCGCCTGCGCATCGTGCCGGTAGCGGCAGACCAGACCCTGCCGCTGCGCCAGCGCGATAGCGCCGCGCGTCAGCTCGGCCGGGCAGAGCCAGCCGCCCTGCGGGTAGGTGATGCCGCCAAAGCCGGTATCGACGCCGCACAGTTCACTGAGCGTCTCGCGGTCGGCCGCCATCGCCAGCGCCGGCGGCCAGTCGGTTTTCAGCATATTGGCGATCTTGGCCCCACTCTTTTCGTCGTAGGCCAGCTGGCTGACGCCGCACCACTGGTGATCAAAGGTGACGCCTTGTTGCAAGAGGGTGTCGTATTGACGACGGGCGAAGGGAAACGCGGCGCTGAAGAAACTCTCCAGCGCGTCGCCGCTGCCGTTCAACAGAGGATAAATCGCCCCCTGACGGTTGCCGGAAGCGCCCTCGGCCGCCTGCTCGTCGGCGCAGTACAGCGTGACGCTGGCGCCGCGCCGCAATAAGGCCAACGCGGTGAGCGCGCTGGCGACGCCGCCGCCGATCAGGGCGATGTCGGCGGTGTTGTCCGCCGCCGGACGCCGATACCAGGGCGCCGGGTGGGGTGTAGGCTGCGTATCGGCCGGCAGACCGCCGGCGAGCATCTCACGTTTTTGGCCGAAGCCTTTGCAACGGTTGACCTGAAAACCGGCCTGCTGCAAGCCGCGGCGCACGAAGCCGGCGGCGGTAAAGGTGGCGAAGCTGCCTTCCGGCCGGGCGAAACGCGCCATGGCGGCGAACAGTTGCTCGGTCCACATGTCGGGATTTTTGGCCGGTGCGAAGCCGTCGAGGAACCAGGCGTCGACCTGGTTATTCATGCTGGCGTCGAACTGAGGCAGCAATTCGTTGACGTCACCGAACCACAGATCGAGCGTAATGCGGCCTTCGGCCAACAGCAGGCGATGGCAGCCCGGCAGCGGCAGCGGCCATTGGGCGCGCAGCTCGTCGGCATAGGGAGCCAGCTCCGGCCAGCGCGCATGCGCCGCCGCCAGATCGGCCTGCTGCAGGGGGAATTTTTCAAAGCTGATAAAGTGCAGGCGTTGCAGTGCGGCGTCCGGCTCGGCCTGGCGGAAGCCCGCGAAGGCCTGCCACAGGGTCAGGAAATTGAGCCCGGTGCCGAATCCGGTTTCCGCCACCACCAACAGCGGGCGCGGGTGAGTGGCGAAACGCTGCGGCAGCCGGTTGCCGTGCAGGAAGACATAGCGGGTTTCTTCCAGCCCATCCTGATTGGAAAAATAGACGTCATCAAACTGTTTCGAAACAGGTGTACCCTGTTCGTTCCAGGTTAGCGTTGCGGTTTGGATGGGGGCGTGGTTCACGGTCAATAGCTCGAAATTCAAGGGATGCCGCGAATTCTAACGGCGCTGGCGCCCTGGCGCAAACTGGACAACAATAAAGCTGAAAAACGCTGATCGGACTTGTTCGGCTTACATCTGTACGCTAAAGTGCGATGCAAAATCCCGTAGGTAAATAGTGGAAGAGGTATTGAATGAAACGTGCAGTGATTACTGGCCTGGGAGTTGTCTCCAGCATTGGTAATAACCAGCAGGAGGTCCTGGCGAGCCTGCAGGAAGGACGTTCTGGGATCACTTTCTCCCAGGAACTGAAAGATTCCGGCATGCGTAGTCACGTATGGGGGCAAGTTAAGCTCGACACGACCGGCCTGATCGACCGCAAGGCGGTGCGTTTCATGAGCGATGCTTCCATCTATGCCTTCCTGGCGATGCAAGAAGCGATCGCTTCTTCCGGCCTGAAGGAAGAAGAGTATCAAAACAACCCGCGCGTGGGCCTGATCGCCGGTTCCGGCGGCGGTTCTCCGCGCTTCCAGGTGTTCGGCGCCGATGCGATGCGCAGCCCGCGCGGCCTGAAAGCGGTTGGCCCGTACGTGGTCACCAAAGCCATGGCTTCCGGCGTTTCCGCCTGCCTGGCGACGCCGTTCAAAATCCACGGCGTAAACTACTCCATCAGCTCCGCTTGCGCGACCTCTGCACACTGCATCGGTAACGCGGTTGAGCAAATCCAGCTGGGCAAACAGGACATCGTGTTCGCCGGCGGCGGCGAAGAGCTGTGCTGGGAAATGGCCTGCGAGTTCGACGCTATGGGCGCGCTGTCCACCAAGTACAACGACACGCCGGAAAAAGCCTCCCGCACCTACGACGCCGATCGTGACGGTTTCGTCATCGCCGGCGGCGGCGGTATGGTCGTGGTTGAAGAACTGGAGCACGCGCTGGCGCGCGGTGCGCACATCTACGCAGAAATCGTTGGCTACGGCGCAACGTCCGACGGCGCCGACATGGTTGCGCCATCGGGCGAAGGCGCAGTACGCTGCATGAAGATGGCGATGCAGGATCTGGATGCGCCTATCGACTACATCAACGTGCACGGCACCTCCACGCCGGTAGGCGACGTGAAAGAGCTGGGCGCGATTCGCGAAGTGTTCGGCGACAATACCCCGGCTATCTCCTCCACCAAGGCGATGACCGGTCACTCGCTGGGCGCCGCAGGCGTGCAGGAAGCGATCTACAGCCTGCTGATGCTGGAGCACGGCTTTATCGCGCCGAGCATCAACATCGAAACCCTGGATGAGCAGGCGGCCGGCATGAACATCGTGACTCAGCCGACTCAGCGCGAGCTGACCACGGTGATGTCCAACAGCTTCGGCTTCGGCGGCACCAACGCCACCCTGGTGATGCGCAAACTGGCGAAATAATTCCGCCTGAGCTTCATCTCGCCATCAAGCCCGCGTTTTCGCGGGCTTTTTACCGTTCAAAGCCCGCCGGGCGAGCGCTCGGAGTTTTCCCAAATCACATCCCCTGACACATCATTACCTCGCCATTACACGCGTTGGGCATACAATAGCCAGGTAGCGTGATTATCGCTCGGCGTGGCTTTCTAAAGTGATCGAACATTGAGGCAAGAAGTATGAAAAAGTTAATTGCGGTTGGGTTACTGTCGGCCGTGTTGGCCGGATGCGCCACTGATTCTCCCTGCGTTCCGGTCTACGATGACCAGGGGCGTCTGGTGCACACCAACACCTGCATGAAGGGCACCACTCAGGATAACTGGGAAACCGCGGGCGCGATCGCCGGCGGCGCGGCGGCAGTGGCCGGTCTGACTCTCGGCATCATCGCGCTGACCAAGTGATCGGCGCGGCGCCTGCGGGCGCATGCAACCAGCCCGGCCATTGCGTGCCGGGCTTTTTTATTTCACTGCACCAAAAACGCCTTGAACTGCGGCGTCATCACGGCGCTAAAGCCGTCGTCGGTTTTGCTGATCAGGTAGACCGCCAGCCCTTTCTCTTCGGCAAGTTTCAACGCTTTCTCCGTGCCCAGCACCATCAGGCCGGTATCCCAGCCGTCGGCCTCGAGCGCGGTGGGGGCGATCACCGTGGCGGAAACCAGCCGGTGGTTGATCGGCCTGCCGGTGGTCGGATCGATGACATGAGAGTAGCGCTGGCCGTTTTGTTCAAAGTAGTTGCGGTAGCTGCCGGCGGTGCTGATGCCGTAACCGTGCAGATCCACCAGCGCCTGCACCGCGTTTTCACGGTCGGTTGGCTTTTGGATTGCCACCCGCCAGGGTTTGCCCTGGCCGTTGACGCCGCGTGAAGAGACCGCGCCGCCGACCGATACCAGGTAGTTGGTAATGCCGTTGCGGTTCATCAGGCGCACCAGTTCATCGGCACCGTAGCCTTCGCCCAGCGTCGAGAGATCGACGTACATGTCCGGCAGATCTTTTTGCAGCCACTCCCCGCGATTGTCGCTGATAAGCTTCAGGTGCTGCAGGCCGATGCGCTGCTTCGCCGCGTCGATCTGCGCCTGTTCCGGCACCTTGACCGGATGCTTGTCGGGGCCGAATCCCCACAGGTTCACCAGTGGGCCAACGGTAATGTCCATGGCGCCGCCGGTATCGCGGCCGATGCGCTGGGCCATCAGCACGATGTCCGCCATGCCGCGCGGGATCGGCTGCGGTTCGAGGCTGGCGCTACGGTTAAATTGCGACAGCACCGAGTCGGCGCGGTAGGTGGAGATATCGTCGTTGGCCCGTTCGAGCACCGCGTCGATCTGCCGCTGCAGTTCTTGCTTGCCGATCGCGACGTCACCGCTGACTTTAACGCTGTAGAAGGTGCCCATGGTCTTGCCGTCGATAGCGATTTGCGGGCGGGAGGAGGCATCGTCGCAGGCGGCGAGCAGGGCGCATAAGGCGCTGAGCAACGCCCCTTTGGCGAACAGGGAAGCCATAACATGTCCTTTGAAAACGAGAAAGCCGCTACAAATAAAGTAAAGCGCGGCAAATGGAAAGCGGATAAAGGTAAAATAGCATTTTGCTGGCGTTGCGGCTGCGCCTGAGCTAACGTCTCGCTCATGCTTTTCGCTGAGGTTTCAAGCTGCCACCATGAGTGCAACCGCCATTTCCCGGCTTATCCATCCCTTTGTCAAAGACCGTTTCCTGCATGCGCTGTTGCTGGCCGGCGTGGCGATGTTCGCCTTTCATCCGCAGCCGCTGGCGGCGCTGGGCGGGTTTATCGACGGCCGCACCCTCATTACCCTGTTGGGGCTGATGCTGCTGACCAAAGGCGTCGAGGTCAGCGGCTACTTCGACGTCGTTGGCCGCAAGATTATCAACCGGCTGCATAGCGAACGGCGGCTGGCGCTGTTCCTGGTGTTTTCCGCCGCGCTGCTGTCGTCGTTTCTGACCAACGACGTGGCGCTGTTTATCGTCATTCCGCTCACCATCACGCTGAAAAAGCTATCGGCGCTGCCGGTGGGCCGTTTGATCATCTTTCAGGCGCTGGCGGTGAACGCCGGTTCGCTGCTGACGCCGATCGGCAACCCGCAAAATATCCTGCTGTGGAGCCGCTCCGGCCTTTCTTTCCTCGGCTTCATCGGCCAGATGGCGCCGTTTGGCGCCGCGATGATGCTGAGCCTGTTGGCGTTGACCTGGTTCAGCTTCCCGGCGCGCGACATCGTGAAAACGCCGAATACCGAGGGCTACCCCTATCAACGGCCGCTGTTGCTGAGCTGCGTGGGGCTGTATGCGATCTTCCTGCTGTGCCTGGATATCGGTCTGCCGCTGTATGGGCTGCTGGCGGTGTTCGCCGGCTTTTTGTTGCTGGCGCGCCGGGTGCTGTTGCAGATCGACTGGAGCCTGATTTTCGTGTTCGCCGCCATGTTTATCGATGTTGGCCTGTTTACCCGCCTGCCGCCGCTTCAGCCGGCGTTTGCCGCTATCGCCGGGCTGAGCGACGGCGGGGTGTATGCGCTGGGCGTCGGGCTGTCGCAGATCGTCAGCAACGTGCCGGCCACCATTTTGCTGCTCAACTATGTGCCCTCCAGCGCGCAGTTGGCCTATGCGGTCAATGCCGGCGGCTTCGGGTTGGCGGTCGGCTCGCTCGCCAACCTGATTGCGCTGCGCATGGCGGGGGAGCGCAAGATCTGGTTGCGCTTCCACTATTACTCGCTGCCGTTGCTGGCGTGGGCCGCGCTGGTCGGCTGGCTGTTGAGCTAGCCCGGATTACCGCTCTGCCGGGCGGCCAACAGGCAAATGCTGCGGGTTACCTGGTAGGATTTCACAAAGGCGCTGACGGGTAAAAACTCGAAGCGCGAGTGGAAGTTATGCGCGCCGGTGAAGTAATTGGGCGTCAGGATGCCGCGGCTCGAGAGCGCCGCGCCGTCGGTGCCGCCGCGCATCGGGATCACCTTCGGCGGGATGCCGTGGGCGGCAAGGGCGCCAAAGATCAGATCGATGGCGCGCCGATCTTCGCCGATGGCGTTGCTGATGTTGCTGTAGATGTCGCTGATGCTGCAGCTGACGTTGGCGCGCGGATAGTTGGCCGCCACCTGACGCACCGTCTCCTCAAGGCGGGTTTTGCGCGCCTCGAAGGTGGCGCGATCGAAGTCGCGAATCGACACCTTCAGCGTCGCCTGATTGGCATTGGCGGCCAGATCCGTGAACCAGAAATAGCCCTCGCGCCCGTCGGTGTGTTCCGGGGTATCCTGCACGTCGAATCGGTTGATGATGTCGTTGGCGATGCGTATCGGGTTGATTAACACGTTTTTCGCCGACATCGGGTGCGCGGTCACCCCTTCGATGCGGATCTCCGCCGACGCCGCGTTGAAATTCTCGTACACCACTTCACCCAGCTCGCAGCAGTCGATGGTGTAGGCGAAATCGACGGCGAAACGCTGCAGATCCAGCGCCTTGGCGCCGCGCAGGCCGATCTCTTCATCCGGCACGAACGCCACCACGATATCGCCGTGGCGATCGGCCGCGGTCAGGTTGGCCAGCAGCGTCATCACCACGGTGACCGCCGCCTTGTTGTCGGCGCCCAGTACGCTGGTGCCGTCGCTGAACAGGATCTCTTCGTTCCGGTAGGGCAGGATCTCCGGGTGCTCGGCGGTGCGCAGCCAGATATCTTGCTCGGTGTTCAGGCATAAATCTTCGCCGGTGAAGCGCAGGCGCTGCGGGCGAATTTCGGGCGACAGGCCGACGTCCACGGTGTCGATATGGGTGATGAAGCCGATGCGCGGCGCGCCGGGTTGGGTGCCGGGCTTGCGGGCGGTGACGGTGGCGTGGTCGTCTATCTGCACGTCGGCCAGGCCGAGCCGGCGCAGCTCTTCCGCCAGCAGCTGCGCCATCTCATGCTGCCCCGGCGTGCTGGGCAGGGTGGTTGCGGCGGCGTCGCTCTGGCTGGTCACCGCCAGGTAGCGGAAGAAACGTTCGGTGAGCTGTTCGGCAATCGGGCTGGTCATCGGAACTCCTCGCGGTTGGCAATCTACCGGTTTTAAAACGAAATCAGCCGTTTGTCCAACGGTGCAATGCGTAAACCGCCAGAATGCGAAGCATCGCGCAGAAACGAAAAATAGCGGTGAAACTAGGAAATCGTCGCAGGTTTCTGCGGCAAAATCGGTGTTAGCTGTGGGCCGGGAAGCGCCCGCATAACACTTATCTGTTCCTCAAGGAGAATTCATGCACACCGCTCACGCTCTGCTTATCACCTTACTGTCCCTTGGCCTTTCTCCCAGCGCCTGGTCCTCTGCCGACACCGGACATGCCAACAGCAACGCCAACAGCCGCGAAGTGGCTAGCGCGCTGGGCGGCCTGAAAAACAAAACCTACGAACTGGAACAGGCGCCGAAGATCCGCGTCGCCAGCTTCAATATCGCCGCCGGCAAGGTCAGCGACATGACCGCCATCGCCAAGGCGATTCGCGCGATGAACGTCGACGTGGTGGCGCTGCAAGAGGTGGATAAGCTCACCGCCCGCAGCGGCCGCGTCGATCAGGCGGCGGAGCTGGCGAAGCTGACCGGCATGCAAGCGGTGTTCGGCCGGGCGATCGACTTCGACGGCGGTGAATATGGCCTGGCGTTTCTCTCCAGGTATCCGCTGCACGACGCCGTGATCTATCCGCTGCCGTCCGGCCAGCGCGAACAGCGCATTGCCTTCAGCGCCAAGGTCGACGTGCCGGAGTTCCCGGCGCCGATCACCCTGTTCAACACCCACCTCGATACCAAGGAAGACCCGACAATGCGCCTGGATCAGGTGCGGGAGCTGAACGATCGCACCATCGAAGTGCGCGGTATCAAGCTGCTGTTCGGCGACATGAACGATGTGCCGGGCAGCGTGACCTGGCTGGAATTGAGCCGCTATTGGAACGACATCATGCCTAACGGGCAGGATGGCCGCAGCTGGCCGGCGGAAAACGCCGAGATCAAGGTGGATTACATCTTCACCGGCAACGCGCAGCGCTGGCATCTGGACAGCCTGACGGTACCGAACGCCAGCGGCGACTGGAACGGCGTGCATTGGCCGGCGGTGAGCGACCACCTGCCGCTGGTGGCGGAAATGCGCCTGACCGAGCAATAAGCCGGTCGCATTCCGTTGAGGCCGGGCTAAGCCACGGCGATCTGCGCCAGCCGCTCGACGGCGCTGCGGATCTCGCCCGGCGTCAGGGCCGAAAAGCCCAGCAGCCAGCCGTCGCGCTGCGCCTGAGCCGTCTGGTATTGTGCCGTCAGCCGGGGCGTGAGGATGCCGAGCCGCTGCGCCTGTCGGCTGAGCGCCGCCTCCTGGCCGGGCGGCAGCCAGACGCTGAGCTGCAGGCCGCCGGCGGCGGGAGCTGGCGTGGCGAAGTGGCCGAGTTTTTCGCGTACTTCCGCCAGTAACACATCGCGCCGGCTGCGGTAGAGCTGGCGCATATAGCGAATATGCGCGGCGAAGTGCCCCTGATGGATGAATTCGGCGGTGACCGCCTGCATCAGCTGCGCGCTGTGGCCGTCATACACCGTGCGCGCGGTGACGAACGCGTCAACCAGCGTGGGCGGGACGATCAGGTACGCCAACCGCAGCGAAGGGAACAGCGATTTGGAGAAGGTGCCGAGGTAAAGCACCCGGCCACGGCGATCCAGGCCCTGCATCGCCGGTATCGGCAGGCCGTCGTAATGAAACTCGCTGTCGTAATCGTCCTCGACGATCCAGGCCTGCCGCCTGTCCGCCAGCGCCAGCAGCGCCAACCGGCGTGCCAGGCTGAGCGCTGCGCCGGTTGGGTATTGGTGCGAGGGCGTCAGATAAATCAAACGAGGGTCAGGCAAGGAGGGGTCAGCACGCAGGCCGTCGCCGTCCACCGCGACCGGCGTCAGGGCGGCGCCGGCGCTGATAAAAGCATTTCTTGCCCCGGTGTAACCCGGTTCTTCCATCCAGACGCTGTCGCCGCTGTCCAGCAGCAGCGTGGCGATCAGCTGCAGCGCCTGCTGCGAACTGGTCAGCACGATAACCTGCCGTGCATCGCAGATCACGCCGCGCGTTTGATTGACGTGGGCGGCAATCGCTTCACGTAGCGGCAAATAGCCCTGAGGGTCGCCGTAGCGCAGCAGGCTTTCTCCCTGTAGCCGCAGGCGCTGTGCGGTCAGTTGCTTCCACAAGGCCAGCGGAAACGCGCGCAGATCCGGCGAGCCGGCGGCAAACGCCCGTGGCTGCTGCGGATCGCGGCAGCCGCCGGTTTGTACGATCTGTTGGCCGCGCTGCGAAAGGCGCGGTATGCCGGCAGCGGTCGCCGGCGGCGGTGATTTGGCGATGATAATCGCCACAAAGGTGCCCTGGCCGACGCGGCGCTGCAGGTATCCCTCCGCCTCCAACTGACCGTAGGCCGCTTCGACGGTCACCCGCGAGAGGCCCAGATCGCTGGCCAGCACCCGGCCGGAAGGCAGGCGTTGCCCAACGCTCAATGCCCCTTGGTGGATGGCCTGCCGTAATGCGCCGCACAGGCGATCGCGCAGCGTGCCGGCGGTGTGGGGCGATTGCTGAAACAACGTGACCAGCGAGTGCCGCATAATGGGTCTTATCACGGTTGGAAAATGGGTATCAATCATAAGACCAAAATGGGGCACTATTGTCATCTGTCTTGATGCACGGGAGTGAATGGTATGTCGAAAGAATCATTAGTGCTGGCTTTTCCTCCGGCGGCGCCGGAAGAGAGCCTGGCCTACCTGGCGGCCAAACTGAGCCGCTATGCGGATGCCTGGGACGTGGCGGAGGATCTGCGCAATGGCGTGGAGGGGGTGATAGTGATCGACACCCGCGCGGAGGCGATGTACGCCGCCGGGCATATTCCCGGTGCGCTCAGTTTGCCGCATCGTCTGATGGATGAAGCCAGCACGGCGCAGCTGGATCGCGAAAAAGTGTATGTGACCTACTGCGACGGCATCGGCTGCAACGGTTCCACCAAGGGCGCTTACAAGCTGGCGAAGCTGGGATTCCGGGTGAAGGAGCTGATCGGCGGGCTGGACTTCTGGCTGCGCGACGGCCATCCGTTGGCCATCGGCGAACAGCCGGGATCGTTGCGCGATCGGGCGGCTGTTGAGGACTGCGGCTGCGCCTGAGGCGTTAAAACACCAGAGCCAGCACGACGGCCAGCGCCAACAGCAGCAGGATCAGCGCGACGGCGGGTTTGCTGAGCGCTTTTTGCAGCGGCAGCGGCAGGGCGGCGATCAGCGGGTTGAGCAGCGGCTGCGGATCGACAGGGTGGCTGACGATAGCCTGAGCCTGGCCGGCTTTTTCCAGGCGGCGGGCAAACAGTTGATGAATGGCGTCGCTCATTTGCGGATGCGTCAGCGGCGCATTGGCACCGCAGTTGAAGCGCGCCTGGCAGTAGTCGTTCATCTGCTGCAGCTCTTGCTCGTCCGCCGGCTGCTTGAGCGCCGCCAGCAGATTGTTCAGCGTCGGCGCGCTCTGCGGGCTGAGGGCCACCTTCACTTGCAAGAATTGGTTTAACAGCTGGAAGTGGCGCGCCGGCAGCGGATCGTTGGTTTTCACGCCCGCCAGATCAAACAGCGTTTGCCAGATTTTAGCCGGCGCTTCACCGGTGGCCGCGCTAAGTTTGGTGATCTGCTGCTGCAGGCTCTGATGCTCTGCGGGCAGCAGCGGGCGATCGCTGGTGGCGGTTTGCTGCGGCTGAGGAATGGTCAGGCCGCCGGTCTGCAACAGATTCAGCACCTGCTGCAGCTGTGGTGGGCTCAGCTGGCTCAGTACCGTGTGGCCGAACTGCTGGCGAATAAAGTCGCTGACCGCCTGGCGGTTGTTGCCCTGCGGCAGCAATTCGGCCAGCTGTTGCAACAGCTGGCGCCCGGCGTGGTTTTGCTGCGCCTGCGTCAGGCGCGTTTGCAGCAGCTGTTCCGCCGGTTGAAAATGGCGCGCCAGCAGTTCACCGCCGTTGTCGGCGCCGAGCTCGTGGCGCAGAGTCGCCCAGATCTCCGCCGATTTTGCCGGGCTGAGCGTCATGATTTTCACGATCAGCTTTTCCAGCGTCGTGCGCTGTGCCGGAGAAAGGGGTTGATCGTCAGTGGCCGCCGTTTTGCCCGGGGAGGGAGGGCGTTCGCCGGCGATTGGGGTGCCCGGCCCACTCAAAGGTTGCATATCACCAGTCCTTCGCTGTGTATCCCCGCAGAATGCCTGGAGGAGAGAATCATCATCGTACCCGGCGAAAAGCGCAGGCTTACCCGCTATGATACCTGTAAATCGCCGCCATCAATACCGCCGCTCAGACATTTCTTTACCGACAAAACGTTGCTAATCGCGCCCGCGTCGCTAAGATAACCCCAGACCCGAACATGAGGATGGCATGGTTAAACGGCAGCGGATTGCAAAATGGTTTTTATGCCTGGCTTGCCTGGTGGTGCTGACGTGCATGACCCAGCGCATGGCGGGCCTGCATGCGCTGCAGCAAACGCTGGGGATCCCGGCCGCCACCGCCGTTCAGTCCAGTGACACCGCCGCCGAAGCGCAGCCGACGCCCTGTGAACTGAGCGCCAAGTCATTGCTGGCCGCACCGCCGGTGATGTTCGAAACCGTTCTGTTCGGGCTGGGCCTGCTGCTGGCGCTGTTGGCGCCGACCATTGCCGCGCGCCTGCGTATTCCTCCCCCTCGCGCCATTTCACCGCCCACCCTCAGGGTGCACCTTCGATTATGCGTTTTCCATGAATGAGTTAATCGCCCGTTTTTCGCGGTGAATTAATCATTTATGGAGAATTAACATGTTGAAAATTATCAGGCTGGCCTGCGCTTGCCTGTTTATGTTGTGGCTGCCTGCCTTGCAGGCGGCGGACAGCGGCTGGCTGCAAAACCCGGCCAACGATCATGCCAAGGTGCGGCTGCGTGCCGACACGTCACAGCCGGGGGAAACCCGCCTGCTACTGTCGGTCGAGCTGCAAAAGGGCTGGAAAACCTACTGGCGTTCCCCAGGCGAAGGCGGCATCGCGCCGGCTATCGTCTGGCAGGGCAACCCGCCGCCGGCGACCTGGCACTGGCCGACGCCGCAGCGTTTCGAGGTGGCCGGCATTTCCACCCAGGGCTATCACGATCGGGTCACGCTGCCGATCGTGATGTCAGGCCAGATATCCGGCCCGCTGGCGGGCACCCTGACGCTATCCACCTGCAGTAACGTCTGCATTCTGACCGACTACCCGTTCAGCCTGGATCTGACGACGCCGAACGATCCGCAGTTTAACCACGACTTCGCGCAGGCGATGGGGCAGGTGCCGATCGCCGCCGGGGTGGCGGAGGGCGTCAAGGCCGGTTACCGCAACGGCGAGCTGCAGATCGCCGCCGAGCGCGCCGCCGGTTGGCAGCAGCCCGCGCTGTTCTTCGATACGCTGGCGGATGCCGATCTCGGCAAGCCGCAGGTTGAGACCGACGGCGCTCAGCTGTTGGCGCGAGTGCCGGTCAGCGATGGCTGGGGCGATGCGGCGCCGGATCTGCGCGGCAAAACGCTGACGCTGGTGATCGACGACGACGGCATGGCGCAGCAGATTACGCTGCCGATTGGCGATCCGCTGGCCGCGCCCGCCGGTGCGGCATTCCCGCTATGGCAGGCGGTATTGATGGCGCTGGCGGGCGGGTTGATCCTCAACCTGATGCCGTGCGTACTGCCGGTGCTGGGCATCAAGCTCGGCTCCATCCTGCAGGTGGAACGGCGCGATCGGCGCAGCGTGCGTTTGCAGTTCCTGGCGTCGTCGTTGGGTATCGTCGCCTCGTTTATGGCGTTGGCCTTGCTGATGACGCTGCTGCGGCTCGGCAACCATGCGCTCGGCTGGGGTATTCAGTTCCAGAATCCGTGGTTTATCGGTTTTATGGTGCTGGTGACGCTGCTGTTCAGCGCCAACCTGTTTGGCCTGTTCCATCTGCGCCTCTCGTCCGATCTGAATACGTCGCTGGCGACCCATAATGGGCACGGTCTGAGCGGCCATTTCTGGCAGGGCGCGTTTGCCACGTTGCTGGCGACGCCGTGCTCGGCGCCGTTTCTCGGCACGGCGGTGGCCTTCGCGCTGGCGGCGTCGCTGCCGGTGCTGTGGGGCATGTTCATCGCGCTCGGCATCGGCATGAGCCTGCCGTGGCTGCTGATCGCCGCCTGGCCATCGCTGGCGCTGCGCTTGCCGCGCCCCGGCCGCTGGATGAATACCGTCAAGCTGGCGATGGGGTTGCTGATGCTGGCGTCGTCGCTGTGGCTGCTGAGCCTGCTGAGCAATCATATCGGCGTGCAGGCCACGCTGTGGCTGGGGGCGTTGGCGCTGCTGGCGTTGCTGCTGGCGGTGTGGCGTCAGCAGGGCGCACGGTTGGCGGCCAAGCTGGCGGCGGGCACGTTGGTGCTGGCGGGCGTGGCCTTGCTGGCCGGATCGCTGACCGCCGGCCTGTGGCGCCAGCCGTTGCAGGATCGGGTGCAGTGGCAACCGCTGAGCGAGCAAGCGATTACCGAGGCGCTGGCCCAGCATAAGCGGGTGTTCGTCGACGTGACCGCAGACTGGTGCGTGACCTGTAAAGCCAATAAATTCAATGTGCTGCTGCGCGATGACGTACAGCGCGCGCTGAGCGCCGACGACGTGGTTGCGCTGCGCGGCGACTGGAGCCGCCCGTCGGCCGACATCAGCGCCTTCCTGCAAAAGCGCGGCAGCGTCGCCGTGCCTTTCAACCAAATCTATGGCCCCGGCAGCCCGGACGGCGAGGTGTTATCCCCGCTGTTGACCCGTGACGCCGTGCTGCAAACGCTTTCCCATGCCAAAGGAACCGAACAATGAAAAAGCTACTGATTTTACTGATGATCATCGCCGCCCCGGTGTGGGCCGCCGAGCCTTTCACCCCGGCACAAGAGGCGCGTATCAAAGAGATGATCCGCGAAACGCTGGTGTCCAACCCGGACATTCTGGCGCAGGCGGTGGACGCCTGGCAGCAGCAAACCGCCGGCCAGCAAATCAGCCAGGCTATCAAGCAGAACGCCAAAACGCTGTACCAGGATCCGGCCAGCCCGCGCCTCGGCGCCGCCAACGCCAAACTGACGCTGGTGACCTTTACCGACTATAACTGCCCGTACTGCAAGCGTTTTGATCCGATGCTGGAGAAGATCGTCAAGCAATACCCGGACGTGGCGCTGGTGGTGAAGCTGCTGCCGTTCAAGGGCGAAAGCTCGGTCAGTTCGGCGCGCGTGGCGCTCACCACCTGGCAACAGCACCCGGATCAATTCTGGGCCCTGCACCAGCGGCTGATGGCGAAAAAGGGCTTCCACGACAACGCCAGCATCGCCGCCGCGCAAGAGAAAACCGGCGTCAAGGCGGTGGCGCCCAGCGAACAGAGCATGACCACGTTGCGCACCAATATGGAGCTGGCGGAACAGCTGGGCGTGCAGGGGACGCCGGCGACGCTGATCGGCGATCGGATGCTGCCGGGGGCGGTGTCGTATGAAGAGCTGGAAGCGATGGTGAAGCAGCAGCTGGCGAAGGCCAACCATGGCTAAGCTCAAGCGTTGGGGGCGCGAGTTGTTGCTGCTGGCGCTGATCGCGCTGGCGGTGGTGACGGTGATGGATTGGCTGAACGCGCCGCAGGCGCCGCCGGCCTTCGATGCTCAGACGCTGACCACGCTGGACGGCGAGCGCGTGTCGTTGGCGCAGCTCAGCCATGAGCGGCCGCTGCTGGTTTACTTCTGGGCCAGCTGGTGTGGCGTCTGCCGCTTCACTACGCCGGACGTCGCCCGTTTGCAGGCGGCGGGCGGCAACGTGCTGACCGTCGCGCTGCGCTCGGGCGACGATACCCAGGTGAAACACTGGCTGGCGCGCAAACGGCTGGCGCTGCCGGTGGTCAACGATCCGGCCGGTACGCTCTCGGCGCAGTGGCAGATTGGCGTGACGCCGACCTTCGTGGTGGTCTCGCAGGGCAAGGTGGTGCAGAGCACCACCGGCTGGACCAGCTACTGGGGGATGAAGCTGCGGCTGTGGTGGGCCGCCGTCTAACCGGCGTTTTTCTCCGTTATCACCTCCTCAATCGCCCGGCACAGCCGGGCGATACCTTCTTCAATCTGCGGCGGCGAGTTGGCGGCGAAGTTCAGCCGCAGGCCGTGCGCGCCCAGCTGTTCCTGCGCATAAAAGCATTCGCCGCGTGCGAAGGTTACGCCGTGCCGCCAGGCGACCGGCATCAGTTCGGTGGTGGTCACCGTCGCCGGCAGCGTCAGCCAGATAAATAAGCCCCCCTGCGGCGTTTCGAAGCGGCACCCCGGCGGCAGCCGCCGTTGCAAGGCATCAATCATCACCTCCAGATGGCGGCGGTAGACGCGCCCGGCGCGCCGCAGCTGCTTGTCGTAACGGCCGACGGTGACGAACGCGTCCAGCGCCCGCTGGATCAGGCTGGAACTGGTGAAGCTGTCGACGTGTTTCAGCCTGGCGAAACGCTGATAGGGTTCGCTGTCCGCCACCAGATAGCCGATGCGCATGCTGGGCAGCAGCATTTTGGAGAAGGTGCTGACGTAGATCACCGCGCCCGGCTGCGCCAGCGCGCGCAGCGACGGCAGCTGTTTGCCCTGATAACGCAGATCGCCGACGAAGTCGTCCTCCAGGATCACCACGCCGGCCTGTTGGGCGACAGTCAGCAGGCGTCGCCGCCGCGCCTCGCTCAGGCAGCGGCCGGTCGGGTTGTGGAAATTGGGGATGGTGTAGATCAGTTTGGGGCGGTGGCGTTCCAACAACTCCGGCAACAAATCCACCCGCATGCCGTGGCGGTCGCCCGGTACGGTGACGATATTGATGCGGTGCTGGCGCAGCAGGCCCAGCGCTTCGGCGTAGGTCGGCTCTTCGACGATCACCGTATCGCCCGGCGCCAGCAGGCTTTGCACCACCAGACTGATGGCGTGCTGCGAGCCGTTGGTGATTAGCACCTGTTCCGCCTGCGTGGGGATGCCCTGCGCGCTGAGAATGCGGCTCAGCGTATCGCGCAGCGGGTAGTAGCCGCAGTATTCCCCGTAGCTGAAGGCCTCTTCCGCATGGCGGCTGAGCACCGACAGCAGCACTTTGCGAAACGCCTCCAGCGGAAACACCTTAGGGCTGCCGACGCCGGCGGCGAAGTTGATCAGCCCCTCCGGCAGCGGGGCGTCGGCGTAGCCGTCCAGCCGCGAGGTGAGGGTGGTGAAGCTCTCCAGCGGGAATGGAGCATCGCTGCTCGGCCGGGCCGGGCGCGCCTGCGCCTGCGGGTGCGCGACATAGGCGCCGCTGCCGCGCCGCTGATGTAAAAAGCCCTTGGCCGCCAGTTCGGCGTAGGCGTTATCCACCGTTAAACGGCTGACCGCCAGTTCGGCCGCCAGCGTGCGCGTCGAGGGCAGTTTGTCACCATCGACGAACACGCCGGTGAGGATGGCGCGCCGCAGCGCTTCTTCGATCTGTAAATAGAGCGGAACGTCCTGCTCGCGATCCAACGGGATATGCATGCGAAATTGGCCCGGTTATGGAGAGTGATTTTTACTATACCCCATGTCAACAGGGCTTCAAGCGCAGAAAAGTGGCCTGCATGACAACGCCGTAAAGTGGCTATAGTGATAAAAAATGGCCGCGTTACACTGTCCGCCTGAGCATTTACGTCGCCATTTCTCCGAGGATCTCATGTCATTACCGTCAGGCGTTTCCGCCCGGCCGGCGCTGCCCGGCGCGCGCCTCTTTCAGGGCAGCCACCAGGGTTACGTCATCGCCATTATCAGCGCCATGCTGCTGGCCTTTACCGCCATCATCATTCGCGCGCTGACCGAGTACTATCACCTGCCGACCTTCGTGCTGGCGTTCTGGCGCGCGGCGCTGGTGGCGCTGGTGCTGTTGCCGCTTTTGTTGCTGGTGAAACCGAAGTGGGCGCGCCTGCGCCGTGAACAGGTGGTGTTCTACGCACTTTACGGGCTGCTGCTGGCGCTGTTCAACAGCC
Source organism: Serratia sp. 4542 (assembly GCF_016805595.1). NCBI lineage: Bacteria > Pseudomonadati > Pseudomonadota > Gammaproteobacteria > Enterobacterales > Yersiniaceae > Serratia > Serratia sp. 4542. Next base: position 145,276 of record NZ_RXKV01000011.1, read on the forward strand.
TGTGGACGCTGTCGGTAGCGCTGAACGGCGCGTCGGTGGCGACCATTCTGACCTACTGCTCGGTGGGCTTTACCGTGTTCCTCGGCTGGGTGATGTACAGCGAACGCCTGACGCTGCGCCAATTGCTGGTGATCGCCATCAGCCTGGGCGGTTGCTTCCTGGTCAGCAACGGCGACAGCATGGGGAACAGCCACTTCGATCTGCTGGGGCTGCTGGTCGGGATGCTGTCGGGCATCGGTTATACCCTGTATACCCTCGGCGGGCGGGTGGCCAGCGAGCGCGGCTATCCGGTGTGGAACACCATCCTGTACGTGTTCGGTTTTTCGGCGCTGTACCAGCTGGTGTTCAACGCGGCGCTGACGGCGTTCCCGCTGGCGGCGTTCCACGGCATGGCCGGCTCTCTGTGGTTCCTGTCGCACGGCGCACAGGGCATCCAGTGGAGCGGCTGGCTGTTGCTGCTGGCGCTGGCCGCCGGGCCGACGCTGCTGGGCTTCGGGCTGTACAATATCAGCCTGAAAACGCTGCCGCTGGCGGTGGCCAACCTGATCCTGTCGCTGGAACTGGTGTTCACCGCGGTGATCGCCTATTTCCTGCTGGGGGAGAGCATGAATCAGCTGCAACTGCTGGGCAGCGCGCTGGTGATGGGCGGGGTGCTGCTGCTGAAAAGCAAGACCGCCGAGGCGTGATCGGCTACCATTACGCCTCGCAAGAGAGGCCGTAAGATGAATAACCCGAGATTGAAACGAGCGCTTATCGCTTGAATGGCCGTGTTGAGTGAACGACAACACGGCCACAGACATTCCGTTCCGTGGCTTTTATTCCCGTAACAAGAGAATACGCCATGTCCGAAAAACACTGGTCCAAAACCGAGCTGCTGCATCAGACGGTGACCAACCCGAATATCATCATCAAAGGCACCCACAGCTACTACAGCGACTGCTGGGATAACGGCTTCGAGCGCTCGGTGGTGCGCTATCTGCACGGCGACGCGGTCAGCCGGCAATGGCAGCCGCTGGGTGACATAGATCGCTTGCTGATCGGCGATTATGTGTGCATCGCGGCCGAAACAGTGATCCTGATGGGCGGCAACCACACCCATCGTATCGACTGGCTGAGCCTGTATCCGTTTATGGCAACCATCAAACGGGCGTACCGCCCCAAAGGCGACACCCGGCTGGGGGACGGTTGCTGGATTGGCATGCGGGCGATGTTGATGCCAGGGGTATCGATAGGCGAAGGGGCGATCGTCGCCGCCGGCAGCGTGGTGGTCGGCGATGTTGAGCCTTATGCCATCGTCGGCGGTAACCCCGCGCGGTTTATCCGTTGGCGGTTCGCGCCGGAGGTCATCGCGCGGTTGCTTGCCTTGCGCCTCTATGACTTGTCCGAGGCGGACTTTGCGGTGATTCAGCCCCTGCTCGCCGATGACGATATCGAGGCGTTGGAAAGGGGAATTGCGGTCCTACGCCGTTAAACACAACGGGCGGGGGATCCCCGCCCGTTTCGCGTTACTCGGCTTTGGCCTCGGCCGCCGGTTGGCGGCGTTTGCGCATCAGGCGCAGCAGCGGCGGCAGCGCCAGTACCGCAACCGCCAGCACCAGCAGCGTTTGCGCGATGCTGCTGCTCCACAGAATGCCGAACTCGCCGTTGCTGATCGACAGCGCGCGACGCAGATTCTGCTCCAGCATCTCACCTAGTACGAAGCCCAGAATCAGCGGCGACATCGGGAAGTGCATTTTGCGCAGGATGTAGCCGAACACGCCCAACCCGACCATCAGCAGCAGGTCGAAGGTGGTGCTGTGCACCGCATAAACCCCCACCGCCGACACCGCGGCGATCGCCGGCACCAGGAACCACAGCGGGATGGTCAGCATGCGGGTGAACAGGCCGACCAGCGGCAGGTTCATGATCAGCAAAATGACGTTGGCGATCAGCAGCGCGGCGATCAGTCCCCAGACGATGTCCGGCTGTTCGGTGAACATTGCCGGGCCGGGGGTGATATTGTACAGCGTCAGCGCACCCATCATCACCGCCGTGGTGCCGGAACCCGGCACCCCCAGCGTCAGCATCGGAATGAACGAACCGCAGGCCGAGGCGTTGTTGGCCGCTTCCGGCGCCGCTACGCCGCGGATGTCGCCCTTGCCGAAGGTGTCGCTGTTGCCGCTGATTTTCTTTTCGGTCATGTAGGTCAGCGCACTGGCGATAGTGGCGCCGGCGCCTGGCAGAATGCCGACGAAGAAGCCGATCACCGACGAGCGCAGGGTAGGGCCTGCGCACTGCGCCGCCTCTTTGCGGTTGAACAGCAACCGGCCGGTTTTACGCACCAGCTTTTGCCCGGCGCTGGTGCTTTCCAGCATCAGCAGGATTTCGCTGACCGAGAACAGGCCGATCACCACCACGATAAACTGCACGCCGTCGGAGAGGTGCACGCTGTCAAAGGTAAAGCGGTAAACGCCGGTGTTGGCGTCGACGCCCACCGTCGCCAGCCCCAGGCCGATCAGCGCCGCCAGCAGCGATTTCAGCGGGTTTTGGCTCATCATGCTGCCGAGGCAGGCGATGGCGAACACCATCAGAGCGAAATACTCCGCCGGGCCGAAGGCCAGTGACCAGCGGGCCAGCAGCGGCGCGAACAGGATGATACCGCCGATGGCGATCATCGATCCAACGAACGAACTGACCGCCGAGATGGACAACGCCACGCCGGCGCGCCCCTGCTGCGCCATCGGGTAGCCGTCCAGCGCGGTCATGATCGCCGCCGCGTCGCCCGGTACGTTAAGCAGAATCGACGAGATGCGCCCGCCGTACTCGCAGCCGATATACACCGTCGCCAGCAGGATCAGCGCCGATTCGGCCGGCAGCTTGAGGGCAAACGCCAGCGGCAGCAGGATCGCCACGCCGTTGATCGGCCCGAGGCCCGGCAGCAGGCCGACGATGGTGCCGACGAAGCAGCCGATCAGGGCGATAATCAGGTTCTGCGGCACCAGCGCCACTTCGAACCCTTGGGTCAAATACATCCAGGTATCCATCATCGCTCCCGTTAGCTCAGCCAGGCGCCGAGCGGCAGTGTGACATCGAGAAGTTGGTCAAAGGCGTAATACAGCGCTGCACCCATGACGACGCCGGAGATAGCCGCCGCCGGCAGGCTGGCTTGAAACAGCAGGCCGATGCTGAACGTCAGCAGCGCGGTCGCCAGCGGGAAGCCCAGCCATTCAAAACCCCAGGCATACAGCACCAGGGTGATCACCAGCACCAGCAGCCGCTGCAGCACCTTGTTGTGCGGCCACTCCACCGCCTGCGGGCGGCGCAGCAACAGCAGGGCCGCGCACAGCGCCATCAGGCTGAGGATCGCCAGCGGAAACGGGCGCGGCCCCAGCGGTTCATAGCTGTATTCGCTTTGGATGCCCCAGCCGATGAACAGCCCGCCGATACACAGCAGCAGCCAGAAGCCGGCAAAAATACGATCGCTCATGGTTTTCCCCTGCGGTTATTTGGCCAGGCCGAACACTTTTGCCTGCTCACGGTATTGGGCAACCTGATTCTTCACGTAGGCGTCCAGCTCTTTGCCGGTCATGTTGAATTCGAACAGGCCGCGCAGATCGCGCTGTTGCTTGAATTCGTCGGTCGCCATCATTTTCTGGAAGGTGTCGATCCACCACTGATATTCTTCATCGCTGACTTTCGGCCCGACGTAGAAGCCGCGAATGATCGGCCACACCAGGCTGTATCCCTGCTCTTTGGCGGTGGGAATGTCGGCCAGCTGGCCCGGCAGACGTTGCTCGGCATACACCGCCAGCACGCGGATCTTGTCGCCCTGCAGATAAGGCACCATCTCGCTCAGGTCACCGGAGACCGCCTGGATATGGTTGCCGAGCAGCGCGGTGACCGGCTCACCGCCGCCTTCGAATGCCACATAGCGCATCTTGCGCGGATCCACGCCGACTTCGCGCGCCAGCAGCGCGGTTTTCATCCAGTCCTGGCTGCCGATGGAGGCGCCGGCGCCGAACACCACGCTGTTGGGATCTTTTTGGAAGGCGTCCATCAGGTCTTTCAGGGTTTTGTAAGGCGAGTCGGCGCGCACCGCGATCATGCCGTAGTCGGTACCGACCGCCGCCAGCCATTTCACGTCGTCCACGTTATAGCGGCCGAACTTGCCCTGGGCCAGATTGAGCAGCGAGCCGCCGGAGAAGGCCACCACGGTGCCGAACTCCGCCGGGCGCTGCGCGACGATGGCGTTGTAGGCCACTGCGCCGACGCCGCCGGGCATATAGGTGACGCGCATCGGTTTATCGATGGCCTTGGTGTCCTGCAGCGACACCTGAATCAGCTTGCAGGTCAGATCGAAGCCGCCGCCGGGCTTGGCCGGCGCGATGCATTCGGTGCGTTTGGGCGCTTCCACGGCAAAGGCCTGATTGGCCGCCAGCAGCAGGGCGGCGGCGGTAAAGGTACGGGTCATTATTTTTTTCATTGTGACTTGCCCTCGGTATTGTTCTGGTTGTGAAATCCCGCCGGGTGCGGTTGCAGGATTGTTAAAACAACAACCTTTCATTTACCTTTCAGCGGTCGGAAAAGTTTCCAGTCTGTGATTGGGGTCGCTTGTCGCGAGCGGAGAGCGGGTGCGCTACCATAGAAAGGAAGAGAAGAACAGGGGGCAAAACCGGCCAAAATCCTGCGTAATATCAGGTTTGCGGTTCTGCTTTCGCGATAGAATCATGAGCAATGAAATGAATAGAGACGCAGTAATATGTTTTCGTTAGGGAAATTGTTTGGTGGCAGGGACAGCGCCAAAGTGTGCGCGATTAAACGGCTGCCGGAGGTCTATGCAGAGATGACCGGTGAAACCGGGCAGTGTCGTTTAAAGCGGCTGCGCGCCGATATTGGCGTATTTGAGCTGCATTTCGTCAATGCCGACGGTGAAAAGTATGCCTGCCAGATGACCGCCTGCGTGACCGGCATCGATCTGGTGTTTGCCGCCAACAATCGCTCCGTGCTGGTTTCTTCACCGTTTACCGCCGACAAGCTGCGCCCGGTGCTGGACATTGCCGTTGCCGACAGCCCGATTCCGCTGATCTGATACCGGCCTGCGATCGCGCTCCATATGCATAATTGTGTGCCAGCTCCCAAAACTGGCGGCGCGGCGCTCTTTTATCCCCTTATTTTCCATGCCATTCTCTGTTATCGATCTGTTAACAAGCGCGCTATCGGCGTCAGGTTGTTCAGGTAAATCAATGGAATGGAAACATGCGACTGTTATTGGTTGAAGATCACCCCGAGCTGTCTCACTGGTTGCAAAAGGCGCTGACCGGCGCCGGCTTTGCCGTCGACGTCGCCCCGGACGGCGTGGCGGCCGATCATCTGTTGCTCAACGAACGCTATGCGCTGGCAGTGTTGGATGTGGCGCTGCCGCGTTTGAACGGCCTGGATTTGCTGGCGCGCCTGCGCAAGCGCGGGCAGGAGCTGCCGGTGCTGCTGCTGACGGCGCGCACCGACGTGGCCGATCGGGTGAAGGGCCTGAATCTGGGAGCGGACGATTACCTCACCAAGCCGTTCGAACTGGACGAGCTGGAAGCGCGCATTCGGGCGCTGCTGCGCCGCAGCGTCGGCGCCGCGCAGCCGGCGTTGCAGTACGGCGCGTTGACCTATCACGACGAAGGCTATTTCCTGCTGGAAGGCAAGCCGCTGGCGCTGACGCCGCGCGAACTGGCGGTGTTGACCGCGTTGATGCACCGCCGCGGCCGCCCGGTGGCCAAGCAGCAGCTGTTTGAGCAGGTGTTTACGCTGTCCGACGAGGCTAATCCGGAGAGCATCGAGCTTTACGTACACCGTTTGCGGAAAAAGCTGCAGGGCAGCGACGTGGCAATCATCACGCTGCGCGGTCTGGGTTACAGCCTGGAGCGGTGCAATGCGGTGGTTTAACGCGCCGCGTTCGTTGTTCTATCAACTGCTGCTGTTTTTTGGCCTGCCGCTGGTGGCGTTGGGCGGCATCTCGATCTACACCCACTATTTCAGCGCCATGAGCGCCGCCACCCTGGCTTACGATCGCACGCTGCTGGCGTCGGCGCGCACCGTGGCGGAGCGGCTGGTGGTGCGCGACGGCAAGCTGGCGGTCGATGTGCCCTATGTGGTGCTCGACAGCTTCGAGCGCAACATGAACGACCAGCTCTATTACGAGGTGATCTCGCCGCAGGGGAAAAGCATTTCGGGCTATGACGATTTGCCGCCGTTGCCGCCCCATATCCCGCGTTCCACGCTCTACCCGGCGCTGGTGCATTTTTACGATGCGGAATACCTCGGCCGGGCGATCCGCGTGGCGGCGCTGTTTCAACCGATCAACGAGTCGGGCGTGAGCGGCATGGCGACCATTCTGGTGGCGGAAACCCTGGAGTCGCGCCGTTACCTGGCGCGCCAGATGATGATTGCGGCGCTGTTGAGCCAGGGCACGGTGGTGGTGTTGACCCTGATTCTGGCGTTCGCGCTGCTCAAGCGGGTGTTGAAGCCGATGCGCAAGCTCTCCGGCATCATGCTGCGGCGCGATCCGGGCGAGCTGACGCCCCTGCCGCGGGTATTGCCGTGGTCGGAGATGCAGCCGCTGCTGGTGGCGTTCAATCGCTATATCGAACGGCTGCGGCTGATGGTGGCGCGCCAGGAGCGTTTCAGCGCCGATGCTTCGCACCAACTGCGCACGCCGCTGGCGGTGTTGAAGACTCAGGTTGGGGTAGCGCTGGCCAGCGACCGGCCGCAGCAGTGGCGCGAAAGCCTGCAGGCGATGAGCGCGACGCTGGATAATACCGTGGCGCTGACCGACCGCCTGCTGCATCTCTCACGCCTGAAGGCCAGCGAGCACCGGGCCGAGCGCCAGCTGCAGCCGGTCAATCTGGCGCAGGTGCTGCGCGACGCCTGTTTTTCCCGCTTGCCGCAGGCGCGCAGTAAACAGATCGATCTCGGATTTGAAGGCGAGGCGGCGTGCCAGGTGGCGGGGGAACCGCTGCTGTTGGCCGAACTGTGCGCCAACCTGCTGGACAACGCGCTGAAATACACGCCGCGTCAGGGCGTGGTGACCGCGCGCCTCACTCAGGATCAGGCGGCAGGGGAAGGCGTGCTGGAGATTGAAGACAGCGGCCCCGGCATCGCCTTGCAGGACAAGGCGCTGGCGCTGCAGCCGTTTCATCGGCTGGACAACGTGGGCGATCAGCCGGGCGCCGGCCTGGGGCTGGCGCTGGTGAAGGACATCACCGCGTATCACGGCACCCGCCCGGAGCTGCTGAGCTCCGCCGCTCTGGGCGGCCTGTTGGTGCGGGTGCGTTTCAGGCTGCTGCCTTAAGCCTGTTCTTTGCAGGATTCGACGTCGGCCGCCGGGGCCTTGGCTTTACGCGTCAGCGGCGTGCGCAGCCGCTGCGACAGAATAACGCCCAGCAGGGTGATGCCGCCGCCGATCAGGTGGTAACCGTGCAGTTGCTCATGCAGGAATAGCACGGCGATAGCGGCGGTAAACACCGGCGCCAGGTTCATAAAGATCGAGGCGGTATTGGCGCCCAGGCGCATCACACCCTGGATCCACAGGAACGGGGCGATGATCGAAGCCGGAATGCCGGCGAACAGCACCAGCGGCAGGTTATGGCCGTTCAAGCCGACATCCTGCGCCATCAGGAAATTAGGCAGCAGCAACAGCACGCCGAACAGGATCTGCACATACAGCGATTGCCAGTTCGGCAGCGCGATGGCCCAGCGTTTGGTCAACACGCCATACAGCGCGTAAGAGGCGGTGGCGAGCAGCATCATCAATTCCCCCTTGCCGATACCGTGCTGCAGCAGCACGCCGGGCTGACCGCCGCTGACCAGCCAGATCAGGCCGCAGAAGGAGAGTATGCTGCCGAGCAGCACGCCGACGGTTGGTGCAATGCGCAGCAGTACGATGCTGATCAGGATGGTCAGCAGCGGGATCAGCGATACGATGATGCCCATAAACAGCGCGCTGACGCTGTGTGCGGCGTAATACGCCAGGCTTTGGTACAGCACCATGCCCAGCAAACCGAGGATCATCAATTTCCACCAGTTGGCGCGCACCTGCGCCCAGTTGCGCAGCACGCCCGGCAGCACGAACGGCGTCAGGGCAATCAACGCCAGCAGCCAGCGGTAGAGCGAGATGGCCGCCGGATCGATGGCGGTGGCGGAGAGTTTGCTGACGACGGCGTTAATCGACCAAATCAGCACGGCCAACAGCGGGAAAAGCATATTCATGATAATTATTCTCAATAACGTCCAACATGCTGGCTAGTCTACGCGTGTCCGGTTTATCATATATAGCGATATCCAGACAAAAATCGGCGTAAACAAGACAAATCACGGGACGAAACCATGCCAGAAATCCGCCATTTCCCCGAGTCGCTGATCCCGGCACCGAAGCCGGTGCAGTTCCGCTGCGAGGAGTTCAACGCGCGCACCGAATTCCAGCCGCACAGCCACACCTGGGGCCAGTTGATGTGGGTCAAAGCCGGGGTGATGGTGCTGCGCATCGGCGGGCAGCGCTTTCTGGCGCCGCCGGAGTTCGTGCTGTGGGCGCCGGCCGGCATCGAACACTCCTGCTATAACCAGCGGCTGGCGCAGTGCCGCATGGTGGACATTACGCCGGCGCTGTGTGCCGGCATGCCGGCCGACCCTTGCCTGGTGAGCGTGACGCCGATATTCCGCGCCATCGCCGAGGATTTCTATGCGCGTAAGCAGTACATTCCGCAAACGGAAGAGGATTTGCGCCTGTGCCAGGTGCTGATCGACCAGCTGCGCCTGTCGCCGCGCCAGCAAACCTATCTGCCGTCGTCGGACGACAAATTTTTGGCGCCGGTGCTGGAAGCGCTGGAGCACTGCCCGGCGGACAACACCTCGCTGGCGGCGTGGGCGGCTCGGGTCTACACCACCGAGCGCACGCTGTCGCGCCGCTGCCAGCAGGATCTGGGCATGTCGTTCAGCGAATGGCGCCAGCGCCTGCGTTTCCTGCATGCCGTGTCGCTGCTCGAGCAGGGCAAGACCGTGCAGGACGTGGCGCTGGACGTCGGCTACAGCTCCGCGTCGGCGTTTATCGTCATGTTCCAGCAGATCGCCGGCACCACCCCTGAGCGCTTTCGCCGTGCCTGATTCAGTGGCACACTATTTCGCAGACAAATAGCCGTAAACCGTCGGAGAACGCAGTGAAAATTCTGGTTGATGAAAATATGCCGTACGCGGCCGAGCTGTTCAGCCGCCTGGGCGACGTGCAGGCAGTGCCGGGCCGCCCGATCCCGCGTGAGGCGCTGGCGGATGCCGATGCGCTGATGGTGCGTTCGGTCACCAAGGTCAATGAAGCGTTGCTGGCCGGCAGCCGCATCGGCTTTGTCGGTACCGCCACCGCCGGCACCGATCACGTCGATGACGCCTGGCTGCAACGGCAGGGCATCGGCTTTTCCGCCGCGCCGGGCTGCAACGCCATTGCGGTGGTCGAGTATGTGTTCTCTGCCTTGATGCTGCTGGCCGAACGCGATGGCTTCCATCTGCGGGATAAAACCGTCGGCATCATCGGCGTGGGCAACGTCGGTTCCCGCCTGGACGCGCGCCTCAAAGCGCTGGGCGTGCGCACGCTGCTGTGCGATCCGCCGCGTGCCGATCGCGGCGACGCCGGGGAGTTTTGGCCGCTGGAGAAGCTGGTGGCCGAGGCCGACGTGCTGACCTTCCATACGCCGCTGAATAAATCCGGCCCATACCATTCGCTGCATCTGGCGGACGCCGATCTGTTGGCGGCGCTGCCGGACAACCGCATTCTGATCAACGCCTGCCGCGGGCCGGTGGTGGATAACGCCGCGTTGTTGCAGGCGCTGGAAAAGGGCAAAAAGCTGAGCACGGTGCTGGACGTGTGGGAACCGGAGCCGGATCTCTCCTTGCCGCTGCTGGCGCGGGTGGATATCGGCACTGCGCACATCGCCGGGTATACGCTGGAAGGCAAGGCGCGCGGCACCACTCAGGTGTTCGAAGCGTTCAGCCGCCATCTGGGGCAGCCGCAGCAGGTGGCGCTGGCCTCGCTGCTGCCGGTGCCGGAGTTCAGCCAGATCCGCCTCAACGGGCCGCTGGATGAAGCGCGGTTAAAACGATTGATGCACTTGGTGTATGATGTGCGCCGCGATGATGCGCCGCTGCGCAAAGTCGCCGGACAACCGGGCGAATTCGATCGCCTGCGCAAGCACTATCAGGAACGCCGCGAGTGGTCGTCGCTGGCCGTGCAATGCGATGACAGCGCCAGCGCCGAGCTGCTCGGCAAGCTGGGTTTCAGCGTGGCATAGCGCGTAAGGTTGTCTTAAGCCAACGCCGCTACAGTGAGCGGCAAAGATTATCGGGCGGTGATTGCACTGCCCGTCTGCTTTTATGAATGAAATACTCTGGAGAAAACCCGATGTCTGACGGCTGGAATATCGCGCTGCTCGGCGCCACTGGCGCGGTAGGTGAAGCGTTGCTGGAATTGTTGCAGGAACGCCAGTTCCCGGTGGGTGAGCTCTATCCTCTGGCAAGCGAACGCAGCGCGGGCGCCAATGTGCGCTTCAACGGCAAGTCTCTTCTGGTGCAAAACGCCGAAGAGTTCGACTGGTCACAGGCGCAGCTGGCCTTCTTCGTCGCCGGCAGCGAAGCGTCCGCGCGCTATGCCGAAGAAGCTGGCAACATGGGCTGCCTGGTGATCGACACCAGCGGCCTGTTCGCCATGGAGCCGGATGTGCCGCTGGTGGTGCCGGGCGTTAACCCGCAGGTGCTGGCGGATTACCGCAACCGCAATATCGTGGCGGTGGCCGACAGCATGGTCAGCCAGCTGCTGACGGCGATCAAGCCGCTGACCGAACAGGCGGGGCTGTCGCGTCTGCACGTCACCACGCTGATGTCGGTATCGTCGCGCGGCAAGGTGGCGGTGGACGATTTGGCCGGCCAGAGCGCGCGCCTGCTGAACGGCATTCCGGCCGAGGAAGGCGTTTTCGGCAAGCAGCTGGCGTTCAACCTGTTGCCGCTGATTGCCGACGAGCAGGGTAGCGTGCGCGAAGAACGCCTAATCGTCGATCAGGTGCGCAAGGTGCTCCAGGATGAAGGGCTGCCGATTTCGGTGAGCTGCGTTCAGTCGCCGGTGTTTTACGGCCACGCGCAGGTGGTGCACCTGGAAGCGCTGCGCCCGCTGTCCGCCGAAGAGGCGCGCAGCGAGCTCGAAGAGATCGAGGACATTCAGCTGAGCGAAGAGGACGATTACCCGACTCAGGTCACCGACGCCTCCGGCAGCGATGCGCTCAGCATCGGTTGTCTGCGTAACGATTACGGCATCCCCGAGCTGTTGCAGTTCTGGACGGTGGCGGACAATGTGCGCTTCGGCGGCGCATTGATGGCTATCGAAACCGCCGAGCGTTTGGTGCAGGAGCAGATGTACTGATGTCTGAGGTGGTCTCGCCCGTTCAGCCAACGCTGAGAATTGCGCTGGGCATCGAATATGACGGCAGCCGGTACTACGGCTGGCAGCGGCAGCAAGAAGTGGCCAGCGTGCAGCAACGCCTGGAGCAGGCGTTGAGCAAGGTGGCGGATGCGCCGATTAGCGTGCTGTGCGCCGGGCGTACCGACGCCGGGGTGCACGCCACCGGGCAGGTGGTGCATTTCGAAACCACCGCGCGCCGCAAGGACGCCGCCTGGACGATGGGGGTAAATACCCATCTGCCGCCGGATATCGCGGTGCGTTGGGTGAGCCCCGTTGCCGACGATTTTCACGCGCGTTTCAGCGCCACCGCGCGCCGCTACCGCTATATTATTTTCAACCATCGCTACCGGCCGGCGGTGCTGCAACAGGGGGTGACGCATTTTTATCACCCGCTGGACGCCGATCGCATGCATCGGGCGGCGCAGGCGCTGCTGGGCGAAAACGACTTCACTTCGTTCCGCGCGGTGCAATGTCAGTCGCGCACCCCGTGGCGCTGCGTAAAACACGTTAAGGTTACGCGCTACGGCGAATATATTGTGGTAGATATCAAGGCGAATGCCTTCGTGCATCACATGGTTCGCAACATCGTCGGCAGCCTGATGGAGATCGGCTGCGGCAATCAGGATGAGAACTGGATGGCCGAGTTGCTGGCGCTGAAGGATCGCAACCTGGCGGCGGCGACGGCGCGAGCCGAGGGGCTGTATCTGGTTGCCGTGGATTACCCTGACCACTTTGGTCTACCGCGGCCGCCGATGGGGCCGCTGTTTTTGCCCGACGATTAAACGCCGGCACGCCTGAAAGCGTCGCTCCCTTGTGCTTCTGCCGGGTGACTGAAACACCCGGCATCAATGAGAGAATTTATGGACATCATCAAGTTTATTATTGATTTCATTCTGCATATTGATGTGCACCTGGCTGAACTGGTCGCACAATACGGCATGTGGGTCTACGCTATTCTGTTCCTGATCCTGTTTTGCGAAACCGGTCTGGTGGTGACGCCGTTCCTGCCGGGGGATTCTTTGCTGTTTGTCGCCGGTGCGCTGGCGGCGTTGCCGACCAACGATCTGAACGTGCACACCATGGTGGCGTTGATGGTGGTGGCGGCGATCCTCGGCGATGCGGTGAACTACACTATCGGGCGGTTGTTCGGCGAGAAGCTGTTCAGCAACCCGAATTCGAAAATTTTCCGCCGCAGCTATCTGGACAAGACGCACCAGTTCTATGAGAAACACGGTGGGAAAACGATTATTCTGGCGCGATTCGTGCCGATCGTACGTACTTTTGCGCCGTTCGTCGCCGGTATGGGGCATATGTCCTATCGCCACTTCGCCGCCTACAACGTGATTGGCGCACTGGTTTGGGTGCTGCTCTTCACTTATGCTGGCTACCTGTTCGGCGATCTGCCGGTGGTGCAGGAGAACCTGAAACTGCTGATCGTCGGGATCATCATCGTTTCGATTCTGCCGGGCGTGATTGAAATTTGGCGCCACAAGCGCGCGGCCGCCCGCCAGCAAAAACAGTAAAAACATTGTTTAACCTGTCGGTTCGACCAGTTTTTTGTCCACAGCGTCGGGCCGATATGGTTTAATGAGCGACATTATGGTCTGTTCCTGCGAACAACCCTGAAGCCGATGCCTCAGTCGCCGCGCTTGCCGCGCCGCGAACGGGCATTTTTTCATTGGGGTGTTTTCGGGGGGATTGTTAAAGCATGAACAGCGGACTGGCGTGTGCCAGGTTCAAACAGAAAGGTCATCGATGAGCTGGATTGAACGAATTCTTAACAAGAGCAATATCACACAAACCCGTAAGGCGAGCATTCCTGAAGGGGTCTGGACCAAATGCGACAGCTGCGGCCAGGTTCTCTACCGCGCCGAGCTGGAGCGTAATCTGGAAGTGTGTCCGAAGTGCGACCACCACATGCGTATGGGCGCGCGCGCGCGTCTGCATACCCTGCTGGACGAAGGCAGCGAAGTGGAGCTGGGCAGCGATCTGGAGCCGAAAGACGTTCTGAAATTCAAGGATTCCAAGCGCTATAAAGATCGCCTGGTCGCCGCACAGAAAGCGACCGGCGAGAAAGACGCGCTGGTGGTGATGAAGGGCACGCTGTACGGCATGCCGATCGTCGCGGCCTCCTTCGAATTCGCCTTCATCGGCGGCTCGATGTCTTCCGTGGTCGGCGCGCGCTTCGTGCGTGCGGTTGAGCAGGCGCTGGAGGACAACTGTCCGCTGGTGTGCTTCTCCGCCAGCGGCGGCGCGCGCATGCAGGAAGCGCTGATGTCGCTGATGCAGATGGCGAAAACCAGCGCGGCGTTGGCCAAAATGCAGGAGCGCGGCTTGCCGTACATCTCCGTGCTGACCGACCCGACCATGGGCGGCGTTTCTGCCAGCCTGGCGATGCTGGGCGACATCAACATCGCCGAGCCGAAAGCGCTGATCGGCTTTGCCGGCCCGCGCGTCATCGAGCAGACCGTGCGCGAGAAATTGCCGCCGGGCTTCCAGCGCAGCGAGTTCCTGATCGAAAAAGGCGCGATCGACATGATCGTTCGCCGTCCGGAAATGCGCCAGACGTTGGCGAGCATTCTGTCCAAGCTGACCAACCAGCCGCAGCCGCATTTCGATGAGGCCGCGCCGGTCATTGAGCCGGAGCAGCAGGCCGACGCCTGAGGCAAAGACAGATCCCGCCCGGGTTCAGCCGCCACTTTGTGGCTAAGTGACGGCTGATGCCCGTTCCCTGCCGGCCGCAGCCCATCTCGCTGCGGTTTGCAGGCTGGCGGCAGTCACGAAGCGCATCGCCTTTACCGCGGTGAGGGTGGTGCCCTGATGGATTAATGAACCCAAGTTCAGTGATGGGACTCATGCAAAACCACCAAATTCCCCAAGCCACGTCGCCATTGAGCTCGTGGCTTTATTATCTGGAACGTCTGCACAGCCAGGCGATCGAACTCGGCCTTGAGCGCGTACAGCGCGTCGCGGCGCATCTGGATTTACTGACCCCCGCTCCCACGGTGTTCACCGTTGCCGGCACCAACGGCAAAGGCACCACCTGTCGTACCCTCGAAGCCATTCTGCTGGCCGCCGGCCTGCGCGTCGGCGTCTACAGTTCGCCGCATCTGGTGCGCTATACCGAACGCGTGCGCATTCAGGGGGAAGAGCTGAGCGAAGCGGAGCACAGCCGCTCGTTCGCCGCCATTGAAGCCGGCCGCGGCGAAACGTCGCTGACCTATTTCGAATTCGGCACCCTGTCGGCGCTGCAGCTGTTCAAACAGGCGCGGCTCGACGTGGTGATCCTGGAAGTGGGGCTGGGCGGGCGTCTCGACGCCACCAACATCGTCGATCCGAGCGTGGCGGTGATCACCAGCATCGCGCTCGATCACACCGACTGGCTGGGCAACGATCGCGAAAGCATCGGCCGCGAGAAGGCCGGCATTTTCCGCAGCGGCAAGCCGGCGGTGGTGGGCGAACCCGACATGCCGGACAGCATTCGTCAGGTTGCCGAAACGCTGGGCGCGCCGCTGTATCGCCGCGGCGAAGCCTGGAGCTTCAGCGAGCAGGGCGATCGCTGGCAGTGGCAGGGCGGCGACACGCTGCTGACCGATCTGCCGACGCCGAACGTACCGCTGGCCAACGCCGCTACCGCGCTGGCGGCGCTGAACTGCTCCCCACTGGAAATCGACGAACGCGCGATCTTCACCGGGCTGCAACAGGCGACGCTGCCGGGGCGTTTCCAGATCGTGCGGCGGGAGCCGACGCTGATCCTCGACGTGGCGCACAACCCGCACGCCGCCGGCTATCTGGCCGGGCGCCTGGCCAAACTGCCGCGCGGCGGCGGCAAGGTGCGCGCGGTGGTGGGCATGCTGTCGGACAAAGACATCGCTGGCACGCTGGCCTGCCTCAGCGAGCAGGTGGATGAATGGTACTGCGCACCGCTCGACGGGCCGCGTGGCGCCAGCGTCGAACAGCTGGCGCAACATCTGACGGAACCGCGCCGCTTTAATGATGTCGAAACTGCCTGGCGGCAGGCTATGCAGGATGCTGATAAACAGGATATTGTGATCGTCTGTGGATCGTTCCACACCGTGGCGCAGGTGATGGCGGCGTTAGACGAGATGCGGGGAGTGTGAGTGGCGAGTAAATTTCAGAACCGACTGGTCGGAACCGTGATTCTGGTGGCGCTGGGGGTAATCATCCTGCCAGGGCTGCTGGACGGCAAAAAGAAGCATTACGAGGATGAATTCGCGGCCATTCCGTTGGTGCCGAAGGCGGGCGATGTCGAAGAGAACGACGTGCTGCCGCCGGTGACGCAGCCGCTGCCGGCACAGCCGCCGGAAGGGGCGGGCGCGCTGGTCGAGCAGCAGGCGGCCAACGAAGCGGCGGCGCAACAGGCGGCGCGGCAGACTGCTCAGCAGCCGACGCAGGTGGCACCACCGCCGGTCGAAACGCGTCCTCAACCGGTGCCGCAGCCCAAGCCGAAACCGGTAGAAACCAAACCGGTAGAAGTGAAGCCGAAGCCGACACCGCAACCGAAGCCGGTGGAAGTGAAGCCGGCGCCGAAGCCGGAACCAAAACCTGAACCGACGCCGAAGCCTGAACCGGCACCGCAGCCGAAACCGGCGGAAGAAAAAGCGCCGGCTGGACAAGCCTATGTCGTGCAGCTCGGGGCGTTGAAAAACGCCGCCAAGGCGAACGAGATTGTCGCCTCGCTGCGCCTCTCGGGCTATCGCGCCTTTACCGTGCCATCAACGCCGGTGCAGGGGCAGATCACCCGCATCTACGTTGGCCCGGACGCTTCCAAGCAGAAGCTGCAGGCGGCGCTGCCGTCGCTGAACTCGATCAGCGGGCTGAGCGGGCAGGTGAAGCCGTACGGCCGTTAAACCCCGCGGGGCGCAGCACGATGCGCCCCTGAATTAAGGAGTGGTGGAGAGAAAGCGAGAAAAACCGCGCCTTTTACAGGCGAAATCACCTATGTAGGCGCGGCGATTGGGAATTTTTTGATCGCCGCTTTTTATTTGTAACGTGGTAGGAAATCCCCTACGCAAACGTTTTCTTTTTCTGTTAGAATTCGCCGCGAATTGGATGCAGGGGCGATTCATCATTGGAATAGTTCATGGTCTGGATTGATTACGTCATTATAGCGGTGATTGGATTTTCGGCTCTGGTGAGCCTGATCCGAGGGTTTGTTCGCGAAGCATTGTCACTTGTGACATGGGGATGTGCGTTTTTTGTTGCCAGCCATTTCTATTCTTACCTTGCGGTCTATTTCACTCGTTTTGAAGATGAACTGGTGCGAAACGGCATCGCGATCGCGATTTTGTTCATCGCGACCTTGATCGTAGGGGCTATTGTTAACTATGTGATTAGCTCACTGGTAGAGAAAACCGGGTTGTCGGGCACCGACCGCGTGTTGGGCATCTGCTTCGGCGCGCTGCGCGGAGTGTTGATCGTCGCGGCGATCCTGTTCTTCCTGGACACCTTTACCGGCTTCTCACAAAGCGCCGACTGGAAACAGTCGCAGCTCATTCCCCAGTTCAGTTACGTCATCAGGTGGTTCTTTGACTACCTGCAGAGCACGTCGAGTTTCTTGCCGACCCAATTGCCGGGGCGGTAGCGCTGATGAGGAAAAGACAACATGTGCGGTATTGTCGGTATCGCCGGTTTCATGCCGGTAAACCAGTCGATTTATGATGCGCTGACGGTGCTTCAGCATCGTGGCCAGGATGCCGCAGGCATCGTCACCATTGACGCCCACAACGGGTTCCGTTTGCGTAAAGCCAACGGCCTGGTGAAGGATGTGTTTGAGGCGCGCCATATGCAACGCTTGCAGGGCAACATGGGCATTGGCCATGTGCGTTACCCGACGGCCGGCAGCTCGAGCGCCTCTGAGGCCCAGCCTTTCTACGTCAACTCGCCGTTCGGCATTACGCTGGCCCACAACGGCAACCTGACCAACGCCCATGAGCTGCGCCAAAATCTGTTCGAAAGCGGCCGCCGCCATGTCAACACCACCTCCGACTCGGAAATCCTGCTGAACGTGCTGGCCAGCGAGCTGGACCGCTTCCCGCACTACCCGCTGGAGGCCGACAACATCTTTACCGCGGTCGCCGCCATGCATCAGCAACTGCGCGGCGCTTACGCCTGCGTGGCGATGATCATCGGCCACGGCCTGCTGGCGTTCCGCGACCCGAACGGCATTCGCCCGCTGGTGATCGGCAAGCGCACGCTGGAGGATGGCCGCAGCGAGTACATGGTGGCTTCCGAGAGCGTGGCGCTGGATACCCTGGGCTTTGAGTTCCTGCGCGACGTGGCGCCGGGCGAAGCGGTGTACATCACCACCAAGGGCCAGCTGTTCACCCGCCAGTGCGCGGAGAACCCAAAAACCAACCCGTGCCTGTTCGAATACGTTTATTTCGCGCGCCCGGACTCCTTTATGGACAAGATCTCGGTCTACAGCGCCCGCGTGCGCATGGGCCAGAAGCTGGGTGAGAAGATCGCCCGCGAGTGGGAAGATCTGGACATCGACGTGGTGATCCCGATTCCGGAAACCTCCTGCGACATCGCGCTGGAGATCGCGCGCATTCTCGAGAAGCCATACCGCCAGGGCTTCGTGAAGAACCGCTACGTCGGCCGCACCTTCATCATGCCGGGCCAGCAGGCGCGTCGCCAGTCGGTGCGCCGCAAGCTGAACGCCAACCGCGCCGAGTTCCGCGACAAGAACGTGCTGCTGGTGGATGATTCCATCGTGCGCGGCACTACGTCGGAACAGATCGTCGAGATGGCGCGCGAAGCGGGCGCCAAGCGCGTGTACCTGGCTTCCGCCGCGCCGGAAGTGCGCTTCCCGAACGTCTACGGCATCGACATGCCGAGCGCCAACGAACTGATCGCCCACGGGCGTGAAGTGGATGAAATCCGCCAGATCATCGGCGCCGACGGGCTGATTTTCCAGGACCTGGACGATCTGATCGAAGCGGTGCGCGAAGAGAACCCGGACATTACCCAGTTCGAATGCTCGGTGTTCAACGGCATCTACGTGACCAAAGACGTCGACCAAAGCTATCTGGAATACCTGGAGTCGCTGCGCAGCGACGACGCCAAGGCGCTGCGGGTGCAAACCGAAGCGGAAAATCTGGAACTGCACAACGAAGGCTAACCGCCTGCGTTGATCCCTCAGGGTGCATCGCCGCGTCTGCGGCGGTGCACCTTGCTCCTCTGACTTGCTTATCCCTCGCCATTGCGGCAAAGTCTGCCTGATCTTACTTTTTACGGCAGAGGCCATTTTCCATGAAACGACTCATCATCGGCATTTCCGGCGCCAGCGGCGCTGTCTACGGCGTGCGCCTGTTGCAGGTTTTGCGCGACGTCGCAGAGGTGGAAACCCATTTGGTGATGAGCAACGCGGCAAGACAGACGCTGGCGCTGGAAACGCCGTACAGCCTGCGTGAAGTGCAGGCGCTGGCCGATGTGGTGCACGATGCGCGCGACATCGCCGCCGGCATCTCCTCCGGCTCCTTCAAGACCCTGGGCATGGCAATCCTGCCCTGCTCGATCAAAACCCTGTCCGGCATCGTTAACAGCTACAGCGACGGGCTGCTGACCCGTGCCGCCGACGTGGTGCTCAAAGAGCGCCGCCGTTTGGTGCTGTGCGTGCGGGAAACGCCGCTGCATTTGGGGCACCTGCGGTTGATGACCCAGGCGGCGGAGATGGGGGCGGTGATCATGCCGCCGGTGCCGGCGTTTTACCACCAGCCGACAAGCGTGGAAGACATCATCGATCAGACCGTCAATCGGGTGATCGATCAGTTTGATATCGAACTGCCGACCGACCTGTTCACCCGCTGGCAGGGTGCTAATTAACAGTTTTATCCCTAAATTGGTACATTTGTGCAACACCGCACTGAATTGGGGCGGAGTATGCACCATAATGATCCCACTTCATCACGCTCACTGTTTCATGGCGCCGCCTTGTCGCGGCTGCCAGTGGCGCGGCCCCGACCGGCCGATTTAATTTTGCAGTTATCGTCCCAGGAAACAGTATTGTGAAGGCCGGAGCCGTTCCCTCCGCCCGTAGCACCGAATGTGGCACGATTACTGCAAATTGATTTGGTGGGGAAAGTAATGCCCGTAGTGGCATCAAAAAAATCAATTTGAGGGTAATTTATGAAAAAGCGGGTTTTGATTTTGCCGTTAGTTCTGGCTTTGAGCGCCGCCAGCAGCGCCTTTGCCGCCATTCCTTCCACGCTGAAGATTGGCACCGATCCGACATACGCGCCGTTTGAATCCAAAAACGCCAAAGGCGAGCTGGTCGGCTTTGACATCGATTTGGCCAAAGAGCTGTGCAAACGCATCAATACCCAATGCATCTTCGTGGAGAGCGACTTCGACGCGCTGATCCCATCCCTCAAGGCGAAGAAGATTGACGCCATTATCTCTTCGCTGTCCATCACTGAAAAACGCCAGCAGGAAATCGCCTTTACCGACAAGCTGTATGCCGCCAACGCGCGTCTGATCGCGCCGAAGGGCTCCAAGCTGCTGCCAACCGCCGAAGCGCTGAAAGGCAAGAGCGTGGGCGTGCTGCAGGGCACCACCCAGGAAGCCTACGCCAACGCCATGTGGCAGCCGAAAGGGGTGACCGTCGTGCCTTACCAGAACCAGGATCTGGCTTATGCCGACCTGGCCTCCGGCCGTATCGATGCCGCCTTCCAGGATGAAGTGGCGGGCAGCGACGGCTTCCTGAAACAGCCGCCGGGCAAAGACTATGCGTTCGCTGGCGAATCGGTGAAGGATGACAAGTTCTTCGGCGTCGGCACCGGCATGGGGCTGCGCAAGACCGATACCGAGCTGAAAGCGGCGCTGGACAAAGCCTTCGCCGAGATGCGTAAAGACGGCACCTACGACAAATACGCGAAAAAGTACTTCGACTTTGACGTCTACGGCGGGTAATCCGCTTCCCGTTCCATGCTGTGACTGCGGGGCCGGTGCGCCGGCCCCGATGGTTCGGATCCTAGACCACAGGGTGAAGTAGATGCTGCAAGGCTATTCCCAACTGATTTTCGAGGGGGCTCTGGTGACGTTGGAGCTGGCCCTCAGTTCCGTGGTGCTGGCGGTGGTGATCGGTCTGATCGGCGCCGGTGGCAAACTGTCTCATAACCCCTTTATCTCCGGCCTGTTCGGTGCCTATACCACGCTGATCCGCGGCGTGCCCGATCTGGTGCTGATGCTGCTGATCTTTTACGGTTTGCAGATCGCGCTGAACAACATCACCACGCTGCTGGGCTTCGCGCAGATCGATATCGATCCGCTCGGCGCCGGCATCATTACCCTCGGCTTTATCTACGGCGCTTATTTTACCGAGACCTTCCGCGGCGCCTATCTGGCGGTGCCGAAAGGACAGATCGAAGCGGCGACGGCCTACGGCTTCAGCGGCGCGCAGATCTTCCGGCGCATTCTGTTCCCGGCGATGATGCGTTTCGCCTTGCCGGGCATCGGCAACAACTGGCAGGTGATCCTGAAGGCGACGGCGCTGGTGTCGATCCTCGGCCTGAACGACGTGGTGAAAGCCACGCAGCTGGCGGGGAAAGGCACCTATCAGCCGTTCTTCTTCGCCATCGTGGCCGGCGTGGTTTACCTGATCTTCACTACCGTTTCCAACGGCGTGCTGCTGTGGCTTGAACGGCGTTACTCACTGGGCGTCAAGAGGGCCGAGCTATGATTGAGATCCTGCAACAGTATTGGCAGTCGCTGCTGTGGAGCGACGGCTACCGCTTCACCGGCGTGGCGGTAACGCTGTGGCTGCTGATCGCCTCGGTGGTGATGGGCGGGCTGCTGGCGATCCCGATGGCGGTGGCGCGCGTCTCTTCCATCCGCTGGGTGCGTTTCCCGGTGTGGCTCTACACCTATGTGTTTCGCGGTACGCCGCTGTACGTGCAGCTGCTGGTGTTCTACTCCGGCATGTACAGCCTTGAGATCGTGCGCGGCAGCGAGTTTCTCAACGCGTTTTTCCGCAGCGGGCTCAACTGCACCATCCTGGCGCTGACGCTCAACACCTGCGCCTATACCACCGAGATCTTCGCCGGGGCCATCCGCTCGGTGCCGCACGGTGAAATCGAGGCCGCCAACGCCTACGGTTTCTCGCGCTTCAAGATGTATCGCTGCATCATTTTACCTTCGGCGCTGCGTACCGCGCTGCCGGCTTACAGCAACGAAGTGATCCTGATGCTGCACTCCACCGCGCTGGCGTTTACCGCCACCGTGCCGGATCTGCTGAAGATCGCGCGCGACATCAACGCCGCGACCTATCAGCCGTTCTACGCCTTCGGCATCGCGGCGGTGCTGTACCTGATCATCTCCTACGTGTTAATCAGCCTGTTCCGCAAAGCTGAAAAACGCTGGATGGCACACGTTAGTCACTGATAAATGACGGGAAGAAAAACCATGTCTGAGAATAAATTAGCCGTCACCGAACTGCACAAACGCTATGGCGATCACGAAGTGCTGAAGGGCGTCTCGCTGGCGGCCAACGCCGGGGATGTGATCAGCATCATCGGCTCCTCCGGCTCCGGCAAAAGCACCTTTCTGCGCTGCATCAACTTCCTCGAGAAGCCGAGCGAAGGCTCGATCAGCCTGAACAACGAAGACATTCGCATGGTGCGCGACAAAGACGGCCAGCTGAAGGTGTTCGACAAAAAGCAGCTGCAGCTGCTGCGCACCCGCCTGACCATGGTGTTCCAGCATTTCAACCTGTGGAGCCACATGACGGTGCTCGAGAACGTGATGGAGGCGCCGGTGCAGGTGCTGGGGCTGAGCAAGGCCGAAGCGCATGAGCGCGCGGTTCGCTATCTGGATAAGGTGGGCATCGATGAGCGGGCGCGCGGCAAATACCCGGTGCACCTGTCGGGCGGCCAGCAGCAGCGTGTTTCTATCGCCCGCGCGTTGGCGATGGAGCCGGAAGTGCTGCTGTTTGACGAGCCGACGTCGGCGCTGGATCCCGAGCTGGTGGGCGAGGTGCTGCGTATCATGCAGAAGCTGGCGGAGGAGGGGAAAACCATGGTGGTGGTGACGCACGAAATGGAGTTTGCGCGCCACGTTTCCAACCACGTGATTTTCCTGCACAAAGGGTTGATTGAAGAGCAGGGGCCGCCGGCCGAGCTGTTCGGCAACCCCAAAAGCCCGCGCCTGCAGCAGTTCCTGTCCGGCGCGTTGAAGTAACTTCAGATCAGCGGGCTTCGGCCCGCTGATTAATCACGTCATCCAGCGCCTGTTCCAGCTCCAGATAGCGGAAGTGGAAGCCGGCCTCCTCCAGCCGCTTCGGCACCGCCCGCTGGCCGCCGAGCACCAGCACCGCCGCTTCCCCCATCAACAAACGCATGACGAACGCCGGCACCCGCAGAAACGCCGGGCGATCGAGCACGTTGGCCAATTGGGCGGCGAACTGTTCGTTATGCACCGGGTAGGGAGCGACCATGTTGAACGGGCCGGTCAGCGTGGCGTGATCCAGCAGATAAATAATGGCGTTGACCATGTCTTCGAGATGGATCCACGGCAGGTATTGGCGACCGTCGCCGATCGGGCCGCCCAGCCCGAAGCGGAACGGCGGCAGCATTTTAGCCAGCGCGCCGCCCTGTGGCGCCAGCACCACGCCGGTGCGCAGCAGGCAGACCCGGGTGGCGTCGCTCTGCGCCTGCAGCGCCAGCGCTTCCCAGCGTTGGCACAGCTGGTGGGTGAATTCGTCGTGCGGCGGCTCCTCTTCGGTGACCACCGCCTGCCCCTGGTCGCCGTAGTAGCCGACGGCGGAACCGGAAATCAGCACGCCGGGCGGCGTGCTGCCGGCCTTGATAAGCTTCGCCAACCGCTCGGTCAGATCCCAGCGGCTATGGCACAGCCGCTGTTTCTGCTGTGCGCTCCAGCGCTTGTCGGCGATAGGTTCGCCGGCCAAATTGATCACCGCATCGAAGTCATCCAGCGACTGCCGGTCGTCCAGCGTTTGCCAATAGCTCGGCTGGTCGCCCAGCCTGGCCCGGGCTCGCCGTTCGTCTCGCGTCAGCACCGTAATGTGGTGAGAAAGCGCCAGCAGCCTGGCCGTCAGGCTGCTGCCTATCAATCCCGTTGCGCCGGTGATCAGGATCCGCATGGTCGACCTCCCTGAGTTAGTCCCGGCGGTAGCTCATGGTCATGGAGACCGAATCGGCGTAGCGCAGGGCCAGAAGTTTATCTATCTCCACTTCAGCATAGGTCACCCAGGCATGTTCTTTTACGATATCGAGCACATCCTGCGTTAATTTTTCCAGCAGCGCGAAACGGTTATCTTCCACATGGCGGATGATCGCTTTGGTGATGGTGCGGTAATTGAGCGCGTCGGCGATGTCTTCGCTGTTGCGCGCTTTGTCCGCCGGGTAGTGGATCACCACGTTAATCAGGACGTCCTGTCGGTTGTTGATTTCTTCTTCCTTGATACCGATGAACGTGCGCAACCGCAGATTTTTAATGCGAATAACGGCGTCGGGTTGACTGAAAGACATCAGAGATTCTCCATAGGTCTGATTATTGGCGTTCAGAATACACGGAAAGTAGGGAAATTATAACGCAGGGGCGATGTGACTCCCCGGCGGCGGGGAGTCGGGGAGCGGGGGTTAGCCCTGTTCAGCCAGCTTATAGGCGCGCTCGGTCGCCGGGCGGTTGCTGATGCGCTCGAACCAGTTGCGCACCGCCGGGTAATCCGCCAGATCGATGCGCTGGCGCGGATGCGACACCACCCACGGGTAGGTGGCGATATCGGCGATGCTGTAGTTGTCGCCGCCCAGGTACGGGTGTTTTTGCAGTTCGGCTTCCAGCACGCCATACAGCCGCTTGGTCTCCAGCTGATAGCGCTCGATGGCGTAAGGCACCGGCTGCGGCGCGTAGTGGTTGAAGTGGTGATTCTGCCCGAGCATCGGCCCGAAACCGGCCACCTGCCAGAACAGCCACTGCAGGGTGGCGGCGCGTTCGCGCAGGCCCTTGCTCAACAGCTTGCCGGTTTTCTCCGCCAGATACAGCAGGATTTCCCCGGACTCGAACAGGCTGATTGGCGCGCCGCCGTCCACCGGTTGCTGATCGACGATCGCCGGGATTTTGTTGTTGGGAGAAATGCTCAGAAAGTCCGGTTTGTACTGCTCGCCGGCGCTGATGTTTACGCGATGGATACGGTAGGGTAAGCCGACCTCTTCCAAAAACAAGGTGATCTTGTGACCATTGGGAGTAGGCGCGTAATACAGGTCAATCATGTTGCCTCCTGCGGTAAGGTGATCTGTAATTCATTACACGTTGCTGCGGTCTTCGCCGCGCACAAAGGTATATCAGAGATCCAACAATAGCAGCTAAGGATAGCAGGCTATGTGGGATTCGTCCGATGCTATCTGCGCGGTTGGATCACAATTCTCCACCGGGGCGGGCGGCGGTTTGCCGCACGGCGCCGGCGCGGTAAAATGGCGCTTATTTCCCTCTATAGGACAAGGTTATGAAGCTGATGTTCGCCTCGGATATTCACGGATCGCTGCCGGCCACCGAACGCGTGCTGGAATTGTTCGCACAAAACGGCGCCGACTGGTTGATTCTTCTGGGTGATTTGCTGAATCACGGCCCGCGCAACGCGCTGCCGGCCGGGTATCAACCCGCTCAGGTTGCCGAACGATTGAATCGCTATAGCGACAAGATCATCGCCGTTCGCGGCAATTGCGACAGCGAGGTCGATCAGATGCTGCTGACGTTTCCCATCGAGGCGCCCTGGCAACAGGTTTTACTGCAAAAAAGACGATTGTTTTTGACCCATGGTCACCTTTATCATCCCTCGGCACTGCCGCCGTTATCCCGCGGTGACGTCCTGGCCTACGGCCATACGCATCTGCCGCAGGCGGAGCGGCAGGGTGAGATCTATTGCTTCAATCCGGGCTCGGTCAGCATTCCCAAAGGGGGCTTTCCGGCCAGCTACGGCATGTTGGATCGGGGCACTTTGAGCGTGCTGACGCTCGACGACGGCAAGGTCGTCGCGGAGGTGGCGTTAACACGCTAAACGCACTAATTTATACACACACAATAAAAATCTTTGAAAAACACTCATTGATTAACCAGCGCGCGGGATGCATCGCGCCAAAATAGAAGGTTTTAGAGGATGGCGGAACAGGGTCAGGCTGCAGATACCGAATGGGTTGATATCGTCGACGAGCAAAACGAGGTGATCGCGCAATCCAGTCGTCAACAGATGCGGGCGGAGCGGCTGCGTCATCGTGCTACCTATATTGTGGTGCATGATGGGATGGGAAAAATTCTGGTGCAGCGTCGCACCGAGATCAAGGACTTCTACCCGGGCTGGTTGGACGCAACGGCGGGTGGCGTAGTGCAAAGCGGTGAAAACGTGCTGGATTCGGCGCGCCGCGAGGCGGAAGAAGAGCTGGGCATCGCCGGTGTGCCTTTCGCCGAACACGGTCTGTTCTACTTCGAAGAAGAGCAGTGCCGGGTGTGGGGCGCGCTGTTCAGCTGTGTTTCGCACGGCCCGTTCGCGCTGCAGGAAGAAGAAGTGGCCGAGGTGTGCTGGCTGACGCCGGAAGAGATCACCGCGCGCTGCGACGAGTTTACCCCGGATTCGCTGAAGGCGCTGTCGCTGTGGCTGACGCGCAACAACGAACAGGATTACGGTAAGCCGCTCGACAACCACTGAGACGCCAACGCGTGAGAAAGCCGGTCATCGACCGGCTTTTTTTATGGCGCGGATTCAGCAGCTGTCGCGGCGGCACAGCGTGGCGGGCAGGGAGCCTGCCGGCTGCCAGGGTTGCTCGTTCAGGCGCGCCAGCAGCGCCTGGCCGGCCTGAATGCCGATGTCGCGATGCGGAATGGTCATGGTGGTCAGCGGCGGCTGGCAGACCCGGCTGAACTCGCTGTTGCCGAACCCCACCACCGCCAGATTGTCCGGCACCTTGATGCGCCGCCGCTGGCATTCATACAGCGCGCCGCCGGCCAGTTCGTCGGAGGCGCACACCAGCGCGTCCAGCTCCGGCCAGGCCAGCAGGAATTCCGGCAGCTGCTGCGCGCCGGTGCTGAAGCTGGCGGGCTGCGCGGCGTTGATCACCCGATGCGGCGACATATGGTTGCGCAGCAGCGCCTTGTGCCAGCCCTGCAGGTGCTGCTGGAAGATCCACTGTTCCTGGTTGGCGCACAGCAGCCCGATGTTCTGGTAGCCGCTGGCGATCACCGTTTGCGTCAGCTGATACATGGCCGCCACGTAGTCGATGCCGATGCTCATGTCGATAGGATCGGCGCGCACGGCGCCGATCTCCACCACCGGAATGTTGGCGGCGATCAGCGCGTTGCGGGCGTTTTGCGAATGCTCGACGCTGAGCAGCACCGCCGCCGCCAGGTTGTAAGAGAGCAGGGTCTCCAGCAATTTCTCTTCGCGCTCCAGATGGTGCTGCGACTCCGCCAGCATGATGTGATAACCGGCCGGCTGCAGCACTTTCTGCAGGCCGGCGAACATCTCGGCGCAGCCGGATTCGGACAGGCTGGGCACCACCATGGCGATGGTGTAGGACGAGGCCGACGCCAGCGAACTGGCGGCCAGGTTGGGCAGATACCCCAGTTCGCTCACCGCGGCTTCAATCTTCTCGCGCAGTTTGTCTGAAACCTGCTCCGGCGTGCGCAGCGCGCGCGACACCGTCATGGTGCCGACGCCCGCCAGCTGCGCTACGTCAGCCAACGTCACCCTGCCCGTGCTGCGTCGTTTTTTACCGATCGACATGCCTAATCCCGACTGAAATGCGCGCGCGGCGCATAAAAATGGTGAGGGTGGGAAGCCGACGGCGCGGCTTCGACGATCCCCGTATGCGGCACATTCTACCCCGTTACCCGAAAGAGCGAGAAAAAATTGTGGTTAACGCCATGCCGCGGCGCGGCGTTTTGATAGCGCTATCACAGATCTGCATGATAGCGCTTTGGTAGCGCTATCTTTGTGATATCCATCACTGTGTGGCCGGGTGGGGTTGATTAAAGTTTTACCGTCGTCGGTGAATTAATCACCGGCCGAAACCATCAACCTTTAGGAGGGTAACGTGCTGAAAGAGTGGCTGACCGCCGATCATATACAGCTGTGCGAACGGGTGGAGGACTGGCGCCAGGCGGTAACGCTGAGTGCGCAGCCGCTGCTGCAAGACGGCGTGATCACGCCGAATTACCTGACGGCCATCTTTCATCAGCAGGAGAAGCTCGGGCCTTACTTTGTCCTGGCGCCGGGCATCGCCATGCCGCACGCCCGGCCCGAAGAGGGCGCCAACGCGTTGGGATTATCGCTGTTGAAGATCCATCAGGGGGTGAACTTTCATTCCGCGGATAACGATCCGGTTCAGGTGGTGGTGATGCTTTCGGCGCCCGACGGCGACAGCCACATCGAATTGATTTCGCAACTGGCGGAATTATTTTCAGACAATCAGGCCATGGAGGCGTTATTTCACGCCAAAGATAAACGGCAAATCGAGGATATTATCGCCCGCTATTAATGCTTAATCACCAGGAACACTATTAATGCTAACAACGCCGGGAATATGACCGGCGGCGCTACCCTACACACTAAATTCAACAGGTGGATATTATGAAAATCATGGCGATTTGCGGTTCCGGTCTCGGCAGCAGTTTTATGGTGGAAATGAACATTAAAAAGGTGCTGAAAAAGATGGGCGTGGAGGCCGAGGTCGAACACTCCGATCTGTCGTCCGCCACCCCCGGCGCCGCCGACGTGTTCGTGATGGCGAAAGACATCGCCGACAGCGCCAGCGTACCGGCCGAGCAGCTGGTGGTGATCAGCAACATCATCGACATTAATGAGCTGGAAGCCAAGCTGCGCGCTTACTTCGAAGCCCACTCAATCATCTGAATAAAACGATTGGCGAGGTGGATATGTTTATCCAGGAAACGCTTAAGTTTGTGGTGGATATATTAAAGGTGCCTTCGGTATTGGTCGGGCTTATTGCGCTGATCGGTTTGCTGGCGCAAAAGAAATCGTTTTCCGACGTGGTAAAAGGCACGGTAAAAACCATTCTCGGCTTTATCGTTTTGGGCGGCGGCGCCACGGTATTGGTCGGATCGCTCAATCCGCTGGGCGGCATGTTCGAACACGCGTTCAATATTCAGGGCATCATTCCGAATAACGAAGCCATTGTCTCCATCGCGCTGGAGAAATACGGCGCCTCCACCGCGCTGATCATGGCGTTCGGCATGGTGGCGAATATCGTGGTGGCGCGCTTCACCCGGCTGAAATACATCTTCCTGACCGGCCACCACACCTTCTACATGGCCTGCATGATCGGCATCATCCTGACGGTGGCGGGCTTCGAGGGCGTGCAGCTGGTGTTTACCGGCGCGCTGACCCTGGGGCTGGTGATGGCGTTCTTCCCGGCGATCGCCCAGCGCTATATGCGCCGCATCACCGGCAATGACGATATCGCCTTCGGCCACTTCGGCACCCTGGGCTACGTGCTGTCCGGCTGGATCGGCTCGAAGGTGGGTAAAAACTCGCGCTCGACCGAGGAGATGAACCTGCCGAAAAACCTCAGCTTCCTGCGCGACAGCTCCATTTCGATCTCGATGACCATGATCGTCATCTACCTGATCCTGGCGATCTGCGCCGGGCGGGCCTATGTGGAAAGCGAGCTCAGCGGCGGCCAGAACTACCTGGTGTATTCGATCATTCAGGCCATCACCTTCGCCGCCGGGGTGTTCATCATCCTGCAGGGCGTGCGTTTGATTCTGGCGGAAATCGTGCCGGCGTTCACCGGCTTCTCGGAAAAGCTGGTGCCGAATGCGCGGCCGGCGCTGGATTGCCCGGTGGTCTATCCCTATGCCCCCAACGCGGTGCTGATCGGCTTCCTGTTCAGCTTCCTTGGCGGATTGGCCGGGCTGTTCCTGCTGGGGCAGCTGAAGATGGTATTGATCCTGCCCGGCGTGGTGCCGCACTTCTTCACTGGCGCTACCGCCGGGGTGTTCGGCAACGCCACCGGCGGGCGGCGCGGCGCGATGCTGGGCGCCTTCGCCAACGGGCTGCTGATCACCTTCCTGCCGGTATTGCTGCTACCGGTGCTGGGGGCGCTGGGCTTTGCCAACACCACCTTCTCCGACGCCGACTTCGGCGCGATCGGCATCCTGCTGGGCAATATGGCGCGCTTTATGTCGAAGGAGATGATCATGCTGGCGATCGTCGCCGTGTTCGCGCTGCTGGTGGCGCATAACTTCCTGGGAAAACGCAAAGGCGCGCCGGCCGCTGACCGCGTCGAGAAATAACGAGGGCAGACTGATGAACTACACAACGAGCGAAACGGAAATTGAAGAGCTGCATACCCTGGCGCGGGCGATCCGCCTGGAAACGCTGAAAGCGCTGACCGGGCTGGGCTTCGGCCACTACGGCGGCTGCATGTCGGTGGTGGAGACGCTGGCGGTGCTGTATGGCAGCGTGATGCGCATCGATCCGGCGGATCCGGACTGGCCGGAGCGCGATGACTTCGTGCTGTCGAAAGGGCACGCCGGCCCGGCGCTGTACAGCACGCTGGCGATCAAGGGCTACTTCCCGCTGGCGGAGCTGAAGACCCTCAACCAGAACGGCACGCGTCTGCCGAGCCACCCGGACCGGCTGCGCACGCGCGGCGTGGACGCCACCACCGGCTCGCTGGGGCAGGGCGTATCGATCGCCGCCGGCATGGCGTTGTCCCATCGGCTGGCGGGGCGCCGCAATCGGGTGTTCAGCATCCTCGGTGACGGGGAACTGAACGAAGGGCAGTGCTGGGAGGCGTTCCAGTTTATCGCCCACCACAATCTGAACAACCTGACGCTGTTCATCGATTACAACAAGCAACAGCTGGACGGCGCGCTGGACGAGGTGATCCAACCGTTCGATCTGGCCGCCAAGTTCCGCGCCTTCGGCTTTGAGGTGCAGACCATCAAGGGCGATGACATCGCGGCGCTGCTGGCGGCGGTGGCGCCGGCGCGCGGCGGCGAACAGCGGCCGCTGGCGATCGTGCTCGACAGCATCAAAGGGCAGGGCGTGGCCTATCTGGAAAACCTGTCGAACTCTCACCACCTGCGCCTGACGCCGGACGTGCAGCAGGAAATCGAAAAAGCCATCGCCGAACTGGAGGCCGCCCATGTTTAACGTAGTGACGCAGTTGGAAAACGACGCCGTCGAAATGCGCAAAGTCTACGCCGGCGCGGTGCGTCGGCAGATTGAGGCGGGCGCGCCGATCATCGCGCTGGAGGCGGATCTGATGAGCTCGATGGCGATGGATGGCGTGCACAAGGATCACCCGCAGCACGTGATCAACTGCGGCATCATGGAGGCCAACGTGATCGGCGTCGCCGCCGGGCTGTCGCTCACCGGCCGGGTGCCGTTCGTGCATACCTTTACCGCCTTCGCCAGCCGCCGCTGTTTCGATCAGCTGTTCATGTCGCTGGATTATCAGCGCAACAACGTCAAGGTAATCGCCTCCGACGCCGGGGTGAGCGCCTGCCACAACGGCGGCACCCACATGTCGTTCGAGGATATGGGCATCGTGCGCGGGCTGGCGCATTCGGTGGTGCTGGAGGTAACCGACGCCACCATGTTCGCCGATATTCTGCGCCAGCTGATGGATCTGCGCGGCTTCTACTGGGTGCGCACCATTCGCAAGCAGGCGACGCGCATCTACCAGGAGGGCTCGCGCTTTACCATCGGCAAGGGCAACCTGCTGCGCGACGGCGACGACATTACGCTGATTGCCAATGGCATCATGGTGGCGGAGGCGCTGAAGGCGGCGCAGATGCTGGCGCAGCAGGGCGTCAGCGCGGCGGTGATCGATATGTTCACCCTCAAGCCTATCGACCGTGAACTGATCAAAACCTATGCGGCCAAAACCGGGCGCATCGTCACCTGTGAAAATCACAGCATTCATAATGGGCTGGGATCGGCGGT
Source organism: Serratia sp. 4542 (assembly GCF_016805595.1). Lineage (NCBI taxonomy): Bacteria > Pseudomonadati > Pseudomonadota > Gammaproteobacteria > Enterobacterales > Yersiniaceae > Serratia > Serratia sp. 4542. The sequence goes on from NZ_RXKV01000011.1 coordinate 176,679, forward strand.
GGCGGAGGTGCTGGCGGAAGAGTGCCCGACGCCAATGCGGCGCGTGGGGGTGAAGGAGCGTTACGGCCAGGTGGGCACCCAGGCGTTTTTACAGCAGGAGTACGGCCTGACCGCCGAGCATATTCTGGAGGCTGCCGGGCAATTGCTGGCGCGTTAGAGAGGGTAAAAAGAAAAACGCCGGTCAATGACCGGCGTTTTTTTATCACCTACCCCGAAGGGTATCAGGCCTTGGCGGCAGCATCAGCCTGGGAAGACTGGATCGCCGTCAGCGCAACGGTGTAGACGATATCGTCAACCAGTGCGCCGCGCGACAGGTCGTTCACCGGCTTGCGCATGCCTTGCAGCATCGGCCCGATGGAGACCAGGTCAGCGGAACGCTGTACCGCTTTGTAGGTGGTGTTGCCGGTGTTCAGATCCGGGAAGATGAACACGGTCGCCTGGCCGGCTACCGGTGAGTTCGGCGCCTTGGACTTGGCAACGTCGGCCATGATGGCGGCGTCGTACTGCAGCGGGCCGTCGATGATCAGGTCCGGGCGTTTTTCCTGCGCCAGACGGGTCGCTTCGCGCACTTTCTCGACGTCGCTGCCCGCACCGGAGTTGCCGGTGGAGTAGGAGATCATCGCTACGCGAGGCTCGATGCCGAAGGCCGCGGCGGAATCCGCAGACTGGATGGCGATCTCAGACAGCTGCTCGGCGGTCGGATCCGGGTTGATCGCGCAGTCGCCGTAGACCAGTACCTGGTCAGGCAGCAGCATGAAGAACACGGAGGACACCAGCGAGCTGCCCGGCGCGGTTTTGATCAGCTGCAACGGCGGACGGATGGTGTTGGCGGTGGTGTGAACCGCGCCGGAGACCAGACCGTCGACTTCGCCTTGTTCCAGCATCAGGGTGCCGAGCACCACGTTGTCTTCCAGCTGCTCGCGCGCGACCACTTCGGTCATGCCTTTGCTCTTGCGCAGCTCAACCAGACGCGGCACGTAGTTTTCACGTACGGCGACCGGATCGACGATTTCGATGCCTTTGCCCAGCTCAACGCCTTGCGCTGCCGCGACGCGCTGGATCTCGTCCGGGTTGCCGAGCAACACGCATTCCGCGATGCCGCGTTCGGCGCAGATGGCTGCCGCTTTCACGGTGCGCGGCTCGTCGCCTTCCGGCAGCACGATGCGTTTGCCGGCTTTACGCGCCAGCTCGGTCAGCTCGTAACGGAACGCCGGTGGAGACAGACGGCGTGAACGTTCGGAGGTGGCGGTCAGCGAGTCGATCCACTCGGTGTTGATGTGGCTGGCCACGTAGTTCTGCACTTTCTCGATGCGCTGGTGGTCGTCCGCCGGCACTTCGAGGTTGAAGCTCTGCAGGCTCAGCGAGGTCTGCCAGGTGTTGGTGTCGACCATGAACACCGGCAGGCCGGTCTGGAAGGCGCGTTCGCACAGCTTCTTGATCGGCTCGTCGATGGCGTAGCCGCCGGTCAGCAGGATGGCGCCGATTTCCACGCCGTTCATCGCCGCCAGGCAGGCGGAGACCAGCACGTCAGGACGGTCTGCGGAGGTCACCAGCAGAGAGCCCGGGCGGAAGTGTTCCAGCATGTGCGGGATGCTGCGCGCACAGAAGGTCACGGACTTCACGCGGCGAGTCATGATGTCGCCTTCGTTGACCACGCGGGCCTTCAGGTGGCGAGCCATGTCGATGGCGCGGGTGGCGATCAGATCGAAGCTCCACGGCACGCAGCCCAGAACCGGCAGCGGGCTGTTGGCGAACAGCTGCGCAGGATCGACGTGGGCGATGCTGGCTTTGGTGGAGTCGTCGAAGATTTCGGACAGGTCAGGACGGGTGCGGCCCTGATCGTCGACCGGTGCGTTCAGCTTGTTGATGATTACGCCGGTGATGTTTTTGTTCTTGCTGCCGCCGAAGCTGGTGCGCGCCAGTTCGATGCGCTCTTTCAGCTGCGCCGGGGAGTCGTTGCCCAGCGCCAGCACGAAGACGATCTCGGCGTTCAGGGTTTTGGCGATCTCGTAGTTCAGCGCGTTGGCGAACTGATGCTTGCGGGTCGGCACCAGGCCTTCGATCAGCACCACTTCCGCGTCTTTGGTGTTCTCGTGGTAGCGCGCCACGATCTCTTCCATCAGCACGTCTTGCTGGTTGGAGCTCAGCAGGCCCTCAACGTAGTCCATGCGCAGCGGTTCGGCCGCCGTAATGGTGGAGTTGCTGCTGCGGATGATGGTGGTGGTCTGGTCGAGCGCGTTGTCGCCGGTGCGCGGTTGAGCGATAGGCTTGAACACGCTCAGACGAACGCCTTTTTGCTCCATGGAGCGGATGACACCCAGGCTGACGCTGGTCAGGCCGACGCTGGTGCCGGTGGGGATCAACATAATAGTACGTGACACAGAATAGTCCTCTTCACGATTAACATGAGGCTAAAACAACACCGTCAGCCTGGGCTGACGGTGTTTTGAGAGCATTACGCGGTCAGGCGGGATGCGTCCTGCGCGATGACCAACTCTTCGTTGGTCGGGATCACCAGCGCCAGGCGGCTGCCGTCTTTGGTGATGGCGCCGGATTTGCCGAAGCGAGCGGCCATGTTGCGGTCGTGGTCGATTTCGAAGCCCAGCAGGCCCAGTTTGTTCAGGGTCAGCTCACGCACCATGCCGGCGTTCTCGCCGATGCCGCCGGTGAAGATCACCGCGTCCAGACGGCCTTCCATCAGGGCGCTGTATGCGCCGATGTATTTGGCCAGACGGTGGCAGAACACGTCCATGGCGCGTTTGGCGTCGGCTTTGCTGTCGTAGTTGTCTTCAACGTAACGGCAGTCGCTGGTGACTTCGGTCAGGCCCAGCAGGCCGGATTCTTTGGTCAGCATCTTGTTGATCTGGTCAACGCTCATGCCCAGAGAATCGTGCAGGTGGAAGATGATAGCCGGATCGATGTCACCGCTGCGGGTGCCCATCACCAGGCCTTCCAGCGGGGTCAGACCCATGGAGGTGTCAACGCACTGGCCGTTGCGCACTGCGGTAACGGAACCGCCGTTGCCCAGGTGGCAAGTGATCACGTTCACTTCTTCTACCGGCTTGTTCAGCATCTTCGCGGCTTCCTGAGTCACGTAGAAGTGGCTGGTGCCGTGTGCGCCGTAGCGGCGAACGCCGTGGTCGCGGTACAGGCTGTACGGCAGGGCGTACAGGTAAGATTCTTCCGGCATGGTCTGGTGGAACGCGGTGTCGAACACGGCAACGTTCTTGTCGGCCAGGTTAGGGAAGGATTTCAGCGCTTCCGCGATGCCGATCAGGTGAGCCGGGTTGTGCAGTGGTGCAAACGGCACGGAATCTTTGATACCCTGCAGAACTTCGTCGTTGATCACGGCGGAAGCGGTAAACTTCTCGCCGCCGTGCACGATGCGGTGGCCGATAGCGGTCAGCTGCGCAGAAAGCTCTGGTTTTTGTGCCAGAATAGTATTAACAATGAAGTTCAGCGCTTCGCTGTGTGCAGCGCCGGCCCCCAGGGCAGCTTCGTGTTTGGCGCCGTCCATTTTCCACTTGATGCGAGCTTCAGGCAGGTGGAAACACTCGGCCAAACCGGAGAGGAATTCGTCGCCGTTAACGGCATCGATGATGGCGAATTTCAGAGAAGAACTGCCGCAGTTAAGAACCAGTACTAGCTTACTCGACATGGAAGTACCTACTTAAATAGTCGTGTTGTTAAAAGAAAATCGAAAACACGTGGTGAATTAATCGTCAATCAGACAACAAGCGTAGCGCATAGTGCCGATGACATTTATGATTAACATCATGTGAAGTGCACAAATCACAGGATGATGGAAAAACCGATGATTTCTCTGCGGTTTAAATAATCTTGATTTTTATAGGGCTAAAAGTTGACAAAATTTGCGTCATCTTCTACCGGCCACAAGGCCGGCTTAGGATACCGATAGCCCGGTGCAAACACAAAATAAATTTAAAGCTTCAAATTTTTTAGTATGGTCTCTGGCAGCACGCTTTTAGTTTCTTTACGTGACGTTGAGGTACGCAATGACGAGCAAACCGTCCGGTTCCGTAAGCTGGTTTCAGGTCTTCCAGCGCGGGCAGCATTATATGAAAACCTGGCCGTCGGACAAACGTCTGGCACCGGTCTTTCCGGAGAACCGCGTTGCGCGTGCCACCCGTTTCGCTATCCGTTTCATGCCGCCGTTGGCGATTTTCACGCTGACCTGGCAGATCGCACTTGGCGGTCAGCTCGGCCCGGCGATCGCTACCGCGCTGTTCGCCTGCAGCCTGCCGATGCAGGGACTGTGGTGGCTGGGGCGCCGTTCGGTCACGCCGCTGCCGCCGACGCTGCTGCAATGGTTCCATGAGGTGCGCAACAAGCTGACGGAAGCCGGGCAGGCGGTCGCGCCGCTCGAAGGCACGCCGACCTATCAGACGTTGGCCGATCTGCTCAAACGTGCTTTTAAGCAGCTGGACAAAACCTTCCTCGACGATCTGTAACTGAGAAAAGGCCGCGTTGATGCGGCCTTTTTCGTCAAAGCGCCAATAACCCCGGTTTAAATCAAAGAACGGTCGAGTTGTGATTTCCTGCGTTCTTGCGCTGTGCGATGCTCCCGCCATCACACAGAAATGAGGAAATCCTGATGGAAATGACCAACGCCCAGCGGCTGATCCTGTCGAACCAGTACAAGATGATGACCCTGCTCGACCCGGACAACGGCGACCGTTATCGCCGGTTGCAAACCATCGTCGAACGCGGCTTCGGGTTGCAAATGCGCGAACTGGATCGCGACTTCGGCGAACTGAGCGAAGAGGTGTGCCGCACCATCATCAACGTGATGGAGATGCACCATGCGCTGCAGGTTTCCTGGGGCAACCTGAAAGAGCAGCAGGATCTGGACGAGCGCCGCCTGGCGTTTCTCGGCTTCGACGCCGCCACCGAAGCGCGCTACCTGAGCTACGTGCGTTTCCTAGTCAGCACCGAGGGGCGTTATACTCACTTCGATTCCGGCAGCCACGGTTTCAACGCCCAGACCAAAATGTGGGAAAAATACCAGCGTATGCTGGCGATCTGGCTGGCCTGTCCGCGCCAGTATCACCTGAGCGCCGTTGAGATAGCGCAAATCATCAATGCTTGATTAAGAAGAGGTTTTCTGTGGAGTGTAAGGGTTTTCTGTTCGATCTTGATGGCACCCTGGTGGATTCATTGCCGGCGGTAGAGCGCGCCTGGACGCACTGGGCCGAGCGCCGCGGTGTCAACCCGCAAGCGGTGCTGGATTTCATTCACGGTAAACAGGCCATTACTTCTCTGCGCCACTTTATGCCGGGCGAAAGCGAAGCGGAAATTCAGCGCGAGTTCGAGTTGCTGGAGCAGGCCGAAGCGCAGGATACCGACGGCGTTCGCGCGCTGCCGGGCGCGATTGCGCTGCTGGAGCGCCTGAACGCGCTCGGTATCCCTTGGGCGATCGTCACCTCCGGTTCGGTGCCGGTGGCCGGCGCTCGCCGCCAGGCCGGCGGTTTGCCGCAGCCGGAGGTGTTCATCACCGCCGAGCAGGTTAAACACGGTAAGCCACAGCCCGACGCCTATCTGCTGGGCGCCGAGCGCCTGGGGCTTGCGCCGCACGAGTGCGTGGTGGTTGAAGACGCGCCGGCCGGCATTCTCTCCGGCCTGGCGGCGGGCTGCCAGGTGATTGCGGTCAACGCGCCGGCGGATGCGCCGAAGCTGGAGCAGGTCGACCTGCGGCTGGATTCGCTGGCGCAGATCGCCGTCGATAAAACGGCGCAGGGCGCGATCGTTCGCCGGCTGGCCTGAGCGGCATTATCTTCACCCTAATTGATTAGACCCCGCTTCGGCGGGTTTTTTTTATGCTATTTTTTAGACCCTTGGACATTTGCCGGATGAGGCCGTTTTGAACAGCGAATTACTGTGGGTGCTGAGTTTACTGCTGATTGCCATCGTGCTGTTTACCACCAACAAGCTGCGCATGGACGTGGTGGCCCTGTTGGTGATCATCGCCTTCGTGCTGAGCGGCACGCTCAGCCTGCAGGAGGCGACGGTCGGTTTCAGCGATCCCAACGTGATTTTGATCGCGGCGCTGTTCGTGATCGGCGAAGGGCTGGTGCGCACCGGCGTGGCCTATCAGGTGGGGGACTGGCTGGTGAAAGTGGCCGGCAGCAGCGAAACCAAAATGTTGATGCTGCTGATGGTGACGGTCGCTGGGCTGGGGGCGTTCATGAGCTCGACCGGCGTGGTGGCGATCTTTATCCCGGTGGTGCTCAGCGTGACGGCCAGAATGAAGATCGCGCCGGGGCGGCTGATGATGCCGCTCAGCTTCGCCGGGCTTATCAGCGGCATGATGACGCTGGTGGCCACGCCGCCCAACATGGTGGTCAACAGCGAGCTGGTGCGAGAAGGCATCCATGGTTTCGGTTTCTTCAGCGTGACGCCCATTGGCCTGGTGGTGCTGGCGCTGGGCGTCGGTTACATGCTGATCGCCCGGCGTTGGCTGGGCAGCGGTGAAACGGGCAAGGCCGGGGATGACTGGCAGCGCCGCACCTTCCGCGATTTGATCCGCGACTACAAGTTGACCGGCCGCGCGCGGCGGCTGGCTGTCCGCAGCGCTTCGCCGCTGATCGGGCGTTCGCTGGATGAACTGCACCTGCGTGCGCGTTATGGCGCCAACGTGGTGGGTATCGAGCGCTGGAAACGCTTCCGGCGGGTGATGGTCAGCGCCTCTGGCAGCACCGAGCTGCGCGAGGGCGACGTTCTTTTGATCGACATGTCGGACAGCCAGGTCGATCTGCGCGAATTCTGCGGCGAGCAGCGGCTGGAGCCGATGGTGTTGCGCGGCGATTACTTCTCTGAACAGTCGCGCAACGTCGGCATGGCGGAAGTGTCGCTGATCCCGGACTCGGCGCTGCTGGGCAAAAGCCTGCGCGAAGCGGCGTTCCGCAGCCGCTACGATCTCAACGTGGTGGGCATCCGCCGCCACGGCGAGACGCTGGGCGGGAAGCTGGTGGACGAGCCGCTGGAGCTGGGCGACATTTTGCTGGTGATCGGCGACTGGAAGGCGATCCGTCAGCTGCAGGCCAAAACCCACGACTTTATCGTGCTCAACCTGCCGGCCGAGGTGGACGAAGTGGCGCCGGCGATCACGCAGGCGCCGCACGCGCTGTTTTGCCTGGCGCTGATGGTGGCAATGATGTTGACCGACGAAATCCCCAACCCCATCGCGGCGCTGATCGCCTGCCTGCTGATGGGCAAGTTTCGCTGTATCGATATGGAGAGCGCCTATAAATCGATCCATTGGCCGAGCATCATTTTGATCGTCGGGATGATGCCGTTTGCGCAGGCGCTGCAAAAGACCGGCGGGGTGGATCTGATCGTCAGCGGGCTGATGGACGTCGCCGGCGGCGCGGGGCCGCGCGTGATGCTGCTGTGCCTGTTCGTCTTGTGCGCCACCATCGGCCTGTTTATTTCCAACACCGCGACGGCGGTGCTGATGGCGCCGATCGCCATCGCCGCCGCGCGCGAAATGGGCGTCTCGCCATACCCGTTTGCGATGATTATCGCCATCGCCGCGTCCGCCGCCTTTATGACGCCGGTCTCTTCACCGGTCAACACGTTGGTGCTGGGGCCGGGCAATTACAAGTTCGGCGATTTCGTGCGTCTCGGCGTGCCGTTCACTCTGCTGGTGATGGCGGTCAGCGTGATTGTGGTGCCGTGGCTCTACGGCTTTTAACGGCGCAGCGAGGCTGCGCCGGCGGGGTTACAGCGAACTGTCGAGGCTGATTTCGTCCAATGACAGGCTGAAGCTGGGAATGAACACGTCCATGAAGTAGTCCATTTCCGGGCTGCGGCGCTGTTCCAGAGTTTTATCCAGCCGCGCCTTGGCCAGGGTGAATTCGTTGTTGCCGGCAGAGAGTTCCTCCAGGCATTTCAGGTAGGCGCACAGCGCGTCTGCCTGCTTCACTACCTGCTTTTCATCTTCGCTGTAGTAGTGCTCATCGAGAATGGTGCGGAAATCGTTGCGCAGCTCCGCGGGGATCATGTCCAGCAGCTTTTGCTGGGCGATCTTTTCGATCTTCTTGTACTCGTGGGCGATCTGCGGATTGTAGTACTTGATCGGCGTCGGCATGTCGCCGGTGATCACTTCGCTAGCGTCGTGGTACATCGCCAGCAGCGCAACGCGGTCGGCGTTGAGGTTGCCGTTGAATTTGCGGTTCTTGATCACCGCCAACGCGTGGGCGACAAAGGCCACCTGCAGACTGTGTTCGGAGACGTTCTCGGTACGCACGTTGCGCATCAGCGGCCAGCGGTTGATCAGTTTCAAGCGGGACAGATGGGCGAAGAAATGGCTCTGGCTCATGGTGCTCTCTTTAACGGCAAGTGAGGGCCCCATTGTGAAGCAGTGACGGCGAATTTTGCAACCGGGCAATGAGAGAAGGGCGCAGCAAGGCGCTGCGCCCCAGGCGATTACTGGTGGTAACCTTCCAGGAAGCGGCCCAGCTTGCCGACCGCCATTTCCAGTTCGTCTACGCGCGGCAGGGTGACGATACGCACGTGATCCGGGTAAGGCCAGTTGAACGCGGTGCCCTGCACCAGCAGCACTTTTTCCTGCAGCAGCAGATCAAGCACCAGCTTCTGGTCGTCGTGGATGTTGAAGCGCTTGGCGTCGATGCGCGGGAACATATACAGCGCGCCCTGTGGCTTCACGCAAGAGACGCCCGGGATGTCGTTGAGCAGTTCCCAGGTGCGATTGCGTTGTTCGTACAGGCGGCCGCCAGGCTGAATGAATTCGCTGATGCTCTGATAACCGCCCAGCGCGGTTTGAATGGCGTGTTGCATCGGCACGTTGGCGCACAGGCGCATCGAAGCCAGCATCTCCAGCCCTTCGATATAGCCTTTGGCGTGTTTCTTCGGCCCGTTCAGCACCATCCAGCCCTGGCGGAAGCCCGCCACGCGGTAGGTTTTCGACAGGCCGTTGAAGGTCACGGTCAGCAGATCCGGCGCCAGCGCGGCGATCGAATGGTGCTCGGCTTCGTCATACAGGATCTTGTCGTAGATCTCGTCGGCGAAGATGATCAGGTTGTGTTGACGGGCGATCTCGACGATCTGTTCCAGCAGCGCTTTGCTGTAAACCGCGCCGGTCGGGTTGTTCGGGTTGATGATCACGATGCCGCGGGTGCGCGGGGTGATCTTGCTGATGATGTCGTCCAGATCCGGGAACCAGCCGGCCTGCTCATCGCACAGGTAGTGCACGGCCTTACCGCCGGAAAGCGATACCGCAGCGGTCCACAGCGGGTAGTCCGGCGCCGGCACCAGCATTTCGTCGCCGCTGTTGAGCAGCGCCTGCATGGATTGGACGATCAGCTCCGAGACGCCGTTGCCAATGTAGATATCCTCAACGGTCACGTCACGCATGTTGCGCGCCTGGTAGTGCTGCATGATCGCTTTACGCGCCGAGAAGAGGCCTTTGGAATCGGAGTAGCCTTGCGCCGTGGGCAGATTGCGGATCACGTCGACCAGGATTTCGTCCGGGGCGTCGAAACCGAACGGGGCAGGGTTGCCGATGTTCAGTTTCAGGACTTTATTGCCTTCTTCTTCAAGACGTTTAGCTTCTTTAAGCACCGGGCCGCGAATGTCATAGCAGACGTTGTCCAGTTTGCTGGATTTCTCAATGGGGGACATAAAAAGTTGAGCCTTTTGCTGGGATAGGGGCGCTCCTACCGTGGGACGCCGCAACCCGCCCAATGTACTCCTGGCGTAGTTGCTTTTGAAGGGTTTTGCACGCCTTTGGTGCAAATGCATGTCGTAACGGGGGATTTTAGTTATGATAAGCAAATGTAAAGTTATTTTGTGGTTCATAATTTCATGAACTATAATTTTACTAGGGTTTTGTTCTGTAAAATCCCGCCTCGATAAACGCGACGTGCCGGCGAGCGCGGCCGGCAGCAGTAAACTGATAAGCCGAAAGGGAGAATAGGCTTCAATAAACTGTAAAGGAACGATAATACCGGAGTTGTCTGATAGCGGGGTGTCAGTTAGCGCACCACACTAAGAAAAATGACATATTTACATTAGCTTTACTTTATATTTTACCTTAAGCATTGTTTATGTGGTTATAGGATTATTATTTAAAGCAAAAATCTTACTGATTGAATTTATTAAATTCATTGAGTGGTAACACGAAGTCGGTAGCGTTAATTATTTATCTTTTTTGCTCTGTAATGCAGTCTGAACGCCGGTTGATAAGGGTTCTCAGTAGCACGAATGGAGTGGAAATTAGGCAGTATGAATGAGTAAAATCTCAGGTTCGGTGGGGGTTTTCCCTTTTCACCGGTATTCAGTCCCCCGCGTTCTATAAGCACCATCGATAGATCGCATTTTAAAAAGCGATAGAGGTAACGAATCATAAGTAATTTTTTTGCCCTCCACTTATGAGTGGGGTACTGTCATAACAGGCTCCGTCCTTTTCAACGGCGTCTGAGAAACACACCAGGGTAGTAGTTCGTAAATTAGAATTTAAAAAAGTGAAGAATACACTATGACAACTGCAAATCGTCCGATACTTAATCTCGACCTCGATCTGCTAAGAACCTTTGTTGCGGTTGCTGATTTGAATACCTTTGCGGCGGCGGCGGTTGCCGTATGCCGTACTCAATCAGCCGTCAGTCAACAAATGCAGCGATTAGAGCAACTGGTCGGCAAAGAACTGTTTGCCCGCCATGGGCGTAACAAACTCCTGACTGAGCATGGTATTCAGCTTCTCGGTTATGCCAGGAAGATCCTGCGCTTTAACGACGAAGCCTGTACCTCGCTGATGTACAACAATATTAAAGGTGTTCTGACCATCGGCGCTTCCGACGACACCGCCGATACCATTCTGCCTTTCCTGTTGAACCGCGTGACCGCCATCTATCCGAAGCTGGCCATTGACGTGCGCGTAAAGCGCAGCACGACGATGGTCGATCTGCTGGAAGAGGGCGAGATCGATCTGGCGGTGACCACGGCCGATCCGGCCGGACATCCGCATATCGTGCTGCGCACATCGCCGACGCTGTGGTACTGCGCCGCCGATTACCACTATCAGGCGGGCGAACCGATCCCGTTGGTGGTGATGGATGAGCCAAGCCCGTTCCGCGCGCTGGCGATCAAGCAGCTGGACGAAGCCGGTATCCCTTGGCGCATCGCCTATGTCGCTTCCACGCTGTCTGCGGTGCGGGCGGCCTGTAAGGCCGGCCTAGGCGTGACCGCGCGGCCGATCGAGATGATGAGCCCCGATCTGCGGGTGCTGGGGGCGGTGGAAGGTTTGCCGCCGCTGCCGGATACCCAGTATGCGCTGTGCAAAAACGCGCAGTGCAGCAATGAGCTGGCGATGGCCATCTTCAGCGCAATGCAGGGCGGCAATGACGGTTATGGCTTCAACGGCGCGGAAGCCGGTCTCCAGGGCGATCAGGATGACGCCAGCCTGGTGGACGAAGAAGAATAACGCCGCGGCGTTAGATCTGATGAAAACCTCTGCTTCGGCGGAGGTTTTTTTTGCCCTTTTTTTGGCGATTTTTACTGTTATAGGGATTTAATGACGATTTTGTTATGAGTTGGCTGTTTTATTAACTTTTAAGCGTTACTGAAAAGAGAGTTTGGCCGGCTTTAAGACGCTGAGTTTGTTTTTTGAGCAATAAGATTGAATGGGTTAAAGGCATGGTAATAGCAGGGTTATTTTGTTAGCTTATAGCGGCCGTTTTTGCGGCTTAATTTGAGGAAAATTGTTAAAGGGCCACACTTTTTTTGAGGATTTATGCTGAAAACGTGTCCTGGATCAAAAAAATACCCCTAGGTAGTGAGTGGAAGAACAGGGAATTCCTGAGACAATGGTATAGTAAAACTGAAATGTGCACGTTGGTTTATATCTATCTGTTTCTACACAAAAATTAACTGACACGATTTAGCCAGCCCCTGGCGCATCAAATGTTAATCAAATGATACGGATGTAAACTAGTGTGTAGATACTTTTGTCAAAGTTGACAAAAGGTTATAGAAAGGAGTAAAAAGCCCACAGAAAAACGCTGCCTAACTCGCTGTAAAAGCAGTTTGTTTGTGTGGTTATTTATCCTTCCCTTAAATCGATGTGGCGCACTAACTGCCGGTGACAAGAGCAGCGCGATCGACGCCACTTTTGATGAGTAAGCATAGAGTATGTCAACAACCACTGAAGTTATCGCTCATCACTGGGCGCTCGCCGTATTTCTCGTCGTGGCTATCGGGCTTTGCGGCTTAATGCTGCTGGGTGCGTTCTTCTTGGGCGGGAGAGCCCGGGCGCGCGCCAAACACACCCCGTTTGAATCAGGCATCGACTCGGTCGGTACGGCGCGCATGCGCTTGTCCGCCAAGTTCTACCTGGTGGCCATGTTCTTCGTTATTTTCGACGTTGAAGCCTTATACCTGTATGCCTGGTCGGTCTCGGTTCGCGAGAGCGGTTGGGTAGGCTTTATCGAAGCCGCCATTTTCATTTTGGTGCTATTGGCCGGTCTGGTTTATCTGGTGCGCATCGGCGCGTTGGATTGGACTCCGGCGCGTTCTCAACGCCGCAGCAAACCGAGCACGATCACTAACACCAACAGTCATCCGCAGTAACAGCGAGGCATTAAGATGGACTATACGCTCACCCGCATAGACCCGAACGGTGAGAACGACCGTTATCCCCTGCAAAAACAGGAGATCGTCGCCGATCCCCTGGAACAACAGGTCCACCGCACGGTTTACATGGGTAAACTCGAACATGCGCTGCATGACATGGTGAACTGGGGGCGTAAAAACTCTATTTGGCCGTATAACTTCGGCCTTTCGTGCTGTTACGTGGAGATGGTGACGTCGTTTACCGCCGTTCACGACGTGGCGCGTTTCGGTGCGGAAGTACTGCGCGCCTCCCCGCGTCAGGCTGACCTGATGGTGGTGGCCGGTACCTGTTTCACCAAGATGGCCCCGGTCATCCAACGCCTGTACGAGCAGATGCTGGAGCCTAAGTGGGTGATCTCGATGGGCGCCTGCGCCAACTCCGGCGGCATGTACGACATCTATTCCGTGGTGCAGGGCGTGGACAAGTTCCTGCCGGTCGACGTGTACATTCCCGGCTGCCCGCCGCGTCCGGAAGCCTACATGCAAGCGCTGATGCTGCTGCAGGAATCCATCGGCAAAGAACGTCGCCCGCTGTCGTGGGTTGTCGGCGATCAGGGCGTTTACCGCGCCAATATGCAGTCTGAAAGAGAGCGTAAACACGGCGAACGCATCGCGGTGACCAACCTCCGGACGCCTGACGAGATTTAAGACGTTCATTTAACGTCCATCTTAGTGCGCTATTGGTTAACACAGCGAAAAGTGAAACTTGCGGCGAATAACCCTTTAGTGTGGTGAAAAAAAATTATGACAGATTTGACGACGCACGACGCCTTGCCTGCCTGGCAGACCCGAGATCACCTTGACGACCCGGTGATCGGCGAACTGCGCAACCGTTTTGGGCCGGAAGCCTTTACTGTTCAGGCCACCCGTACCGGCATGCCCGTGGTATGGGTTAAACCTGACCAGTTGCTGGAAGTAATGACGTTCCTGAGAAAACAGCCGAAGCCGTATGTCATGCTGTTCGATCTGCATGGCGTGGACGAACGTCTTCGCACCCACCGCGACGGCCTGCCCGCTGCGGATTTCTCCGTTTTCTACCATCTGATTTCCATCGAACGCAACCGCGACATCATGCTGAAGGTGGCGCTGTCTGAAAAAGACCTGCACGTGCCGACGGCGACCAAGGTGTTCCCGAACGCCAACTGGTACGAGCGCGAAACCTGGGAAATGTTCGGCATCACCTTCGACGGCCACCCGCACCTGTCGCGCATCATGATGCCGCAGACCTGGGAAGGGCACCCGCTGCGCAAGGACTACCCGGCGCGCGCCACCGAATTCGATCCTTTCGTGCTGACCAAGCAGAAAGAAGATCTGGAGATGGAAGCGCTGACTTTCAAGCCGGAAGACTGGGGCATGAAGCGCGGTACCGAGAACGAAGACTTCATGTTCCTCAACCTCGGCCCGAACCACCCGTCCGCGCACGGTGCGTTCCGCATCATTCTGCAGCTGGACGGCGAAGAGATCGTCGACTGCGTACCGGATATCGGCTATCACCACCGCGGCGCCGAGAAGATGGGCGAGCGTCAATCCTGGCACAGCTACATTCCGTACACCGACCGTATCGAGTACCTCGGCGGCTGCGTGAACGAAATGCCTTATGTGCTGGCGGTCGAGAAGCTGGCCGGCATCAAGGTGCCTGAGCGCGTCGACACCATCCGCGTGATGCTGTCCGAGCTGTTCCGCATCAACAGCCACCTGCTGTACATCTCCACCTTCATTCAGGACGTCGGCGCGATGACCCCGGTGTTCTTCGCCTTTACCGACCGTCAGAAGATCTACGATCTGGTGGAAGCGATCACCGGTTTCCGTATGCACCCGGCCTGGTTCCGCATCGGCGGCGTCGCGCACGATCTGCCGCGCGGCTGGGATCGCCTGCTGCGTGAATTCCTCGACTGGATGCCTAAGCGTCTGGACTCCTACGTGAAAGCGGCGCTGAAGAACAGCATCCTGAAAGGCCGTTCCATCGGCGTAGCGTCTTACAACGCCAAAGAAGCGCTGGAGTGGGGCGTGACCGGCGCCGGCCTGCGTGCCACCGGCGTCGAGTTCGACGTGCGTAAATGGCGTCCGTACTCCGGCTACGAGAACTTCGACTTCGAAGTGCCGGTCGGCGACGGCACCAGCGACTGCTACACCCGCGTGATGCTAAAGGTGGAAGAGCTGCGCCAGAGCCTGCGCATTCTCGAACAGTGCCTGAACAACATGCCGGAAGGCCCGTTCAAGGCCGATCACCCGCTGACCACGCCGCCGCCGAAAGAGCGCACGCTGCAGCATATTGAAACGCTGATCACCCACTTCCTGCAGGTTTCCTGGGGTCCGGTGATGCCAGCCAACGAATCATTCCAGATGATTGAAGCCACCAAAGGGATCAATAGCTACTACCTGACCAGCGACGGCAGCACCATGAGCTACCGCACCCGGGTACGTACGCCGAGCTTTGCGCACCTGCAGCAGATCCCATCGGTCATCCGTGGCAGCCTGGTTTCCGACCTGATCGTCTATCTGGGTAGTATCGATTTTGTAATGTCAGATGTGGACCGCTAACTATGCATGATCAAAAAGACAATCACGCAGTCAATGATGCGCTCGAGCCCATCAACGCAGCCGCTCCTCAGAGCGGCGTTGATGCATTTGTACTGAGCGCGGAAGAACGTGATGCGATCGAGCACGAAAAGCACCATTACGAGGATCCGCGCGCCGCTTCCATCGAAGCACTGAAAATTGTGCAGAAGCAGCGCGGCTGGGTTCCGGACGGTGCGATTTACGCCATCGCGGAAGTGCTGGGCATCCCCGCCAGCGACGTAGAAGGCGTGGCCACGTTCTACAGCCAGATTTTCCGTCAGCCAGTAGGACGTCACGTGATCCGTTATTGTGACAGCGTTGTTTGTCACATCACCGGTTACCAGGGCATTCAGGCCGCTATCGAGAAGAAGCTGAACATCAAGCCGGGTCAAACCACCTTTGATGGCCGCTTCACGCTGTTGCCGACCTGCTGTCTGGGCAACTGCGATAAAGGGCCGACCATGATGATTGATGACGACACTCACAGTCAGCTGAAGCCTGAAGATATCGAGACGCTACTGGAGCAGTATCAATGACCAAGCACATTGTACGCACTCCCGAAACGCATCCGCTGACCTGGCGTCTGCGCGATGACAAGCAGCCGCTGTGGCTGGACGAGTACCGCAGCAAAAACGGCTATGCCGGCGCAGAAAAGGCCCTCAAAGGCCTGGCCCCGGACGAGATCGTCGGCCTGGTGAAAGACTCCGGGCTGAAGGGCCGCGGCGGCGCGGGCTTCTCCACCGGTTTGAAGTGGAGCCTGATGCCGAAGGACGAATCCATGAACATCCGTTACCTGCTGTGTAACGCCGATGAGATGGAGCCGGGCACCTATAAAGACCGCCTGCTGATGGAGCAGCTGCCGCATCTGCTGGTGGAAGGCATGTTGATCTCCGCGTTCGCGCTGAAAGCCTACCGTGGGTACATCTTCCTGCGCGGTGAGTACATCGAAGCGGCGGCGCACCTGCGTCGCGCCATCGCGGAAGCCACCGAAGCCGGCTATCTGGGCAAGAACATTCTCGGCACCGGGTTCGATTTCGAGCTGATCGTGCACACCGGCGCCGGCCGTTACATCTGCGGCGAAGAAACCGCGCTGATCAACTCGCTGGAAGGCCGCCGCGCCAACCCGCGTTCCAAGCCGCCATTCCCGGCCAGCGCCGGCGTATGGGGCAAGCCGACCTGCGTCAACAACGTCGAAACGCTGTGCAACGTGCCGGCCATTTTGGCGAACGGCGTGGAGTGGTACACCGGCATCTCCGGCAGTGAAGACAAAGGCACCAAGCTGATGGGCTTCTCCGGCCGGGTGAAAAATCCGGGCGTCTGGGAGTTGCCGTTCGGCACCACCGCGCGCGAGATCCTGGAAGACTACGCCGGCGGCATGCGCGACGGTCTGCGCTTCAAAGCCTGGCAGCCGGGCGGTGCGGGGACCGACTTCCTGACCGCCGATCACCTCGATCTGCCGATGGAATACGGCGCGATCGGCAAAGCCGGCAGCCGTCTCGGCACTGCGCTGGCGATGGCGGTAGACCACGAGATCGGCATGGTGCCGCTGGTGCGTAACCTGGAAGAGTTCTTCGCCCGCGAGTCCTGCGGCTGGTGTACGCCATGCCGCGACGGCCTGCCGTGGAGCGTGAAGATCCTGCGTGCGTTGGAAAACGGCGAAGGGCAGCCGGGGGATATCGAAACCCTCGAACAGCTGTGCCGTTCCCTCGGCCCGGGCAAAACCTTCTGCGCCCACGCGCCAGGTGCCGTAGAGCCACTGCAAAGCGCGATTAAATATTTCCGTGAAGAGTTCGAGGCGGGCATCGCCGTGCAGCACTTCGGCAACGCCCATGCGATTGGCGGCATTCAGCCGAACAATCTGCTGAAGCAGCGCTGGTAAGCCGACTCGCCCGAACACGGCCAGAATTTTTGATTAACGCCTGCCGCAAGGCAGGCCACTTGGAAGCATGCTGACTATGGCTACGATTCATGTAGACGGCAAAGAGTATGAGGTAGACGGAGCGGACAACCTGCTGCAGGCTTGTCTTTCCCTCGGCCTTGATATTCCTTACTTTTGCTGGCATCCGGCGCTGGGAAGCGTCGGCGCTTGCCGCCAATGTGCGGTAAAGCAATACCAAAACGCGGAAGATACGCGCGGCCGTTTGGTGATGTCCTGTATGACCCCGGCATCCGACGGCACCTTCATCTCCATCGATGACGGTGAAGCGAAGCAGTTCCGTGAAAGCGTGGTCGAGTGGTTGATGACCAACCACCCGCACGATTGCCCGGTCTGTGAAGAAGGCGGTAACTGTCACCTGCAGGATATGACGGTAATGACCGGCCACAGCTTCCGCCGCTACCGCTTCACCAAGCGTACCCACAACAACCAGGAGCTGGGGCCGTTTATCTCGCACGAGATGAACCGCTGCATCGCCTGCTACCGCTGCGTGCGTTACTACAAAGACTATGCGGACGGCACCGACTTCGGCGTGTACGGCGCGCACGACAACGTCTACTTCGGTCGCCCGGAAAGCGGCACGCTGGAAAGCGAGTTCTCCGGCAACCTGGTGGAAGTGTGCCCGACCGGCGTATTCACCGACAAAACGCACTCCGAACGCTACAACCGTAAATGGGACATGCAGTTCGCACCGAGCATTTGCCAGCAGTGCAGCATCGGCTGTAACACCAGCCCGGGCGAACGCTATGGCGAGCTGCGCCGTATCGAAAACCGTTACAACGGCAGCGTGAACCACTACTTCCTGTGCGACCGCGGTCGTTTCGGTTACGGCTACGTCAACCAGAAAGATCGTCCGCGTCAACCGCAGCAGCTGCGCGGCGATGACTGGATCACCCTGAACGCCGAGCAGGCGATGCAGGGCGCGGCGGACATCCTGCGTCAGGCGAAGAAAACCATCGGCATCGGCTCCCCGCGCGCCAGCCTGGAAAGCAACTTCGCACTGCGCGAGCTGGTCGGCGCCGAGAACTACTACACCGGTATCGCTCAGGCGGAGCAATCACGCCTGGCGCTGATGCTGAACGTGCTGAAAAACGGCGGCGTCCATACGCCGGCGCTGCGTGAGATCGAAGATTACGACGCAGTGCTGGTGCTGGGCGAAGACCTGACGCAAACCGGTGCGCGTATCGCGCTGTCCGTGCGCCAGGCCGTCAAGGGTAAAGCCCGCGCGATGGCGGCGGCGCAACGCGTGGCCGACTGGCAGATCGCGGCGGTGCAGAACATCGGTCAGCACGCCAAGTACCCGCTGTTCACCACCAACGTCGACAACACCCGTCTGGACGACATCGCCGCCTGGAACTACCGCGCGCCGGTGGACGAGCAGGCGCGCTTCGGCTTCGCCATCGCTCACGCGCTGGACAGCGCGGCGCCGGCGGTGAACGATCTGGCTGAAGGCCTGAACAAGAAAGTCGATATCATCGTGCAGGCGCTGACCGGCGCACGCAAACCGCTGATCGTGACCGGCAGCAACGCCGGCAGCGAAGCCATCATCGAAGCGGCGGCCAACATCGCCAAAGCGTTGAAGGGCCGCGGTTCCGATGTCGGCATCACCTTCGTGGCGGGCGCAGCCAACAGCATGGGCCTGGCGATGATCGGCGGCGGTTCGCTCGATCAGGCGCTGGAACAGCTGGCGAGCGGCGCAGCCGACACCGCCATCGTGATGGAAAACGATCTCTATCGCCATGCGCCGGCGGCGCAGGTGGATGCGGCGTTGGCCAAGGTCAACAACCTGATCGTCGCCGACCACCAGCGCACTGCGATCATGGACAAAGCCAACCTGATCCTCTCCTCGGCCAGCTTCGCCGAGAGCGACGGTACGCTGATCAACCAGGAAGGCCGCGCGCAGCGCTTCTTCCAGGTATACGATCCGGCTTACTACGACGACGCCAAGAAGAATCAGTTCACCGTGATGCTGGAAAGCTGGCGCTGGATGCACTCGCTGCACTCCACCTACACCAGCCGCCACGTGGACTGGACCCAGCTCGATGACGTGATCGCCGCTTGCGTTGCCGCGTTGCCGCAGCTGCAGGGCATCGTCGACGCTGCGCCGGACGCGACTTTCCGCATTCGCGGTCAGAAGCTGGCGCGTTCGCCGCACCGCTCCAGCGGCCGTACCGCCATGCGCGCCAACATCAGCGTGCACGAGCCGCGTCAGCCACAGGATAAAGACACCATGTTCGCCTTCTCGATGGAAGGGAACAACAGCCCGCAGGCCGATCGTCAGCAGATCCCGTTCGCCTGGGCGCCAGGCTGGAACTCACCGCAGGCATGGAACAAGTTCCAGGCCGAAGTGGGCGGCAAACTGCGCCACGGCGATCCGGGCGTGCGCCTGATCGAAGCGGGGGAGGGCAGCCTCGGTTACTTCGAT
Source organism: Serratia sp. 4542 (assembly GCF_016805595.1). Taxonomy (NCBI): domain Bacteria; kingdom Pseudomonadati; phylum Pseudomonadota; class Gammaproteobacteria; order Enterobacterales; family Yersiniaceae; genus Serratia; species Serratia sp. 4542. The sequence continues at coordinate 196,250 of NZ_RXKV01000011.1, forward strand.
CGCGTGCCTGCCGCGTTCAATCCGGTCGACGGTTGGCGTGTCGCGCCTTACTACCACCTGTTCGGCAGCGACGAAATGTCGCAGCGCTCTCACGTGATCCAGCAGCGCATGCCGGAAGCCTACGTGATGGTCAACCCGGCCGACGCGGCGACGCTTGGCGTCAACGCGGGCAGCCTGGTGGAGTTCAGCTGTGCGGGCCAGACCCTGCGTCTGCCGGTGCGTCTGAGTGAAACCCTGACCCAGGGCCAGGTTGGTTTGCCGCTAGGCTTGCCAGGGATCCCGCCGATCTTGGTGGGTGCTAAGGTAGACAATCTGCGGGAGGCAGCACGATGAGCTGGTTTACCCCTGAGGTGATCGACATTCTGATCGCCATTCTTAAAGCGGTCGTGATCCTGTTGGTGGTCGTGGCGTGCGGGGCATTCATGAGCTTCGGCGAACGCCGTCTGCTCGGCCTGTTCCAGAACCGCTACGGACCGAACCGCGTAGGCTGGGGCGGCTCGCTGCAGCTGGTCGCCGACATGATCAAAATGTTCTTCAAGGAAGACTGGGTACCGAGATTCTCCGACCGGGTGATCTTCACCCTGGCGCCGATGATCGCCTTTACTTCCCTGTTGCTGGCATTTGCCATCGTTCCGGTCAGCCCGACCTGGGCGGTGTCCGATCTCAACATCGGTATTCTGTTCTTCCTGATGATGGCCGGCCTGGCGGTGTACGCCGTGCTGTTCGCCGGATGGTCGAGCAACAACAAATACTCGCTGTTGGGCGCGATGCGCGCCTCCGCGCAAACCCTGAGCTACGAAGTGTTCATCGGCCTGTCGCTGATGGGCGTGGTGATGCAGGCGGATTCGTTCAACATGCAGGCCATCGTTGAATCCCAGGCGCACGTCTGGAACGTCATTCCGCAGTTCTTCGGCTTCGTGACCTTCGCGATCGCCGGCGTGGCGGTGTGCCACCGTCACCCGTTTGACCAGCCGGAAGCCGAGCAGGAACTGGCCGACGGTTACCACATCGAATATTCCGGCATGAAGTTCGGTCTGTTCTTCGTGGGGGAATACATCGGTATCGTCACCGTGTCCGCCCTGATTGTGACGTTGTTCTTCGGCGGCTGGCAGGGTCCGTTCCTGCCGCCATTCATCTGGTTCGCGTTGAAAACGGCCTTCTTCATGATGATGTTCATCCTGATCCGTGCCGCGCTGCCGCGTCCGCGTTATGACCAGGTGATGTCCTTCGGCTGGAAAGTGTGCCTGCCGCTGACGCTGCTGAACCTGCTGGCAACCGCCGCGGTCATTTTGTACAACGCTCAATAAGGGGTGAATAAACCATGACATTGAAAGAGTTAGTGGTTGGTTTCGGCACCCAGGTGCGCAGCATTTGGATGATTGGCATGCATGCCTTCGCCAAGCGCGAAACCCAGATGTATCCGGAAGAACCGGTTTACCTGCCGCCGCGCTACCGTGGCCGCATCGTGCTGACGCGCGATCCGGACGGCGAAGAGCGCTGCGTCGCCTGTAACCTGTGTGCGGTGGCCTGCCCGGTCGGCTGTATCTCGCTGCAAAAAGCGGAGCAGAAAGACGGCCGTTGGTATCCGGAGTTCTTCCGCATCAACTTCTCGCGCTGCATTTTCTGTGGCCTGTGCGAAGAGGCTTGCCCGACTACCGCTATCCAGCTGACGCCGGATTTTGAACTGGGTGAGTACAAGCGTCAGGATCTGGTGTACGAAAAAGAAGATCTGTTGATCTCGGGGCCGGGTAAATATCCGGAATATAACTTCTACCGGATGGCCGGTATGGCGATTGACGGCAAAGCCAAAGGCGAAGCCGAAAACGAAGCCAAACCGATCGACGTCAAAGGTCTGTTGCCCTAAGGAGCCAGCAAGCATGGAAATTGCATTTTACCTGGCAGGTTTGATTGCGGTGGCCGCGACGATTCGCGTGATCACCCATACCAACCCTGTGCATGCGCTGCTGTATCTGATCGTCTCGTTATTGGCGATCTCGGCAGTCTTCTTCTCGCTCGGCGCCTACTTTGCCGCCGCGTTGGAAATCATCGTCTATGCGGGCGCCATCATGGTGCTGTTCGTGTTCGTGGTGATGATGCTGAACCTCGGCAACGTGCAGCAGCAAGAGCGCGACTGGATGAAGCCGACGGTGTGGATCGGGCCTGGCCTGTTGTCGCTGGCGCTGCTGGTGGTATTGATCGTCGCTATTCGCAGCGTATCCGACCAGGGTATCAGCGGCGAGATGGTCGACGCGAAGGCGGTGGGCATCAGCCTGTTCGGGCCTTACGTATTGGCGGTTGAGCTGGCCTCAATGCTGCTGTTGGCGGGTCTGGTTGTCGCCTTCCATATCGGCCGCGAGCACAAGCCTGGCGAGGTGCTGAGCAACGCGCCGGCGAGTGGCGAAATGGCGAGAAGAAAATCGGAGGAGCAAGCATGATCCCTCTTCAACACGGCCTGATCCTGGCGGCTATCCTGTTTGTGCTCGGGCTGACCGGGCTGCTGGTGCGCCGCAACCTGCTGTTTATGCTGATCAGCCTGGAAGTGATGATCAACGCTGCGGCGTTGGCGTTTATCGTGGCGGGAAGCTACTGGGGCCAGGCGGACGGTCAGGTGATGTACATCCTGGCGATCAGCCTGGCGGCAGCCGAGGCCAGTATCGGCCTGGCGCTGCTGCTGCAGCTCTACCGTCGTCGTCATACCCTGAATATTGATACTGTCAGTGAGATGCGCGGATGAACCTATTATATTTAACAATTCTGCTACCGCTGATCGGGTTCCTGCTGCTGGCATTTTCCCGCGGTCGTTGGTCTGAGAACACGGCGGCTACCGTCGGCGTGGGCTCTATCGGCCTGGCTGCGCTGGTCACGGTGTATGTGGCGATGGATTTCTTCGCCCAGAAAGCCGCCGGCGTGCAGCTGTTCGAGCAAAGCCTGTGGACCTGGATGGCCGTCGGCAACTTCAATATCGGCGTGACCCTGGTGCTGGACGGCCTGTCGCTGACCATGTTGTCGGTGGTCACCGGCGTCGGCTTCTTCATCCACATGTTCGCCTCCTGGTACATGCGCGGTGAAGAGGGCTACTCGCGCTTCTTCGCTTACACCAACCTGTTTATCGCCAGCATGGTGGTCTTGGTGCTGGCGGACAACCTGCTGCTGATGTATCTGGGTTGGGAAGGCGTGGGCCTGTGCAGCTACCTGTTGATCGGCTTCTACTACAAAGATCCGGCCAACGGCGCGGCGGCGATGAAAGCCTTCATCGTGACCCGCGTGGGCGACGTGTTCCTGGCGTTCGCGCTGTTCATCCTCTACAACGAGCTGGGCACGCTGAATATCCGCGAGCTGATGATCCTGGCACCGCAGAAACTGGCGGTGGGCGATACGGCCATCACCTGGGCGACCCTGATGCTGCTGGGCGGCGCGGTCGGTAAATCGGCGCAGCTGCCGTTGCAAACCTGGTTGGCGGACGCGATGGCGGGCCCAACCCCGGTTTCCGCACTGATCCACGCGGCGACCATGGTGACCGCGGGCGTCTATCTGATCGCCCGTACGCACGGCCTGTTCCTGATGGCGCCGGAAGTGCTGCACCTGGTGGGCATCGTCGGTGCGGTCACTCTGCTGCTGGCCGGCTTCGCCGCGTTGGTGCAGACCGACATCAAGCGCGTGCTCGCTTACTCCACCATGAGCCAGATCGGTTACATGTTCCTGGCGCTGGGCGTGCAGGCATGGGACGCGGCGATCTTCCACCTGATGACCCACGCGTTCTTCAAGGCGCTGCTGTTCCTGTCGTCCGGTTCGGTGATCCTGGCTTGCCACCACGAGCAAAACATCTTCAAGATGGGCGGCCTGCGCAAGAGCATCCCGCTGGTGTACGTCTGCTTCCTGGTGGGTGGCGCGGCGCTGTCAGCGTTGCCGCTGGTCACGGCCGGCTTCTTCAGTAAGGACGAGATCCTGGCGGGCGCGATGGCCAACGGCCACATCAACCTGATGGTGGCCGGCCTGGTCGGCGCGTTCATGACCTCGCTGTACACCTTCCGTATGATTTTCATCGTGTTCCATGGCGAAGAGAAAATCAAAGCGCATGCCGGTAAAGGCATCACTCACCACCTGCCGCTGCTGGTTCTGCTGGTGCTGTCCACCTTCGTCGGCGCGATGATCGTGCCGCCGTTGCAGGGCGTGCTGCCGGATACGACCGAGCTGGCGCACGGCAGCGTGCTGACGCTTGAAATCACCTCCGGCGTGGTAGCTATCGTTGGCATTCTGCTGGCGGCCGCGCTGTGGCTGGGCAAACGCAGCCTGGTCAACAGCATCGCCAACAGCGCGCCGGGGCGTTTCTTCTCGACCTGGTGGTTCCATGCCTGGGGCTTCGACTGGCTGTATGACAAAGTGTTCGTCAAGCCGTACCTGGGCATTGCGAAGCTGCTGCAGCGCGATCCGCTGAACTCGCTGATGAACCTGCCGGCCGTCTTCTCCCGCTGGGGGAACCGCGGTCTGACGGTGAGCGAGAACGGTCAGGTGCGTTGGTATATAGCGTCTATGGGTGTGGGTGCAGTGGTCGTATTGGCTCTGTTGATTTTGGTTTAATTGAATAATTTAAACAGACGCATTTTTCGGGCGTAGCGCCGGGCAGGCGCTACGTACAAAGTTTGAAATTATTCGTATAAGGGACACAAAACGCCATGCTATTACCTTGGCTAATTCTTATCCCCTTTATCGGCGGTCTGCTGTGCTGGCAGCTTGAGCGCTTCGGTACTAAGGTGCCGCGCTGGATAGCGCTGATCGCAATGGGGCTGACGTTGGCGCTCTCTCTGCAGCTGTGGATGCAGGGCGGCTATACCTTGACCACGCCGAAAGGCATTCCGCAGTGGCAGAGCGAATTCCTGCTGCCGTGGATCCCGCGCTTCGGCATCTCCATCCACCTGGCGCTGGACGGCTTGTCGCTGCTGATGGTGGTGTTGACCGGTCTGCTGGGCGTGCTGGCGATCCTCTGTTCCTGGCGTGAAATCCAGAAGTATCAGGGCTTCTTCCACCTCAACCTGCTGTGGATCCTGGGCGGCGTTATCGGCGTGTTCCTCGCCATCGACATGTTCCTGTTCTTCTTCTTCTGGGAAATGATGTTGGTGCCGATGTACTTCCTGATCGCGCTGTGGGGCCACAAGGCGTCGGACGGTAAAACCCGTATCACCGCGGCGACCAAGTTCTTCATCTACACCCAGGCCAGCGGTCTGGTGATGCTGATTGCGATCCTGGGCCTGGTGTTCGTGCACTACAACGCGACCGGCGTGTGGACCTTCGATTACGAAGACCTGCTGCAAACGCCGATGTCCCACAACGTGCAATATCTGTTGATGCTGGGCTTCTTCATCGCCTTCGCGGTGAAAATGCCGGTGGTGCCGCTGCACGGCTGGTTGCCGGACGCGCACAGCCAGGCACCGACCGCAGGTTCCGTCGACCTGGCGGGCATCTTGCTGAAAACGGCGGCCTACGGCCTGCTGCGTTTCAGCCTGCCGCTGTTCCCTGAGGCTTCGCACGAGTTTGCGCCAATCGCCATGTGGCTGGGCGTGATCGGCATCTTCTACGGCGCCTGGATGGCGTTCGCGCAGACCGACATCAAGCGTCTTATCGCCTACACCTCGGTTTCGCACATGGGCTTCGTGCTGATCGCCATCTACACCGGCAGCCAGCTGGCTTACCAGGGCGCGGTGATCCAGATGATCGCGCACGGTCTGTCCGCCGCCGGTATGTTTATCATCTGCGGCCAGCTGTATGAGCGTCTGCATACCCGCGACATGCGTCAGATGGGCGGCCTGTGGGGGCGGATCAAGTTCATCCCTGCGCTGTCGCTGTTCTTCGCCGTGGCTACGCTGGGGATGCCGGGTACCGGTAACTTCGTCGGCGAATTCATGATTCTATTCGGCAGCTACCAGGTGGTGCCGGTGATCACCGTGATTTCTACCTTCGGTCTGGTGTTCGCTTCGGTTTACTCGCTGATCATGATGCAGCGCGCTTATTACGGTGCGCCTAAATCCGACCAGCCGCTGCAGGGCATGACCGCGCGCGAGCTGTTCATCATTCTGCTGCTGGTGGTGTTGCTGGTTCTGCTGGGGGTTTACCCGCAGCCGATTCTGGATACTTCCAACGCGGCGATGAGCAACGTGCAACACTGGTTTGGTTCGTCAGTTTCAGCAATTTCAACAACAAGGCCGTAATTCGCCATGACAATAACTCCTCAACAACTGATCGCACTGCTGCCGCTGTTGATCGTCGGATTGACGGTGGTGGTTGTGATGCTAGGCATTGCGTGGCGACGCGACCACTTTATCAACGCCACCCTGACCGTGATCGGTCTCAACCTGGCGCTGCTTTCGCTGTACTTTGTCGGTCAGGCAGGCCCAATGGACGTCACCCCGCTGCTGCGGGTTGACGGTTACTCGATGTTCTACACCGGGCTGGTGCTGCTGGCGAGTCTGGCGACCTGCACCTTCGCGTATCCGTGGCTGGTCGGCTATCCGGATAACCGCGAAGAGTTCTACCTGCTGGTGCTGATCGCCGCCATGGGGGGCATCCTGCTGGCGAGCGCCAACCATCTGGCTTCGCTGTTCATCGGTATCGAGCTGATCTCGCTGCCGCTGTTCGGCCTGGTGGGCTACGCCTACCGCCAGAAGCGCCCGCTGGAAGCCGCCATCAAGTACATGCTGCTGTCCGCCGCCGCGTCGTCGTTCCTGCTGTTCGGCATGGCGCTGCTGTATGCCGAGTCCGGCGATCTGTCGCTGGCCGGCCTCGGCAAGAGCCTGCAGGAAAACATGATGCACCAGCCGCTGATCCTGGCCGGTATGGGCATGATGATCGTCGGTCTGGGCTTCAAGCTGTCGCTGGTGCCGTTCCAACTGTGGACGCCGGACGTGTATCAGGGCGCGCCTGCGCCGGTCTCGACCTTCCTGGCGACCGCCAGCAAGATCGCGATCTTCGCGGTCGTGATGCGTCTGTTCCTGTATGCCCCGGCCGCCGACAACGAGGCGCTGCGCATGGTGCTGTCGATCATCGCGTTCTGCTCTATCTTGTTCGGTAACCTGATGGCCATCAGCCAGACCAACATCAAGCGTCTGCTGGGCTACTCGTCGATCGCTCACCTGGGCTACCTGCTGGTGGCGCTGATTGCGGTGCAAACCCATCAGCTGTCGCTGGAAACCGCCGGCGTTTACCTGGCCGGTTACCTGTTCAGCAGCCTGGGCGCCTTCGGCGTGGTCAGCCTGATGTCCAGCCCGTACCGCGGCCCGGATGCGGATTCGCTGTTCTCTTACCGTGGTCTGTTCTGGCACAAGCCAATCTTGTCCGCGGTGATGACGGTGATGATGCTGTCGCTAGCCGGTATCCCGATGACGCTGGGCTTTATCGGTAAGTTCTTCGTGATCGCGATGGGCGTCAGCGCACACCTGTGGTGGCTGACCGGCGCAGTCGTGGTAGGCAGCGCCATCGGCCTGTACTACTACCTGCGCGTGACCGTCAGCCTGTTCCTCAGCGCGCCGGAATCGCTGCAGCGCGATACCCCGAACAACTGGGCGTTGACCGCCGGTGGCGTCGTGGTGCTGATCTCAGCCGCGCTGGTGCTGCTGTTGGGCGTCTATCCGCAGCCGCTGATTTCGCTGGTGCAGATGGCTCAGCCGACGTTCTGATAACGCTTCAGACGGTAAAAAGGTCGCTTCGGCGACCTTTTTTTATGGGGAAACGGCATTCAGCCGTAATGGGCGCTAAACGACGTTTCCAGCGCCTGCACCACCGCGCGCACGCGGGCGGCGCGTTGCAAATCGGGATGCAGCACCAGCCAGATATCCACCCAGTCTTTGTTCTCCGGGAGCAGGCGCACCAGCTCCGGGTCTTTGTCCGCCAAAAACGCGGAGAGCAGGCCGATGCCCAGCCCGCTGCGGGTGGCGGAGCGCAGCAGCAGCTGTGAATTGCATTGCAGCACGACGTTGGGCTCGTGCAGAACCTCGCCGCAGAAATTGTTCCAGTGGCGCGGCACCAGCTCGCGCGGGAACATCAGCAGATCGTGGCCGCGCAGCTGCTCGCCCCTGACCGGCATGCCGCGCCGCGCCAGGTAGTGCTGAGAGGCGTACAGACCCATTTCGATGGTGGCTAAGCGTTTGATGATCAGCTCATCATCATCGGGGCGGGCGCCGCGGATCGCCAGATCTGCGCCGTGGTAAGAGATATCGGCGATGTTCAGCGCCGTTAACAGCGTGACGGTGATGGCGGGGTAGCGTTCCCGCAGATCTTGCAGCGCCGGCATCACGAAGGCTTCGGCCAGGGTGTCGGTGGTGGCGATGCGCACGTTGCCGTTCAGGCTTTCGTCACCGCTGGCGGCTTTACGGTTGATCGCCTGCACCGCATTTTCCATCTTCATCACTTCCGCCAGCATTTCCTCCCCCAGCGGGCTGAGGGCGAAGGATTTCGGCGTGCGGATAAACAGCTTGGAGCCGAGCGCATCTTCGAAAGCGGACAGCCGTCGACCGACGGTCGCCTGATCGACATGCAGCTGGCTGGCGGCTTTGCGTAGCGTGCCACAGCGTGCGACGGCCAAAAAGAAGCGCGCGTCGTCCCAATTCATCATGCCATTTCCTCTCTGCAGATTTGTCGGCGCCGTGGGGCACGGGCCGGTGCGGGCGAACGATAACGGTTTCTATCATAAAGCGTTGTTCCGCCCGGGGGGAGAGAAAGACGGTTAACGGCCTGCTCATCGGCGGTTATTTCTCCGGTGATGCAAGAATGCATCAGGGTGATTCATTCTTGACGATACTTCGCCCTTTGCCGCAACGCTATGATAAGCGCCGTTCCCGGCAGGCCGGGTGAGAAAAGATGTCGATGGCAGGCCGCCGCCTGCCGACTTTGGGAGTTAAAGCATGTCAGAAAATACCGCCATCCAGGACACGGTGCCGAAAAACGCGCAGGCATCGCGCATGGGTATTCTATTGTTCCTGGCATTGGCACTGATGTCAGCATTGCTGAACAGCAGTGCGCCGACGCCGCTGTATCCACTGTATCAGCAGCAGCTTGCGCTGAGCTCCGTCAGCCTGACCGTTGTTTACGGCGCTTACGCCGCCGGCGTGCTGATCGCTTTGTTCGGCGTCGGCAATCTGTCCGGCAAAGTGAAGGATTTGCGCAGCATGATCGTGCCGGCATTGCTGGTGGTGTTGAGCGGTGCGCTGCTGTTCGCGCGGGCTGATACCTTTGCCATGATGCTCATGGCGCGACTGTTAGCCGGGGTGGGCACCGGGGCATTGACCGGTGCGGCAAACATCGCGTTGGTGCGTTTTGGGCCACGAGACGGCGGTAAAAACGCCGCGCTGATCGCCACGTTGTCCTTTACCACAGGATTGGCGCTGGGCCCGATCTTCAGCGGCATCGCTTTGCAGACCGGTTTTCATCCCACGACGCTGCCGTTCGTTTTCATCATGGTCATTGCCGCCGTGGCTGCGTTGGGCGTGATGTTCTCGTGGCCGCGTGGCGTGGTTACGGCGCCGACCCATGCTGCGCCGGCTGCGACAGAAAAAAGCTCGCTGCTCGATGGCCTGCGCGCCACCGGCGGTAAATTCTATGTCTGTGCCGGGGCGCTGTTTATCTGTTGGGCCCTGGCCGCCAGCATTTTGGCTATCGGCCCCAGCGTGGCGGAAACGCTGTTAGGCCTGCACGCTCGAGGCGTCTTTGGCTATGCGATTGCGGTTTATCTGTTGATCGCCGGTATCAGCCAGATCCTGAGCCGCCGCCTTAACGCCCGCCATTCGCTGTTGTTCGGTTGCCTGGCGCAGGTGCTGGCGGCGGTGGTATTCGCCGTGGCGATCCAGTGGCATTCACTGTGGCTGGCGGCTGCGGGGCTGGTGGTGGCCGGCTATGCTTACGGCGCCATTTTCGTTGGCAGCGCGACCCTGGTAAACCTGATTTCGCCGCCGGCCAGCCATGCACGTTTGCTTTCGCTGTTTTACGTTATCGCTTATATCGCCAACTGGGTGCCTATCTTGCTGGGGATCGTGGTCGACCGTGTCGATCTACAGCAGGCAACCCATCTGCTGTTCCTGAGCAGCACCACGGTATGCCTGTTGTTGGCATGGATGACGGTACGTGCTGGGTTCCCACGTTAATAGTTTTGTGATTGAAGTCTCTTTTATTTAATTAATTATTCTTTAATTGCATTTATATTGTGATTTTAATCACATGAAATGACCGGCTTTCGGGTAAACTGCGCGCTTTCTTTTTGCCGCGGGTCACTTTATGAACGTTCTTTTCGCCATTGCCGTTACTACCGGGATCCTCTCCGGCGTGTGGGGCTGGGTTGCCGTCAGCCTGGGGCTGATCGGTTGGGCCGGTTTTCTCGGCTGCACGGCGTATTTCGCCTGCCCGCAGGGTGGGTTGAAAGGGCTGGTGATCGGCGCGTTGACCTGCTGCAGCGGCGTCTTCTGGGCAATGGCGATCATCCACGGCAGCGAACTGGCGCCGCAGTGGAATTTGCTGGGGTATCTGCTGACCGGCGTCGTGGCATTCCTGATGTGCATTCAGGCTAAACAGCAGTGGCTGGGGTTCGTGCCCGGCACCTTTATCGGCGCCTGCGCGACCTTCGCCGGCGGCGGCGATTGGCCGTTGGTGACGCTTTCCCTGCTGGTGGGCCTGCTGTTCGGCTATGCGATGAAAAATAGCGGTCTGTGGTGGGCGGCGCGCAGCGAAAAAGCCCGCGCTACGCCGCCGATGGGCCCGAATGCCGGCTCAAACGGTGCCGCCGAGTGAGAGGCGGTAATGCAGATCGTGGCGCTCGGCGCAAGGTTCGCCCGCGATCCGCAACAGCAGCATTTCGGCGGCGGTTTTCCCCATGTCAAAGCGCGGCGTGATCACGCTGGCGATGCTCGGCGTGGTCGCCTGGCCAATATCCAGGCCGTGAAATCCCGATAACGCAACCTCTTGCGGCACGCGCACGCCGAGACGCAGACAGGCCTGCAACACGCCCACTGCCAGATCGTCGTTGGTGCACAGGATACCGTCGAGCTGCGGGTAGCGTTCGCGCGCCATCGCCAGCATGTCGGCGCCGATCGAAACCGAAGAGACCCGATGCGGCGCGATCTGACGCGGCGTTTGCCCCTGAGCCGCCATGGCGCGGCAGTACCCCCGATAGCGTTTATTGTCGCGGGCGTCCGACATGGCGCCAAAGTAAACGATATGCCGTTTGCCGCTGGCGAGCAGCGCTTCGGTCATGTCATACCCCGCCTGTTCATTATCGAACCCCACCGCAATCCGCCCCGGCGGCGCGTCGAGATCCATCACCTGCGCGAGGGGGATTTTGGCGGCGCCGAGGTAGGTCTCTGCGCGCAAGGTATGCGCAGAATCGGTGAGGATCAGCCCGGCGATCGGGTAGCTCAACAGCTGCGCGATCTGCTCTTCTTCCCGTTGCGGGCTGTAATCGTAGTTCATCACCAGCGTTTGGTAACCCCGTGCTTGGGTAACGGATTCGATGCCGGCCAGCAGATCGGCGAAGATCTGGTTGTTGAAAGAGGGGATCAGCACGCCGAGGCGCGGTTTTCTGCCGGCCTGTGCGGCATCGGCGCCGGTGACGTTCAGCTCCCGCATGACCTGCGCAATGCGTTCGGCGGTGCCGGCCGCCACTTTTTCCGGCGTGCGCAGGAAGCGGCTGACGGTCATTTTGGTCACGCCGGCCAATTGTGCGATGTCCTGTAGCGTAACGCGGGGGTGTTTCATTCGGTGGCCTTCACGGGCGGCGCGGCAAGGGCGGATAGCGGTATGTTAACAAATCGATTTGGCGATAACAATGAATGCACCTCTATTGAAAATAGCCATTTTTCAATCGGATAGCTGATTTTTACCCGCGTGCTGCCTGCGTGAGATCACGTTAAGGGTAACAGGGTTTCGTAACATGATTTTCAGTGATTTCCATCACGTTTTTACCGGTAACAATCGGCTGAGATAGAGGCCTGTCCGATTGGAGGCCTAATGGCCGGGAATCACCATGAACAATCTGTTTTCACTGGATAACAAAATCGTCTTGATCACCGGCGCCTCGCGCGGCATCGGTTTTCTGCTGGCGCGCGGCCTGGCGCAGCAAGGCGCACATATTCTGGTCAACGCCACCACCGAAGAACATGCCCGGCACGCCGCCGAGCGCCTGCGCGAAGAGGGCCTGCGTGCCGATGCGGCGGCGTTCGACGTCACCGATTCCCAGGCGGTGCAGGCCGCCATCGACCGTATCGAAGCGGATATCGGCGCGATTGACGTCTTGATCAACAACGCCGGCATCCAGCGCCGCCACCCGTTCACCGAGTTTCCGGAGCAAGACTGGGACGACATCATCGCCGTCAACCAGAAGGCGGTCTTCATCGTGTCGCAAACCGTGGCGCGTTACATGGTGCCGCGCCGGCGCGGCAAGATAGTCAACATCGGCTCGATGCAAAGCGAGCTGGGGCGGGACACCATCACCCCTTATGCGGCGTCCAAGGGGGCGGTGAAAATGCTGACGCGCGGCATGTGCGTGGAGCTGGCACGCTACAACATTCAGGTCAACGGCATTGCCCCCGGCTATTTCAAAACCGAGATGACGCAGACGCTGGCCGACGATCCGGCCTTCACCGCCTGGCTGACCCAACGCACACCCGCCGCGCGCTGGGGCGATCCGCAGGAGCTGATCGGCGCGGCGGTGTTCCTGGCCGCCGACGCCTCCGCTTTCGTCAACGGGCAGCTGCTGTTTGTCGATGGCGGCATGTCGGCGGCGGTGTAACTTTTTTTCGTGGAGTCTTGAGATGAAAATTCAAACTCAGTCCTGCGTGGTCAATGGCAAACGAGACGTGGCGGTGATCGCGCAAGAAGTGGATTACCGGGGGCAGGGAACGCTGGTGAAAATCAGCCGCGGCGGTATCTGCGGCTCGGATCTGCATTACTTTCAGGAAGGCAAGGTCGGCAATTTTCAGGTGCGTCAGCCGATGGTGCTGGGCCATGAGGTGATCGGCGAGGTGGTCGCCAGCGATTCACCGCGGCTGCCGGTCGGGCAGAAGGTGGCGCTCAATCCCAGCAAACCCTGCGGGCAGTGCAAATACTGTCTGGCGCAGCAAAGCAATCAATGCGTCGAGATGCGTTTTTTCGGCAGCGCGATGTATTTTCCGCACGTTGACGGCGCTTTTACCCAATACAAAGTGGTGGATAGCGCGCAGTGTGTCCCTTACGGCGCCGATCGCGACGACAGGGTGATGGTGTTCGCCGAACCGCTGGCGGTGGCGATCCACGCAGCGAAACAGCCCGGCGACGTGACGGGAAAAAAGGTCTTCGTGTCCGGCGTCGGCCCGATCGGCTGCCTGTTGGTGGCGGCGCTGAAAGCGCTGGGCGCCGCCGAGATTGTCTGTGCCGATCTCAGCCCGCGCTGCCTGGCGATCGCCAGGCAAATGGGGGCCGATCGGTGCCTGCATGCCGCGGACGACGATGTTAGCGATTATCAGCAGGGCAAGGGGTATTTCGACGTCGCCTTCGAAGTGGCGGGGCATCCGCAGTCGCTGCAGCGCTGTCTGGAGATCACCCGCGCCAAAGGCACCGTGGTGCAGGTGGGCATGGGTGGCAGCTTTCCCGATTTCCCGCTGATGTTGTTGATCGCCAAGGAGTTGAACCTGCTCGGATCCTTCCGCTTCGTGGCGGAGTTTGCGCTGGCGGTGGCGTGGCTGGCCGACGGCGTGGTCGATCCGCTGCCGTTGCTGTCGGCGGAGTTCGCCAGCGGGCAGCTGGCGCAGGCGCTGGAGTTTGCCGGCGATAAGCGCCAGGCCGCCAAGGTGCAATTGGTGTTTTAGGGTAAAAGTCCGATGGCCGCAGGCGGCGATCCTTGTCTATAGTGTAGGAACGCTTAATTTTTCAACCACGGAGATCTCACGATGGCAAGACATACGGATGCTGAGCAAACTACGCTGGATGACGATCTGAGAATGCTGACCGAGACGCTGGAAGAAGTGCTGCAATACACCGGCGATCGCGCGGATCAGGCTTACGTCGACATCAAGTCGCACGCCGAGCAGGCGCTGAGTGAGGTCAAGGCGCGCTGGGCGAACACCGGTGAATCCTACTACGCGCGCGCCAAAGAAGCGGTACATCGCACCGACGACTACGTGCGGGATAAACCCTGGCACAGCGTAGGTATCGGCGCCACCGTTGGGCTGGTGCTGGGGCTGCTGCTGGCCCGTAAATAATGACGGCATCGGGGCGGCGCAGGCCGCCTCGTGCTTTTCTGCAGACTGTGTTGTTCATCTCGCTGTTTCCCCGCTGGCTTTCCCTTATCCCGCCTATACTTCCCGCTAGCCGTCGTCGGAGCGCCTCTATTTCCCTTGTTTTTGTATGGACGGATTGAGCCGGCGCCGCCGCAAGTGTAAAGTATTTGTGTCTTTATTGTTTATTTTTTGTTCTAAATCAAATAATTATCTGGTGTAAACACCCAGGGATATACGGCGTTCTTGCGCTGGCGCAAAAGCCGTGAAAATAACACCTCATATAATACAGAGCGTAACTACAGGCGCGGCGTCCGTCGGCTGCGCCGGAGACGATCTCTGCTAACTGACTTGTGAGCGAACTATGTCGACAAGTGTTTTTAATCGCCGGTGGGCGGCTGTGCTGCTCGAGGCGCTGGCCCGCCATGGGGTACGGCATGTTTGTATCGCTCCGGGATCGCGCTCCACGCCGCTGACGCTGGCCGCTGCGGCCAACCGATCGTTTATCTGTCATACCCATTTTGATGAGCGCGGGCTCGGCCATCTGGCGCTTGGGCTGGCGAAGGCGGCGCGTGAGCCGGTGGCGGTGATCGTCACGTCCGGCACCGCGGCGGCGAACCTTTATCCCGCGTTGATCGAAGCCGGCCTGACCGGTGAGCGGCTGGTGTTTCTTACCGCCGATCGGCCGCCGGAACTGATCGACTGCGGCGCCAATCAGGCGATCCGTCAAAGCGGCCTCTACAGCAGCCACCCGACGCTGGCGATCGATCTGCCGCGTCCTACGCCGGATATTCCGGCCGCGTGGCTGGCCTCCAGCGTCGACAGCGCGATGGCGCGCTTGCAAAACGGCGCTTTGCATATCAACTGCCCGTTCGCCGAGCCGCTGTACGGCGGCGACGAACGTCACTATGCCGATTGGTCCGCCGCGCTGGGCGACTGGTGGCAGAGCGATCGTCCGTGGCTGCAGGAAAGCGAGACGCGTGCGGCGCCATTGCCGCAGCCGGACTGGTTCTTCTGGCGGCAGAAACGCGGCGTGGTGCTGGCCGGGCGCATGAGCGCGCAAGAGGGCGCTCAGGTGGCCGAATGGGCCGCAACGCTGGGCTGGCCGCTGATCGGCGACGTGCTGTCGCAGACCGGGCAACCGCTGCCCTGCGCCGATTTGTGGCTCGCTCACCCGCAGGCGCAGCGCGTACTGCAAGATGCGCAACTGGTGGTGCAGTTCGGCGGCAGCCTGACCGGCAAACGCCTGCTGCAGTGGCAGGCGCAGTGCCGGCCGGAAGAGTATTGGGTCATCGACGAGCTGCCGGGGCGGCTCGATCCGGCCCAGCACCGGGGGCGGCGACTGCGCGCCGGCGTGGCGCAGTGGTTGGCGCAGCACCCGGCACAGCCGCGCGCGCCGTGGGCCGCCGGGCTGGCCGCGTTGGCGGATAAGGCGCTGACGGCGGCATCCACGCATCTGCACGATAACTTTGGCGAAGCGCAGCTGGCGCATCGCCTGCCGGAACTGCTGCCGGAGAACGGCCAGCTGTTTCTCGGCAACAGCCTGGTGGTGCGACTGATTGACGCGTTAACGCCATTGCCCGTCGCCTACCCGGTATTCAGCAACCGCGGCGCCAGCGGCATCGACGGCCTGGTCTCCACCGCCGCCGGCGTGCAGCGCGCAACCGCCAGGCCGACGTTGGCGGTGGTGGGCGATCTTTCCGCTCTGTATGACCTCAATGCGCTGGCGCTGCTGCGCCAGAGCTCGGCGCCAACGGTGTTGATCGTCGTCAACAACAACGGCGGCCAAATTTTCTCGCTGCTGCCGACGCCGGAAGAGGATCGTCAGCGCTTTTACTGCATGCCGCAGAACGTCGAGTTTAGCCACGCGGCGGCGATGTTCCAGCTGGGTTACGCGCGGCCGGAGAACTGGAGCCAGCTGCAACAGGCGGTTGAACAAGGCTGGCGGCGCAGCGGCGCTACGCTTATCGAACTGCAGGTGCCGCCGAGCGCGGGGGCCGAAAGCCTGCAATACCTGGTGCAACAGATGGCGGTGCAATGATGCTGGCGACGCGAATTTTGCAACAGGGCGAAGCGGGCCGCCCGTGGCTGGTGTGGCTGCATGGCTTGCTCGGCAACAACAATGAATGGCGGGTGATCGCCGCACGCTGCCCGGAATGGCCGTCGCTGGCCATCGATCTGCCCGGCCACGGCGATTCCGTGGCGGTGAGCTGCCACGGCTTCGACGACATCAGCGCGCAGATTGCCGCCACGCTGCAGCTGCGCAATATCGAACGCTATTGGCTGGTGGGCTACTCGCTCGGCGGGCGCATCGCCATGTATCACGCCTGCCACGGCCGCCATGCCGGCCTGCAGGGGGTGATCGTCGAGGGCGGCAACCCGGGGCTGGAGGACGAAGAGCAGCGCCGTCGGCGCTGCGAACAGGATGCGCTGTGGGCGGCGCGTTTTCGCAGTGAGCCGATCGCCGAGGTCCTGGCGGACTGGTATCAGCAGCCGGTGTTCAAAGAGCTTAGCCACGTGCACCGCCAGGCGCTGATCGCCGCGCGCTCGGTCAACAGCGGCCCGGCGATCGCCGACATGCTCGAAGCCACGTCGCTCGGGCGGCAGCCCTATCTGGCGCCGCAGCTGCGCCAACTGAGCGTGCCGCTGCAGGTGCTGTGCGGTGAGAACGACCCCAAATTTCAACGGCTGGCGCGCGACGCCGGGTTGCCGTTGCGCATCGTGCCGCAGGCCGGGCACAACGCGCATCTGGCCAATCCGCAGGATTTCGTCGCCGAGCTGCAGACCTTTCTCGTTAACCCTGGTTAAAGGAACCGAATATGCTTTATCCGAATGAAGAACAGCTGTATGCCGCCATCGCCTGGCAGGATTGCACCGGCGATTTCGAAGACATTCTGTATCACAAGTCCGCCGACGGCATCGCCAAAATCACCATTAACCGGCCGCAGGTGCGCAATGCGTTTCGCCCGCAAACGGTTAAAGAGATGATCGACGCGCTGGCCAACGCCCGTTACGACGACGGCATCGGCGTCATTATTCTGACCGGAGCCGGCGATAAGGCCTTCTGCTCCGGCGGCGATCAGAAAGTGCGCGGCGACTACGGTGGCTATCGCGACGACAGCGGCGTGCATCACCTCAACGTGCTGGACTTCCAGCGCCAGATCCGCACCTGCCCAAAACCGGTGGTGGCGATGGTGGCCGGTTATTCGATCGGCGGCGGACACGTGCTGCACATGATGTGCGATCTGACCATCGCGGCGGATAACGCCATCTTCGGCCAGACCGGCCCGAAAGTGGGCTCGTTCGACGGCGGCTGGGGTGCGTCTTACATGGCGCGCATCGTCGGCCAGAAGAAGGCGCGCGAAATCTGGTTCCTGTGCCGCCAGTACGATGCCGCTGCCGCGTTGGACATGGGCTTGGTCAATACCGTGGTGCCGCTGGCCGATCTGGAAAAAGAGACGGTGCGCTGGTGCCGAGAAATGCTGCAGAACAGCCCGATGGCGCTGCGCTGCCTGAAGGCGGCGCTGAACGCCGACTGCGACGGCCAGGCCGGTTTGCAGGAGCTGGCGGGCAACGCCACCATGCTGTTCTACATGACCGACGAAGGGCAAGAAGGGCGCAACGCGTTCAACGAGAAGCGTCAGCCGGACTTCAGCAAATTCAAGCGTAACCCGTAATGAGCGGGGTAAACCGCAGTGCGGCGCTTTACCGTTACAGCCTGCCGATGGAGGCGGGCGTGGTGCTGCGCAATCAGCGGTTGAAAACGCGTGACGGATGGGTGGTGCAGCTGCGTCAGGGCGAGCGTGAAGGCTGGGGCGAGATCGCGCCGCTGCCGGAATTCAGCCAGGAAACGTTGGCGCAGGCCGAACAGGCCGCGTTGGACTGGCTGCAGGCCTGGTTGGCGGGCAACGAACCGGATGACAGCACGCTGCCCTCGGTGGCCTTTGGGCTCAGCTGCGCGCAGGCCGAGCTGGAGCAGCGTTTGCCGACGCAGGCGGATTTTCGCAAGGCGCCGCTGTGCACCGGCGATCCGGACGAGCTGTTCGAGATATTGAGCGCCTTGCCGGGCGAGAAAGTCGCGAAAGTGAAGGTGGGGCTGTATGAGGCGGTGCGCGACGGCATGATCGTCAACGTGCTGCTGGAGGCGCTGCCGGATCTGCGGCTGCGGCTGGATGCCAACCGCAGCTGGACCCGCGCCAAAGCCGACGGTTTCGCCAAATACGTCAACCCGGCGTGGCGCGATCGCATCGCCTTTTTGGAAGAGCCCTGCAAAACTCGTGATGAATCGCGCGATTTCGCCCGGGCGACCGGCATTGCCATCGCCTGGGATGAGAGCGTGCGTGAGGCGGACTTTGTGGTGCAGGCCGAGCCGGGCGTGGCAGCCATCGTGATCAAGCCGACGCTGGTCGGCAGCCTGGCGCGCTGCCAGGCGCTGGTGGCGCAGGCGCATGCGGCGGGGCTGACGGCGGTGATCAGTTCCAGCATCGAGTCCAGCCTGGGGTTAACCCAACTGGCGCGCATCGCCCGCTGGCTGACGCCGGACACCGTGCCGGGGCTGGATACGCTGGGGCTGATGCAGGCGCAGGTGCTGCGGCCTTGGCCGGGCAGCGCATTGCCGCTGCTGGATATTTCGGCGCTGGAGTGCCTATGGCGCCGTTAAGCGATTGGCCGTGGCGACACTGGGCGCGCCTTCAGCCGCAGGCGACGGCCCTGTTGCTCGGCGAACAGCCGCTGAGTTGGCTGGCGTTGCAAGGCCAGGTGGATGAGCTGGCGGCGGATTTTCAGCACCAGGGCGTGGAGCCGGGCTGCGGCGTGGCGCTGTGCGGTAAAAACAGCTATCCGCTGCTGTTGGTCTATCTGGCGCTGCTGCAATGCGGCGCGCGTCTGTTGCCGCTCAATCCCGCCTTGCCGACGCCGCTGCTGACGCAGCTGTTACCCGAATTAGACATCACCTTTGCCTTCGGCCCGGATCCGTTGCCGGCGCTGCCGGAAGAGGTGATTCGATTGACGCCGCCCTCGACCGAGCCGCGCTGGCCGAACCTGCCGAGGTGGGATGTGCGGCGTCTGGCGACGCTGACGCTGACCTCGGGCTCCAGCGGCATGCCGAAAGCGGCCGCACACAGCTACGCCAACCATCTGGCCAGCGCCGACGGGGTGTTGCGGTTGATGGATTTTCAGCGCGAGGATTGCTGGCTGCTGTCACTGCCGCTGTTTCACGTCTCCGGCCAGGGCATCGTCTGGCGCTGGCTGGCGGCGGGTGCGCGGCTGGCAGTGCGCGAAATGCATCCGCTGGCCGAGGCATTGGCTGGCTGCACGCACGCCTCGCTGGTGCCGACACAGCTCTGGCGGCTGCTGGCGCAACCGCTGACGGACACGACGCTGAAAGAGGTGCTGCTCGGCGGCGCAATGATCCCGGTGGCGCTGACCGAACGGGCGGAGGCGGCGGGGATCCGCTGCTGGTGCGGCTACGGC
Source organism: Serratia sp. 4542 (assembly GCF_016805595.1). Classification (NCBI taxonomy): domain Bacteria; kingdom Pseudomonadati; phylum Pseudomonadota; class Gammaproteobacteria; order Enterobacterales; family Yersiniaceae; genus Serratia; species Serratia sp. 4542. The sequence goes on from NZ_RXKV01000011.1 coordinate 215,947, forward strand.
TTGACCGAACTGGCTTCCACGGTGTGCGCCAAGCGCGCCGATGCGCGGCCGGGCGTTGGCCTGCCGCTCGGCGGCCGCGAGATCAAACTGGTGGACGAAGAAGTCTGGATCCGCGCCGACAGCCTGGCGCTCGGCTACTGGCGTCATGGGCATCTGCAGCCGCTGGCCGATGAACAGGGCTGGTTTGCGACCCGCGATCGCGGCGCGATGGCCGAGGGGGAACTGCGTATTCTCGGCCGGTTGGACAACCTGTTTTTCAGCGGCGGTGAAGGGGTGCAGCCGGAGGATATCGAACGCGTGCTGGCGGCGCATCCGCAGATCACGCAGGTGTTTGTGGTGCCGGTGGCGGACGCCGAGTTCGGCCAGCGGCCGGTGGCGGTGATCGACGGCGAACCGTCGCTGTCGCTGGCGGCGTTGCTCGCCTGGTCGCAGGATAAGCTGGCCAATTTCCAACGCCCGGCGGCGTTGCTCCCGCTGCCTGAGGAACTGAAAAACGGCGGCATCAAGATTTCGCGCCGCCAGTTGCAGCAGTGGGTGGCGCAGTGTCTCTCTCAGGTATAAAAAAGCCGCCCGACAGGGCGGCTGAGCGGATGGCAGCAGGGGGTTATTTCAGCCCCAGCGCCTTGGCGACGCCGGCGCCGTAGTCCGGGTGCACCTGGGTGAATAGCTCGACCTGACGGCGCTGGATGTGTTCCGGCACCTGCGACAGTTCGCCGGCGATGCGGGTGAACATGCGCTGGTGCTCTTCGGCGCTCAGCAGGTTGAACAGCGCGCGCGGCTGGCTGTAGTAATCGTCGTCTTCACGATGATTCCAGTGGTCGGCCGCGCCCTCAATGCTCAGCGGCGGCTCGCTGAAGTCCGGCTGCTCCTGGAACAGGCCGAAGCTGTTCGGTTCGTAGGTGGCGCCGTTGCCGCTGTTGCCGTCTACGCGCATCGCGCCGTCGCGATGGTAGTTGTGGAACGGGCATTTGGCGCCGTTCACCGGGATCTGGTGGTGGTTGACGCCCAGGCGATAACGGTGCGCATCGCCATAGGAGAACAGACGGCCCTGCAGCATTTTATCCGGTGAGAAACTGATGCCCGGCACCACGTTGGCGGGGTTCATCGCCACCTGTTCAACCTCTGAGAAGTAGTTGTCGGGGTTGCGGTTCAGCTCGAAATAGCCGACATCGATCAGCGGATAGTCGCCGTGCGGCCACACCTTGGTCAGATCGAACGGGTTATATGGCGTCTGCGAGGCTTCGTGTTCCGGCATGATCTGAATTTGCAGCTTCCAGCGCGGGAAGTCGCCGCGTTTGATCGCGTCGAACAGATCGCGCTGTGAGCTTTCGCGATCCTTGGCGATGATCGCTTCTGCTTCTTCATCCATCAGGTTTTCAATGCCTTGCTCGCAGCGGAAGTGGAATTTCACCCAGAAACGTTCGTTGGCGGCATTGATAAAGCTGAAGGTGTGGCTGCCGAAACCGTGCATGTGACGGTAGGATTTCGGAATGCCGCGATCGCTGAAGTCAATGGTCAGCTGGTGCAGCGATTCCGGCAGGTGGGAGAAGAAGTCCCACTTGTAGACGGGGTTGCGCAGGTTGGTATGCGGATCGCGTTTCACCACGTGGTTGAGATCGGGGAACTTCAGCGGATCGCGCAGATAGAACACCGGCGTATCGTTGCCCACCAAATCCCAGTTGCCTTCTTCGGTATAGAACTTCATGGCGAAGCCGCGAATGTCGCGCTCGGCGTCGGCGGCGCCGCGCTCACCGGCGACGGTGGAGAAGCGGATAAACATGTCGGTCTGTTTGCCGACCTCGGAGAAGATCTTGGCGCGCGTATAGCGGGTGATGTCGTGGGTAACGGTAAAGGTGCCGTAGGCACCGGATCCTTTGGCGTGCATGCGGCGCTCGGGGATAACCTCACGGTCGAAGTGGGCCAGTTTTTCCAGGAACCACACGTCCTGCAACAGCATCGGGCCGCGTTTGCCTGCGGTGATCACGTTATTGTTATCGACAACCGGGGCGCCGGCTGCGGTGGTCAGTCCTTTCTTGCTCATCACTTGCTCCTTATCGTAGTGCAGTTAAGTAAAGACTCGGGCGGTTTAAGCGTTCATCAGCATAGTCCTTTGGCGGGGCTTCTTCCCCTGACCTTGGTCAAAGCCACTACTAGTTGTAGCCCTATTGGCGCGCGGCGGCAAATAGGTCTCGGTTATCGTTGGCATCGCCTTGACGAATATAGAATCTTGTTTGCAAATATTTACATTTATTTGATTATTGAAGAATTTTTTCGCTTTTATCCCTTAAATACTCATTGCGCTTTGGTATAGACTCGTGACGTTATTATTATGCGTTGATTCGATCATTCGGTACGGATGACAAACCAGAGGGAAAGATGATGAAAAAGACTTGGGTCGCGTGCGCGGCAGGATTGCTGTTTGTGACCGGCGCGGCGAACGCCATCAGCGTGTCGGGCGAAGCCGGGCAGCACTACACCAACCTGGGCGTCGGCATGAGCACCGGCTCTTCAGGCCTGGGCCTGACCGGCAACTGGGCGCGCAGCGACCACGACGGCAACGTCGGCAGCCTGGGGCTGAACTTCGGCGTGCCGCTGGGGCCGTTGACGGCGACCGTGGGTGCCAAAGCGCTGTACCTCAGCCCGAAAGACGGGAAGAGCGGCGGGGCGGTGGCGCTGGGCGGCGGCCTGGAGTGGGAGATTAACCGTTACTTCAGCCTGCACGGCGAAGGGTACTTTGCGCCTGAATCCTTCACCAGCGGCGTGAAAGCCTATAACGAAGCCAGCGGCGGCCTGCGCTGGAAGTTCCGTCCGCTGAGCGTGGACGTGGGCTACCGTTACATGCAAATGGAAGGCAAAGACGGACGTCGTGACAATACGCTGGCCGATGGCCCTTATGTCGGTGTCGGCCTGAGCTTCTAAGGCCGGCTGACGGGCTGTGGCCCATCGCGTTTTCCGAATCCCTCGGTCATTGGCCGGGGGATTTTTATTTGTGCCATCAACGGGAAATCCATCCGGACTCTGAATGGCAAAAGATTAAATAATTTAAAGACTCGACGATCGGCATCGCCATATGGGGGCACATGCCGTAAAATTCGTAATATAAATACTTATATAACGATATGGACGTCATGACTTACCGAAATCCACTGGCGGCGCTGATGCCGCTGTTTGCCTCACTCTTTTCTTATACCGCTGCGGCGCAGGCCGATCGTGACGAGGTGTTGACCGTCACCGGCAGCGCGTTATCCCCCGCGACGGAAAGCGCATCCGGCGCCGGTTTTAAAACGCTGGAGATTGAACTTGGGCCGCTGGGCACCAGGGCGTGGATCGATACGCCTTATTCTTCTACCACCGTGACCCAACCGATGATCAAAAATCAGCAGGCGAAAAGCGTCGCCGAATTGCTGAAATATTCACCGAGCACGCAGATGCAGGCTCGCGGCGGCATGGACGTCGGGCGGCCTCAAAGCCGCGGCATGCAGGGCAGCGTAGTGGCGAATAGCCGCCTGGATGGGTTGAACATTGTCTCCACCACGGCCTTTCCCGTTGAAATGCTGGAACGGCTGGATGTGCTCAACAGCCTGACCGGCGCGTTGTATGGCCCTGCGAGCCCGGCCGGGCAGTTCAACTTTGTGGCTAAACGCCCGACGCCGCAACCGTTACGCGAGGTGACGCTCGGGTATCAGAGCCGCAGCGCCTTTAGCGGCCACGTCGATCTCGGCGGCCATCTCGACGACGACAATACGTTTGGCTATCGCATTAATGCCCTCAACGAAGAGGGTGAAGGCAGCGTTGACGACAGTACCTTGCGCCGTCGGCTGTTGGCCGTGGCGTTCGACTGGAATATCAAGCCGGGCACGCAGCTGCAGCTGGACGCCAGCCATTACGAATTCCTGCAAAAGGGCTACCCCGGCGGCTTCAGCTATGGGCCGAATGTTCCGTTGCCCTCCGCCCCTAATCCGCAAAATAAACACCTGGCGCTCGAGACGGCGGGCAACGATTTAACCACCGACACCCTCAGCACGCGCCTGGTTCATTACTTCAATGACGATTGGTCAGTCACGGGCGGCATAGGGTGGCAACAGGCGGATCGCGCCATGCGTTCGGTATCCAGCACTCTGCTCAACGGCAGCGGCGATATCAAACGGTCGATGAGCGACTCCAGCGCCTCGGGGCGATTTCGGGTGTTGAGCAACGCGCTGGCGCTGAACGGCCATGTCGATACCGGTTCGGTGGGGCATGAGTTGGCGCTCGCCACGACGGGCTACGTCTGGTCTATCTACAGCGGCAAGGGGGCCAGCCGGCGCTACGATTTGGGCATCGACAATATGTACCATCCGTCGGCGCTGCATGAGCCGGGCGACGGAAAAATCCCCAAGAACGGCGCACGCTATAAATCCAGCGAGAACAGCCAGCAGAGCGTGACGTTCGGCGATACGCTGACCTTCAATCCGCAGTGGTCGGCGATGCTCTATTTAAGCGAAAGCTGGTTGCAAACACGGAATTACAGCGCTGACGGCAAGAAAATCGAAGAAGACAATCAGCAGGGTTTGAGCCCGAATGCGGCGTTGATGTACAAAATCACCCCGACGCTGATGGCCTATGTCAGCTATGCCGACTCGCTGGAGCAAGGCGGTACGGCCCCGTTGGGGGAAGGCGTGAAGAACGAAGGGCAGACGCTCAAGCCCTATCGCAGTCGGCAATATGAGATTGGCCTGAAAGCCGACGTCGGGGAGATGAACCTCGGCGCCGCGCTGTTCCGCCTCAAGCGGCCGTTCGCTTATGTTGACGCCGAAGACCGGGTGTACAAGGAGCAAGGCGAACAGGTGAACAATGGCCTTGAGCTGACGGCCGCCGGGCGCGTGGGTGACGGGCTGAGCCTGTTTGGCGGCGTCACGCTGCTCGATCCGCAACTGAAAGAGACGGTTTCCGACAGCACGCGCGGCAAACGCGTGGTCGGTGTGCCGAAGGTGCAGGCCAATATGCTGGTGGAGTACAGCCTGCCGTCGATGCCGCAATGGGTCTATAGCGCCAACGTGCACTATACCGGCAAGCGAGCGGCGAACGACACCAACAGCGCCTGGGCTGACAGTTACACCACGCTGGACCTGGGGGCCCGCTACGTCACCCGCATTCATTCCGTGCCTGCGACCTGGCGGCTGGCGGTCAATAACGTCACTAACGAACATTACTGGGCCTCTATTTTCCCCTCGGGCACGGATGGTAATGGCGGTTCGTCGAGCGCCTTTCTCGGCAACGGCCGTGAAGTGCGCGCATCTGTCACGTTTGACTTCTGAGGGCGCTATGAGGATCGCATCGTTGTCTGCATGGGCACTGTTGGTTGGCGTGTTGTTGCACGGCGATTTGTGGGCTGCATCACCTGCGAGCGAAATGCGTATTGCCTCGCCGTGGCCCGCGCAAAACGCCATCATCGCGATGCTGGGTTATGGCGATAACATCGTCGGCACCTCGAATGTCGCGAAACAGATCCCGCTGTTTCGCCAAAGCCTGCCGCGCATTGACGCCGTTCCGGTGGTGAGTGTGAATAGTGGGCAAGCGTTGAATCCGGAACAAATCATCGCGCTTGGCACTCGGCTGCTGTTTGTGCCTGACAGCATGAAAGTGCCGCAATTGGATTTACTCGAACGGGCTGGGGTGCGCGTATTGGCGTTTAAAGCCAATTCGATGGCGGCTCTGCGCGCGCGAGTGTTAAAAACGGGGGCCGCGCTGGGGCCGGATGCACAGGAAAAAGCGTTGGCTTACGAGCGCTATTTTTCTCGTAATGTGGCGCGCGTCGCCGAGCGACTGAAGGATTTACCGCCAGGGCAGCGCATTCGCGTTTATCACAGCATGGGCAATCCGCTGACCACCTCAGGGCGACCGTCGCTTAACCAGGATTGGATGGATCTGGCCGGCGCCGCCAACGTGGCGGAAACGTGGTTTGGTCTGAAAAAAGAGGGGGCGGGCGAAGTGGCGTTGGAGCAGATCGTGGCCGCCAATCCGCAGGTGATCGTGGCGATGAACAGGCGCGATGCCGAAGAGATACGCACGTCCGCGCAATGGCAGGGCATCGATGCCGTTTTGCGGCATCGGGTCGTGGTCAATCCCAAGGGGATGTTCTGGTGGTGTCGCGAGACCAGCGAAGAGGCGCTGCAGTTTTTATGGTTGGCGAAAACGCTGTACCCGGCACGTTTTGCCGACATTGACATGCGGGAAGAGACGAGAAGTTTTTATCGGGACTTTTTCGGTCTGTCGCTCACTGCGGCGCAGATTGACGCTATTCTTAATCCACCCGCTTGAACAGATTCGGGGGCCCAAACGGCCCCCGAATGCGTTACCCCACCGCCGGCAGCATGCCGCTGGCGATGCCCAGTTGAATCGCGATGACCGTCACCCCGCAGACAAACACCAACGCCAGCGCCGGCGTACCGCCCCAGACGCGATACTGCGCCTGATGTTTTTGGCGCGTTTTCCACACCAGCAGTGAAGGCAACAGCAGCGCCAGCACCGACAGGGCGATGGCGGCGAATCCCAACGCCAGCACGAAGCCGCGCGGGTAGAACAGCGCAAAGGCCAGCGGCGGCAGGAAGGTGATGGCGCCGGTTTGCAGGCGGCCACGCACGTTGTCTTGCCGTTTGAACAGGTCGGCCAGGAAATCGAACAGCCCGAGCGCCACGCCGAGGAACGAGGTCGCCAGCGCCAGATCGGCGAACAGGTGCACCGCCAGTTCAACGTGCGGCGAAGCCACCGCATCGCGCACCGCCTGCAACAGGCCGTTCAGCCCGGCCTGCTGCGCCAGAATGCCGACGAAGGTGTCGGAGCTGATGCTGCCCAGCGTCGCCAGCTGCCAGAAAATATAGGCGATCAGCGGGATCGCGCTGCCGATGATAAACACCCAACGCAGTTTGCGAATGTTGCCGCCCATGTAGTTGACGATGCTCGGCACGCTGCCGTGGAAGCCGAAGGAGGTGAAAATAACCGGAATGGCCGACAGCGCCAGGCCTTGCTCCAGCGGCAGCGTCATCAGATTGGTCTGGTGGATATTCGGCAACATCAGGCCGAGCATCACCACCAGAAACACCACTTTGGCGCTGAACAGGATGCGGTTGAACAAGTCGACCGAGTGGGTGCCGATGCACACCACGCCGCCGGCCACCAAGGTGAACAGCAGCACGCCGAGTGACACCGGGAAGTCCTGCGACGTCCATTGGCTGATGCTGGTGGCGAGCAATTCGCCGGCGCCGCTGATATAGGCGGCGGTGAGGGCGTACATCAGGAACATCATGCTAAAACTGGTCAGCCACTGGCCGCCGCCGCCGAGATAACGTTTGGCGAGCGTGCCCAGACCGGTATCCGCTTGCTCATGCTGGTAAACCTCCACCAGCAGCAGCGCGGTGTAACACATCAACAGCCACAGCCCGATCAGTAAGGCCAGCGTGACGCCGAAGCCGACGCCGGCTGCCGCCAGCGGCATCGCCAGCATCCCGGCGCCAATGGTGGTGCCCGCCACGATAAAAACACTGCCAAGAGTGCGATTCTTCACGTTTTTTCTCTACCAGCCGAAAGATTTTGAAAATTATAGGTAACGATTTATGAGGATGGCAGGATAGTGGAAGCCCTAATTTGTGTCAAACCGGCGTTACGCATGACGTACAGTAATGTTTACATTGCGGCGGGCTGCATGGCGCATGAGGAACGGGCCCATGGCTGAAATTATCCGCAGGCGGCTAGTGAAAAGTTATTTACGGGCTTCTATAGTGGAATGACCAAAAAATGTGGGAGAGATCAATGTTAAGGGTGGAGATGCTCAGCACCGGCGATGAGGTGCTGCACGGGCAAATTATTGATACCAACGCCGCCTGGCTGGCGGACTACCTGTTCCAGCAGGGGGTGCCGATGAGCGGGCGTGAAACGGTCGGGGACAGCCTCTCTGCGTTGATCGAGATCCTGCAGGAACGAAGCCATATCGCCGATGTGCTGATCGTCAACGGCGGCCTGGGGCCGACCAGCGACGATCTCAGCGCGCTGGCCGCCGCGAAAGCCTGTGGCGTCGAACTGGTCGAACGGGCCGACTGGCTGGCGCGCATGGAAGCCTATTTCGCCGAGCGCGGGCGGTCGATGGCCCCTTCCAACCGCAAGCAGGCGCAGATCCCGGCCAACGCGGAAATGCTGGATAACCCGGTAGGTACCGCCTGTGGGTTTGCGCTGCAGCTGAACAAATGTCAGATGTTCTTCACCCCCGGCGTGCCGTCGGAATTCAAAGTGATGGTCGAACAGCAGATCGTGCCGCGCCTGCGCCAGCGCTTCACCTTGCCGGCGCCGCCGCTGTGCCTGCGCCTGACCACCTTCGGTACCTCCGAGAGCGATCTGGCCGCCGAGCTGGATGGCATGCCGCTGCCGCCGGAAGTGGTGCTGGGCTACCGCTCATCCAGCCCGATTATCGAGCTGAAGCTGACCGGGCCTGAAAGCCGGCGTGCGGAGATGGAGCAGGCCTGGCGGCGCGTGCGCGAGGTGGCGGGGGACAACTGCATCTTTGAAGGCACCGCCGGGTTACCGGCGACGCTGACGCAGCGTCTGAATCAGCAAGGGCTGAAGCTGGCGTTGAGCGAGCAGTTCAGCGCCGGGTTGATCAATCTGCAGCTGCAGAGCGAAGGGGCGCCGCTGGCGGGGGGCGAGCTGCTGCCGGCGCACTGCATCGAAACGCTGGAAACGACGCTGGCGCGCGCCCGTTCGCTGGCGGAATTGACCGGTGCGCCGTTGGCGTTGGCGGTCAGCGCCATGCGCGACGAGCAGGTGAGCATTGCGCTGCATACGCCGCGCGGCGGGATTGGCCAGACGGTGCGTTATCGGGCGTCGCGCCACGGCCTGCGGCTGCGGCAGGAGTCGGTGGCGATGCTGGCGCTGGATATGCTGCGCCGCTGGCTGAATGGGGGCCAGGCGTGCGGTAAAAACGCCTGGCTGGAGGTGGTGGAAATTATCGAGTGACGGTCATGACGCTGAGTCGCCGGCGTCACGGTTTTGCTGCAGCCGTTCGGACGCCAGGCGTGAAAGGCGTATCGCCGCCGCGCCCCGCGTTTGCAGATCTGCACCATAGTCTTTGAGCGCCTGCGCGGCGCTGCCGGCCTGCGCCAGATGCATCGCCAGGCTGGCGGCGTCCGCCAACGCGGTATTGGCGCCGAGCCCGCCCGCCGGGCTCATGGCGTGCACGGCGTCGCCGAGAAAGGCGATACGTTCGCTGTGCCACACCGGCATCGTCTGCGTGACCTGCACCGCCCGCACGCTGAGCGACAGGGGATCCGCCAGCGCTAACGCCGTTTGCAGAGCGGGGGCCCATCCCTGCGAGATATGCCTTACGCGCGCCTGCAGCGCAGCGCTTCCCTCCGCCCGCGCCGGCCCGCCGAGCCGTTCAGCCGTTCCGATACAGGCCCAATAGAGATAGTCGTCGACCGGCGTGAGGGGGCAGTCCGGCGCATAGTCGGCTGCCAGCTGCGCCATGGGCGCCTGAAAGCGCATCGGTTCAATCACCAGCGACAAGCCGTCGGCGAAGACGACCGACACGCCGCGCAGCAATTCGGGGGCCAATTGGGCACAGGTCGCCGCATCGAGCGGCGTTTTGCCGTAGAGGGTGACCGCGCCGCTGTCTTCGGGCCCCGCCTCGGGCAGGCAGCGCCGCCGCACCAGCGAGTTGACGCCGTCGGCGGCGATCAGCACATCGACCCGCACGTGTTCGCCGTTGGCGAACTGAAGCTCCACGCCCTGCGGCGTTTGTGCAAATTCACACAGGGTATAGCCGAAGCGCACCCGGTCTTGCAGACCGGTGAGCAGGATTTCGCGCAGCGTTTGCCGATGAATGCCGAGATCGCCGCTCGGTTCCTGCGCCTGCCGCGGGCTGGAGGGCAGCCAGTGCTCGGGGCGTCGGGCGTTGAGCGGGGCAAGCTGCGGATCCCATAGATTGCTCTCGCCGCTGTTTTGCGCGCTGCTGGCGCAGAGCAACCGGTAATGCGCCGGCGGCAGACAGGCGGCCAGTGCCTGCTGGCCCGTCGGATCGATGCGCAGCCGGTAGCCCTGATCGCGCGCTTGCGGCGTGGTGTCACGTTCAAACACCGTGGCGTGGATGCCGAAGCGATGCAGTCCCTGAGCCAGACACAGGCCGCCGGGCCCGGCGCCGATAATGCCAATGCTGAGTGTTGTCATCATGTTCCCTCGTGAGTCAGTGGCCACAAACGGGAGCGGCCGGAAGCATTTCATTATGTCGGCGCAGGAAAAGGTTGATATAACGGTATCTGGACTAAAAATAGTGATAAGTGGCCAATATGAACGATAACCCTCACTTCGCCGACGCTGACTGCAGCGAATGGCGGGCGGGCCCCTGGCTGATCGCCCTTGGCGGCCGCGATGCGGCAGGCCGGGAGTATCGGTTGGGCACGCGCGAATACGACTGGCATCAGCATGTGCGCGGGCAGCTGCTGTGCGTCGAAAGCGGTTTGCTGCATATACGCACGGCGCACGGCGATTGGGTGCTGCCGCCGCAGCGGGCGGGGTGGATCCCGCCGGCGACGCAGCACCGGGTGCAGGTCTGCGGCGCGCTGAGCGGCTGGAGTTTGCTGCTGGCGCCGGAAGCCTGCAACGATCTGTCGAATGCACCCTGCGTCATCGGTATTAGCCCCGTGCTGCAGGCGCTGGCTCTGCGAGCAGAAGGCTGGGATAAACGCAGCGCGCTCACCCTGGAGCAGGATCGCATGGCGCAGGTGATGCGGGACGAGATATGTCTGGCGCCAACGGAGCCGCTGCATTTGCCGATGTCGTCCCATCCGCGCCTGGCCGGTGTTCTGCAGGCCTTGCTGGCGCAGCCGGGGAGCGAGCGTTCGCTGGAAGCCTGGGCCGAATGGGGGGCGATGTCGCCGCGTACTCTGCGGCGGCTGATGGTCGGCGAAACGGGGCTGAGTTTTGCCCAGTGGCGCCAGCAGGCTCGGTTGTCATATGCATTGGCGAAGCTGGCCGAAGGTGAAACGGTGTTGCAGATCGCGGAAACGCTGGGGTATGCCTCGCCGAGTAATTTTATCGCCATGTTTCGCAAAGCCTTTGGCGATTCTCCGGCGCGTTATTTTTCCGCATCGGCAGGAAAGGGGCGCTAAGCGAAATACTTTGAGGATGGTTATATATCCCTGATTAATCATAATCTTATAGGGGATATTCGCGGCGAGGGAATGCTGTTACTCTTTTGGCGGGTGCTTGAGACTGTTCGTCTTGGGCATTGTGTGACAAGGCGGATAGATGAAAGCCCCAAACTGACTCTCAATCAGAATGGGGCTGCACATACCGCCTAGACACCCGTATGGTAGCCCCTTCACAGCAAGGAGGCAAGCATGCGCTTAAGGCATGTGTTTCATTCGCTAACCGTTGTATGTATTACGGTTTTGTTATTTATCTGGATGATAAGAGACTCGCTGTGCGAGCTGAAAATCTACCAGGAAAATATCACTATCCTGATCAGGTTGGCGTGTGAGGTGAAGCGGTAATCATAGGGCGGGGGCAACCCCGCCTTCTGGTCTCCAGGCGCGGTTTCCGGCACCCGACTTTACATTTCCAGCTCGATGTCCGTCAGCGGCATACAGCAGCAGGGCAGGATCTCGCCGGCATTGATAAACGCCAACGGCTGTTGGCGGTAGGCCACTTCGCCTTTCACCAGCTTCAGGCGGCAGGCGCCGCAATAGCCGGAGCGGCATTGGTACTCCACCTGCACGTCGTGCAGTTCCAGCACGTCGAGCAGGCAGTTTTCACTGTTGGGGCAGGAGAGCTGCGTGCCGGCGGCGCGCAGCGTTACGATTGGCGTCGCCATCGCTTACAGTTCGAAGTCGCTCAGGTCGTCGGCGTTGATCTCCGAGTCGATCTGGCCAACCAGGTAGGAGCTCACTTCAACTTCCTGCGGCGCTACCTGTACGTTGTCGGACACTAACCAGGCGTTGATCCACGGGATCGGGTTGGAGCGGGTTTCGAACGGCAGACCGAGGCCGACCGCCTGCATGCGGATATTGGTGATGTACTCCACATATTGGCACAGGATGTCTTTGTTCAGGCCGATCATCGAACCGTCGCGGAACAGGTATTCCGCCCACTCTTTTTCCTGCTGGGCGGCCAGCACGAACAGATCGTAGCACTGCTGCTGGCATTCTTCGGCGATCTCTGCCATTTCCGGATCGTCGGCGCCGGAACGCATCAGGTTCAGCATGTGCTGGGTGCCGGTCAGGTGCAGCGCTTCGTCGCGGGCGATCAGCTTGATGATTTTGGCGTTGCCTTCCATCAGTTCGCGCTCGGCGAACGCGAAGGAGCAGGCGAAGCTGACGTAGAAGCGGATCGCTTCCAGCGCGTTCACGCTCATCAGGCACAGGTACAGCTGCTTCTTCAGCGCGCGCAGATTGACGGTGACGGTTTTACCGTTCACCTGGTGGGTGCCTTCACCCAGCAGGTGATAGTAGCTGGTCATCTCGATCAGATCGTCGTAGTAGCCGGAGATGTCTTTCGCGCGCTTCTTGATCTCTTCGTTGGTGACGATGTCGTCGAACACCAGCGCCGGATCGTTGACGATGTTGCGGATGATGTGAGTGTAGGAACGGGAGTGGATAGTCTCGGAGAACGACCAGGTTTCCACCCAGGTTTCCAGCTCAGGGATCGAGATCAGCGGCAGCAGCGCGACGTTCGGGCTGCGGCCCTGGATGGAGTCCAGCAGCGTCTGATACTTCAGGTTGCTGATGAAGATGTGCTTCTCGTGCTCCGGCAGCGCCTGGTAATCGATGCGATCGCGGGAGACGTCAACTTCTTCCGGGCGCCAGAAGAAGGAGAGCTGCTTTTCGATCAGTTTTTCGAAGATTTCATGCTTTTGCTGGTCGAAACGCGCAACGTTTACCGACTGGCCGAAGAACATCGGCTCTTGCAGCTGGTCGTTTTTGGTCTGAGAAAAAGTGGTGTAAGCCATAAGCCTGAATCCATCGTAACGTGGCTAAATGAAGGGGCCGGAAAATTCCGGCCCGCTAGGTCAAACTTTAGATCTTGCAGGCGCCGCTTTCGCAGTCGTCATCGCCGGCCTTGGCAGGCTGCAAATCTTCCTGGGCGTCTTCCGCACCGTCGCGGGTGTTTTGGTAGTACAGCGTTTTCACGCCGAACTTGTAGGTGGTGAGCAGGTCTTTCAACAGCTGCTTCATCGGCACCTTGCCGCCCGGGAAGCGGGTCGGATCGTAGTTGGTGTTGGCCGAAATCGACTGGTCGATGAATTTCTGCATCAGCCCCACCAGCTGCAGATAGCCGTCGTTGCTCGGCATTTCCCACAGCAGCTCGTAGTTGTCTTTCAGACGCTCATACTCCGGCACCACCTGGCGCAGGATGCCGTCTTTCGACGCCTTGATGCTGATGTGGCCGCGCGGCGGCTCGATGCCGTTGGTGGCGTTGGAAATCTGCGAAGAGGTTTCCGACGGCATCAGCGCAGACAGGGTCGAGTTGCGCAGGCCGGTTTCCTGGATCTCTTTACGCAGGGTTTCCCAGTCGTAGTGCAGCGGCTCGTTGCAGACCGCATCCAAATCTTTCTTGTAGGTGTCGATCGGCAGGATACCCTGCGAATAAGTGGTCTCTTTGAACCACGGGCAAGCGCCTTGTTCCTGAGCCAGACGGTTGGAGGCTTTCAGCAGATAGTACTGAATGGCTTCGAACGTTTTGTGCGTCAGGTTGTTGGCGCTGCCGTCGGAGTAGCGCACGCCGTTCTTCGCCAGGTAATAGGCGAAGTTGATGACGCCGATGCCCAAGGTGCGGCGGCCCATCGCGCCACGGTGTGCGGCCTTGATCGGATAATCCTGATAATCCAGCAGGGCGTCGAGCGAGCGCACCGCCAGGGTTGCCAATTCTTCCAGGTCGTCCAGGCTGTCGATCGCGCCCAGGTTGAAGGCGGACAGGGTGCACAGCGCAATCTCGCCGTTTTCGTCGTTGACGTCTTCCAGCGGCTTGGTCGGCAGGGCGATTTCCAGGCACAGGTTGGACTGACGCACCGGCGCGATCTGCGGATCGAACGGGCTGTGGGTGTTGCAGTGGTCGACGTTCTGGATGTAGATGCGGCCGGTAGAGGCGCGCTCTTGCATCATCAGCGAGAACAGCTCAACCGCTTTCACGCGCTTCTGGCGAATGCTGTCGTCTTTCTCGTACTGGGTATACAGGCGTTCGAATTCGTCCTGATCGGCGAAGAACGCGTCATACAGCCCCGGCACGTCGGACGGGCTGAACAGGGTGATGTCTTCGCCCTTGATCAGACGCTGGTACATCAGGCGGTTCAGCTGCACGCCGTAGTCCATGTGACGCACGCGGTTGCCTTCAACGCCGCGGTTGTTTTTCAACACCAGCAGGCTTTCCACTTCCAGGTGCCACATCGGGTAGAACAGCGTTGCCGCGCCACCGCGCACGCCGCCCTGCGAGCAGGATTTAACGGCGGTCTGGAAGTGTTTGTAGAACGGAATACAGCCGGTATGGAAGGCTTCACCGCCACGGATTGGGCTGCCCAGCGCGCGGATGCGGCCGGCGTTGATGCCGATGCCGGCGCGCTGCGAAACGTATTTCACAATGGCGCTGGAGGTGGCGTTGATGGAGTCCAGGCTGTCGCCGCACTCGATCAGTACGCAGGAGCTGAACTGGCGGGTTGGGGTGCGCACGCCGGACATGATCGGCGTAGGCAGCGAAATCTTGAAGGTGGAAATCGCGTCGTAGAAACGTTTGACGTAATCCAGACGAGTTTCACGCGGGTAGTTGGAGAACAGGCAAGCGGACACCAGCATATACAGGAACTGGGCGCTTTCGTAGATCTCGCCGCTGACGCGGTTCTGCACCAGATACTTGCCTTCCAGCTGCTTGACGGCGGCATAGGAGAAGTTCATGTCGCGCCAGTGATCGATAAAGGAATCCATCTGCTCGAACTCTTCAGCGCTGTAGTCTTCCAGCAGATGCTTATCGTATTTGCCCATCTCGACCATGCGAGTGACGTGGGCGTGCAGCTTCGGCGGCTCGAACTGGCCATAAGCCTTTTTGCGCAGGTGGAAGATCGCCAGGCGAGCGGCCAGGTACTGATAGTCCGGCGCATCGCGGGAGATCAGATCGGCTGCGGCTTTGATGATGGTTTCATGAATGTCGGCGGTTTTGATGCCGTCATAAAACTGAATGTGTGAACGCAACTCTACTTGAGAAACCGAGACGTTGTGTAATCCCTCTGCGGCCCAATCGATGACCCGGTGGATTTTGTCGAGATTGATGCGCTCTTTACGGCCATCGCGTTTAGTTACAAGCAGACTTTGGTTCATGTGGTGTTTTACCTGTCCGTATGGTGCCCCTAAGCAGAAGTGTAGTCGCTCTGCTCAGTATGTAAACACTATATATAGGGGTTGTATGTCGGTGAGGTAACAAGATAGTGAGAAAAAACGGCGTTTGCAAGTGAACAAAACCGGCCTAATTTGTGGATAACTTGGGGGTGAAATGTAACTTGCCGCGCGAAGCGCGCGCCGTGACTGGCGCGACAAGCTTGTCAATAAGCGCGATCAGATTTTACTGAAAAACTGAAAAAACCGATCGTTTGGCGCTTTATTAAACGTTAGAAAAAAACGGCATATTGATCTGATTTAATATTCTAAAAAACTGTTTACAACGGCTATTTTGATCGAAGTCGCGGAAATTAGGTATTTTTCCGAATGCTCCGCCGGCGCCGCCCCCCGGTAATGCAGGGCCGGCGCGGTTTACAACGCTTAGCCTTCGTGCTGGGTGTGCACCATGTAGTTCACGTCAACGTTGCGTCCAAGCTTGAAATGATCGGTGATCGGGTTGTAATGCAGGCCGATCATGTGCTTTTCGCGCAGCGGCGTGCCGTCGACCCAGCCGATCAGTTCGGAAGGGCGAATGAACTTCTTATGATCGTGGGTGCCCTGCGGCACCATCTTCAGCACGTACTCCGCGCCGATCACCGCCATCAGCCAGGCTTTGGTGTTGCGGTTGATGGTGGAGAAGAACACATGGCCGCCCGGTTTCACCAACTGGGCGCAGGCGCGCACCACCGAGGCCGGATCCGGCACGTGCTCCAGCATCTCCATGCAGGTGACGACGTCATAGCGTTGCGGGTTGGCCTGAGCGTGGCTTTCCACCGTCTCCTGCACGTAAGTGACGTTCATGCCGCTTTCCAGCGCGTGCAGCCGCGCGACCTGCAGCGGCTCCGCGCCCATGTCCAAGCCGGTGACCTTGGCGCCTTCGCGCGCCATGCTTTCCGCCAGAATGCCGCCGCCGCAGCCCACGTCGAGCACCTGCTTGTCAAAAATGCCGTCGGCGCGCTGCATGATGTAGTTCAGGCGCAGCGGGTTGATGCGGTGCAGCGGTTTGAACTCGCCTTCCAGATCCCACCAGCGGGAGGCGACGGCCTCGAACTTGGCGATTTCCTGGTGGTCAACGTTTTGCACTCGGCTGGATGATTCTGCGTTCATGGGCTTGTCTGGCTCCTTGTTCTCGTTGCGCGGATTATACATGTTCCGGCGCGGCATCGTCTGCGCCGATGCGTTTTTAGCGCACTTATCTGCACAATTTCCGTGAAACAGCGGCGGTTATTTTCCCGTAAAGCGTGCTTTGTGATATAGTTTTACACCTTTGCCACTATGGCAGCGGGCAGATGAATCATTAGTAGAGGGATAGCAGCTCCATGAGCGACCTTGCCAGAGAAATCACACCGGTAAACATCGAAGACGAGTTGAAAAACTCGTATCTGGACTATGCGATGTCCGTTATTGTCGGACGTGCGCTGCCAGATGTTCGTGATGGACTGAAGCCGGTTCACCGCCGCGTTCTGTACGCGATGAGCGTACTGGGTAACGACTGGAATAAACCATACAAGAAATCGGCCCGTGTCGTCGGGGACGTGATCGGTAAATATCACCCACACGGTGACAGCGCGGTTTACGACACTATCGTGCGTATGGCCCAGCCGTTTTCACTGCGCTACATGCTGGTGGACGGCCAGGGTAACTTCGGTTCCGTCGACGGCGACTCCGCCGCGGCGATGCGTTATACCGAAGTGCGCATGTCCAAGATTGCTCACGAACTGTTGGCGGACCTGGAAAAAGAAACCGTCGACTTCGTGCCTAACTATGATGGCACCGAGCAGATCCCGGCCGTCATGCCGACCAAGATCCCGAACCTGCTGGTCAACGGCTCGTCGGGTATCGCCGTGGGCATGGCCACCAATATTCCACCGCACAACCTGGCGGAAGTCGTCAACGGCTGCCTGGCCTATATCGACGATGAAAACATCAGCATCGAAGGGCTGATGGAACACATCCCTGGGCCGGACTTCCCGACGGCGGCGATCATCAATGGCCGCCGCGGCATTGAAGAGGCCTACCGCACCGGGCGCGGCAAAGTCTACCTGCGCGCGCGCGCGGAAGTGGAAGCCGACGCCAAGACTGGGCGCGAAACCATCATCGTTCACGAGATCCCGTATCAGGTGAACAAGGCGCGTCTGATCGAGAAGATCGCCGAGCTGGTAAAAGAAAAACGCGTGGAAGGCATCAGCGCGCTGCGCGACGAGTCCGATAAAGACGGCATGCGCATCGTGATCGAAGTCAAACGCGACGCGGTCGGCGAAGTGGTACTGAACAACCTGTATGCGCTGACGCAACTGCAGGTCACCTTCGGCATCAACATGGTTGCGCTGCATCAGGGCCAGCCTAAGTTGCTGAACCTGAAAGACATCCTCGAAGCCTTCGTGCGTCACCGCCGCGAAGTGGTTACCCGCCGCACCATCTTCGAACTGCGCAAGGCCCGCGACCGCGCCCATATCCTGGAAGCGCTGGCCATCGCGCTGGCCAACATCGATCCGATCATCGAGCTGATTCGCCGTGCGCCGACCCCGGCCGAAGCGAAAGTTGCGCTGGTGGCGCAACCGTGGGATCTGGGCAACGTCAGCGCCATGCTGGAGCGCGCCGGTGACGACGCCGCCCGCCCTGAGTGGCTGGAGCCGGAGTTCGGCATCCGCGACGGAAAATACTACCTGACCGAGCAGCAGGCTCAGGCGATTCTGGATCTGCGCCTGCAGAAACTGACCGGCCTGGAGCACGAGAAGCTGCTGGACGAATATAAAGAACTGCTCAACTTTATCGCCGAGCTGATCTTTATTCTGGAAAGCCCAGAGCGCCTGATGGAAGTGATCCGCGAAGAGCTGGTGGCAGTCAAAGAGCTGTACAACGACGGCCGCCGCACCGAGATCACCGCCAATACTTCCGACATCAACATCGAAGACCTGATCAACCAGGAAGACGTGGTGGTGACCCTGTCTCATCAGGGCTACGTGAAGTATCAGCCGCTGTCCGACTATGAAGCTCAACGCCGCGGCGGCAAAGGCAAATCTGCGGCGCGTATTAAAGAAGAAGACTTTATCGATCGCCTGCTGGTGGCCAACACCCACGATACGATCCTGTGCTTCTCCAGCCGTGGCCGCCTGTACTGGATGAAGGTGTACCAACTGCCTGAAGCCAGCCGTGGCGCGCGCGGTCGCCCAATCGTCAACCTGCTGCCGCTGGAAGCCGATGAGCGTATCACCGCCATCCTGCCGGTGCGCGAGTATGAAGAAGGGCGCCACGTGTTCATGGCCACCGCCAGCGGTACCGTGAAGAAAACTGCGCTGACCGAGTTCAGCCGCCCACGCAGCGCCGGCATCATCGCCGTCAACCTCAACGAGGGCGACGAACTGATCGGTGTCGATCTGACCGACGGCAGCAACGAAGTGATGTTGTTCTCCGCCAACGGTAAAGTGGTACGCTTCCCGGAAACGCAGGTGCGTTCGATGGGCCGTACCGCAACCGGCGTGCGCGGCATCAACCTCGGCGAAGGCGACAGCGTGATCTCCCTGATCGTGCCGCGCGGCGAAGGCGACATCCTGACCGTGACGCAAAACGGCTTCGGTAAACGCACCGCCGTGACCGAATATCCGACCAAGTCACGCGCCACCCAGGGGGTTATCTCCATCAAGGTGAGCGAGCGTAATGGCCAGGTGGTCGGCGCCGTACAGGTGGAAACCAGCGACCAGATCATGATGATCACCGATGCCGGCACGCTGGTGCGTACCCGCGTTTCGGAAGTCAGCGTGGTGGGCCGTAACACCCAGGGCGTGACGCTGATCCGCACGGCGGAAGACGAAAACGTCGTCGGCCTGCAGCGTGTGGCCGAGCCGGTGGAAGACGAAGAGCTGGACAGCCTGGAACCGGGCGCGGAAGCGGTGGAAGAAGACACCACGCCGCTGGACGATGGCGACGACGCGGCTGAGCCGATGGACGACGACAACGTTTAAAGCAAGGTGAGGGCGTCGGCATGCCGACACCCTAATGCACTGAGACAGAAGGGCCTGGCAGCGATGCTAGGCCCTTTTTCAGTTATATGGTTTAATTGGCGCACCGAGCCGCCGGCTGCCGCGCCGGCGAATGCGTGCACCGCCACTGACTTTCGTATGGTATCCGATTGAAATACTTAGCCTCTTTTCGAACTACGCTGAAGATATCCCGCTATCTGTTCCGGGTGCTGGCGATTTTGCTGTGGTCGTTGGGAGCGCTGCTCACCACCTTTTATATTCTGAATATCCTGCATCAGAAAGAGTCGGATATCCGGCAGGATTACAACCTTAACTTCGATCAGGCGCAGGGCTACATCCGCCATTCCGCCGACATCATCCGCGACATCAAGTATATGGCGGAGAACCGTCTCAACGGGTCGGTCAGCAGCCTGGACATGTTCAGCGGCGTGTTTCCCGGCAAGGGCAGCCCGCCGCAATTCTTTCCGCTGTACCCGGAGTCCAACTGCACGCTGAGCACCACCTACCGCAGTTCGCTCGATTCGCTGAGCGGCCTGATCCAGTATTGGAAAGAGAACTTCGTGGCGGCCTACGATCTCAACCGGGTGTTCTTCATCGGCGGCGACAGCCTGTGTATGGCGGAGTTCGGCGGCGGCAACGCGAGCGCCAATCGGGAAAACGTGCTGAAGTCGCTGCACGAGCGCATTCTGAAATACCGCAACGCCAAGAATCTGGACAAAGACAACAACCTGTATTGGATCAGCCCTAGCGCGCAGCGGCCGGACGTCGGCTATCTGTATGTGCTGACGCCGATTTATATCGGCAACAAGCTGGAGGCGCTGCTGGGCATCGAACAGACCGTTCGGCTGGAGGATTTCGTTACCGCCGGCAACCTGCCGATCGGCGTCACGCTGCTGGATGAGAACAACGAGCCGGTGCTGCGCCTGGCGGACGGCGATCGCTATGCCGCTTCGCTCAACAGCTATCCCGCAGAGCACGCCTACTTCGGCTATGTCGACAATTATCGCGATCTGATCCTGAAGAAAGCGCTGCCGCCTTCTTCGCTGAGTATCGTCTATGCGCTGCCGGTGAAAAGCGTAGTAGAACGCTTCAAAATGCTAATCCTCAACGCGCTGTTGCTGAACCTGCTGTCGGCCATCGTGCTGTTCACGCTGGCGTGGCTGTTTGAACGTAAAATGTTCCTGCCGGCGGAGGACAACGCCTTCCGCCTGGAAGAGCACGAGCAGTTCAACCGCAAGATCGTCGCTTCGGCGCCGGTGGGCATCTGTATCCTGCGCATCAGCGACGGCACCAATATCCTGAGTAACGAACTGGCGCACAACTACATCAACCTGTTGACCCACGAAGATCGCGATCGCATTACGCGCATCATTTGTGAACAGCAGGCGAATTTCGTCGATGTGATGACCAGCAACAACAACAACCTGCAGATCAGCTTTGTCCACTCGCGCTACCGTAACGAAGAGGTAGCGATTTGCGTGCTGGTGGACGTCAGCGCCCGCGTGAAGATGGAAGAGTCGTTGCAGGAGATGGCGGCGGCGGCGGAACAGGCCAGCCAGTCCAAATCGATGTTCCTGGCCACCGTCAGCCATGAGCTGCGCACGCCGCTGTACGGCATTATCGGCAACCTCGATTTGCTGCAAACCAAGGCGTTGCCGCAGGGGGTCGATCGGCTGGTCAATGCGATGAACAACTCTTCCGGCCTGCTGCTGAAAATCATCAGCGATATTCTCGATTTCTCCAAAATCGAGTCCGAGCAGCTGAAGATAGAACCGCGCGAGTTCTCCTGCCTGGAGGTGATCACCCATATCGCCGGTAACTATTTGCCGCTGGTGGTGAAGAAACGTCTGGGGCTGTACTGCTTTATCGAACAGAACGTGCCGGAGCGCATTTTTGGCGATCCGGTGCGGCTGCAGCAGGTGCTCTCCAACCTGGTGAACAACGCCATCAAGTTCACCGATACCGGCTGTATCGTGCTGCAGGTCTGCACCCGCGGCAGCTATCTGGAGTTCAGCGTGCGCGATACCGGCGTCGGTATTCCGGAAAAGGAAATTTCGCGCCTGTTCGATCCGTTCTTCCAGGTGGGCACCGGCGTGCAGCGCCATTTCCAGGGAACCGGCCTGGGGTTGGCTATCTGTGAGAAACTGATCAACTTGATGGACGGCGATATTGCCGTCGAGTCCGAACCGGGTCTGGGCAGCTTGTTCAGCATCCGCATTCCGCTGTTCAACGCTCAGTTCCCCATCCCGCAGGCCAGCGATACCTGGCAGGGCCGTCGGCTGTGGCTGGATATCCGCAATCAGCGGCTGGAAAGTTACCTGATGGCGATTCTGGGGGGCTACGGCGCCGATATCCAGCGCTATGACGGCCAAGAGACCGCCGCCGGAGAGGTGATGCTCAGCGATCATCCGCTGATGCTGGACACGCCGCTGCTGGCTCAGATCCAATTCTCTACCGAACATATCGGCCCATCGCTGGAAACCCGGCCGGGTTATTGGATGCACAGTACCTCCACGCCGCGAGAAACGCTGAGCTTGCTCAACCGGTTGTTCGGCGTCGGCAGCGGCGCGGCAGAGGCGCTGGTGCAGCTGCCGGTGCCCGCCAAGGCCAGCGCGGCGGACAACGGCGATATTCATCTGCTGGTGGTTGACGATCATCCGATCAACCGTCGCCTGCTGTCCGATCAGCTGGGATCGCTGGGGTATCAGGTGGTGACTGCCAACGACGGCGTCGACGCGCTCGGCGTGCTGAAACAGCACCACGTCGATATTGTGCTGACCGACGTCAATATGCCGAACATGGACGGCTATCGCCTGACGCAGGAACTGCGACAGATGCAGTTCAGCGCGCCGGTGATCGGCGTGACGGCGAATGCGCTGGCGGAAGAGAAGCAGCGCTGCCTCGAGGCGGGTATGGATAACTGCCTGTCGAAACCGGTCACGCTGGAGACGCTGGAACAGACGCTGGCTTACTACAGCCAACGGGTACGCTACAGCCGCAGCGAGGCTTGAAAAGCAAACAGGCACGGCGAATGCCGTGCCTGTTTGGTGCTAACCTGCCGTGAGGCGGGCTTTAGTCTTTGTCCAACGGCGTCATGCTGACGGAGGAGAGGTAGTTGAGCAGGGCGATGTCGTTCTCGACGCCCAGCTTCATCATCGCCGATTTCTTCTGGCTGCTGATGGTTTTGATGCTGCGGTTGAGTTTCTTGGCGATTTCGGTCACCAGGAAACCTTCGGCGAACAGGCGCAGCACTTCGCTCTCTTTCGGCGACAGGCGCTTGTCGCCATAGCCGCTGGCGCTGATCTTCTCCAGCAGTTTAGAGACGCTTTCCGGCGTGAATTTCTTGCCTTTCTGCAGGGCGGCCAGCGCCTTCGGCAGATCGGTCGGCGCGCCTTGTTTCAGCACGATGCCTTCGATATCCAGATCCAATACCGCGCTCAGGATCGCCGGGTTGTTGTTCATGGTCAGCACGATGATCGACAACTGCGGATAGTGGCGCTTGATGTATTTAATCAGCGTGATGCCGTCGCCATACTTGTCACCCGGCATCGACAGATCGGTGATCAGCACGTTGGCGTCCAGCTTGGACAGATTGTTGATCAGTGCGGTTGAGTCTTCGAACTCCCCAACGACATTCACCCATTCAATTTGCTCAAGTGACTTCCGGATGCCAAACAGTACGATAGGATGGTCATCAGCAATAATTACGTTCAGGTTATTCATGTTGTTGGCTACCTTGCTTCAGCAGTCTGCTGACGAAAAAATCAATCTGACTGATGTTATTCTCGATCTCGGGCGCATCACCTTCTGCGATGCGCTGTTCTAACGATTCGCACAGCTGCTTGCCGGGAAGCAGATTTAACATGGCAAACACGCCTTTCAGGCGGTGTGCGGTTTGTGACAGCGCATTGAAATCACTGCTGCCCGCCTCAGTATACAGTTTTTTGACATCGTCGGGTACTGTATCGACAAACAGCCCATAGTAATCACTTGATTTCAATTGTTTTTCATAGAGTTGGATATCTTCTGAGCTCAATGAAAGCGGGCTTTCTTCCTGTTCCAGCGCGGCCATTTGCTGTTCGATCAGCATCAGCACGGCGTCGATTAATGCGCCGTTCAGATTATAGTTCACCCGAATGTAGCGTTTATCCAGCGCTTGCCAGCCCGGCTCATCGGTCGCCAACAACAGGGTGTAGTCATCGGCGCGTTGTGGGTTATCGGTCAGCAGCACGTCATAATCGCGGTTGACCGCGCGATCTTCGGCGACGAGACAGTCGGCGCCGTAGGCCTGCAGCAGGCGGGTCACGATGCCGCGCACCTCATCCGACGTGACGTCCAGCAGGGCGGTGACGCCGTCGAGCAGCTTTTCCTGCTCCTGCGGCTCTTTTTTCTCCATCTCCATGGCGACGCGAATGGTATAGCGAGTGCCGATATCCACCTTGCTGCGAATGTCCAACTGGCCATTAAGTTTTTTGCACAGCTGGTTGCACAGGAAGAAGGTGAGCCCGGAACCGTGGTTGAAGCGGTCCACCAGCGTCTGGCTGAGGAAGGGATAGTTGAGGTTGCTGATCTCTTCGTTGGAGATGCCGGAGCCGGTGTCATTGATTTGGAAAATCAGGCGATCCGGGTGCTCGGGCTCATGGTCGACAACCAGCGAAATCTTGCCGCAGGCGGTGGTGATAATGGCGTAATGCACCAGCAGCGCAATCACTTTGCGCAGCGCGTTGGCGTCGCCGATATAGTTCTGCTCGACGTCCAGCTGGAAATGCTTGAACAGCGCCAGCCCCTTCTGGTTAAGGGCGGGCAGGGCCTCCAGCAGCAACTCGTCGACCATCGCCGCCGGGTTGAACGGTTCGCGCGTAGGCTGCCAGTCCTGGGTTTCCAACCGGGTCAGCAGGGTAATGTTATCGATCAAACCCAGCACCGAAGCCGACTCCGCGGTTAACTGGCCCAACAGTGCCTGCTGCTGCTCCTCATCCGGCCGGTTACGCAGACGATCGACCAGATCGTGCATATGGCGTACCGGTTGATTGAGCTCGATGCCCAGGTTGTGCAGCATCAGCTTGCGTGCCTGAACGTTCTTGTCATATTCGCGCCGCGCCTGCTGCAGCCGCTTGTTCACCATCACCTCTTTATCCTGATCGTGCATCAGGAACAGGTAGGTGTCCGGCGACAGCTGGCTGCGGAAGATACGGATTTCATACACTTCATTGTTGACCGTCGCCTGGATCACCCCGTGATGCTGTTCGGCCATATGGGCGATTTTTTGCAGGCTGAGGTGCGGCAGCAGGTGTTCGGCGATTTTGTTGCTGGCGATCACCGTATTGTTGGCGAAGCTGTAGACCAGCAGGCCGGAAGGCAGGCTGGAGACGATCTCCTGATTCAGCGCGCGCTCGGCTTCCAGCTCCACCGCCATGTTTTCGCTCGGGCGAATGTACTGGCGGCGGATAAAGTAGATGCTCAGCATCGACAGCGCCAGCAGCAGCAGGTTGATCGCGATCAGCCAGATGTTGTTGCGCAGCAGATCGATGGCCAGATTGATGGCCGAAACGCGATACACCACCTTCAGCGGCGCATTGGGCAGGGCGGCGCTGAACTCGACCCAACCGCCGCTCATCGTCGCATGGGTACCGAGAGCCGTTTCCGCCGGAATGGCGCTGTCGTCGAGATCGACATCGTCCGGCAGCAGCAGGAAATTGGCGCGGGCCAGATTGGCCGGAATGATGTCGTTGATCGGCAAGTCGAAGGCGATCACCGTCGCCAGATGTCCCGGCTGATTAAAGGTGGTGCGAATCGAGAACGAATAGGCGTTCTGGAAACGCTGCTTGCGCAGATCGG
Source organism: Serratia sp. 4542 (assembly GCF_016805595.1). Taxonomy (NCBI): domain Bacteria; kingdom Pseudomonadati; phylum Pseudomonadota; class Gammaproteobacteria; order Enterobacterales; family Yersiniaceae; genus Serratia; species Serratia sp. 4542. The sequence continues at coordinate 241,151 of NZ_RXKV01000011.1, forward strand.
AAAAGCTCTCGCGCTCGTCGAGCATGTTGGCCTGTTGCAGCATCTCGGCGCGGCGTTCGTCCGCCGAGGTGGTCAGGTAGCTCTCTCGAAAGCGCGAAGCCAGCTCTTTGAGCGGCTGGGTGGTGATCAGACTGAGGCTGTTGTCCTGGCCATTGAGGTAATACATGGCGTAGTTTTCGGTCTTGGCACCCCAGCGAGTGTCCAGGTAGTCCGAGATGTTGGCGATCATAGCCAGCGTGTTCTCGTCATGGCTGCCGAAGATCACCGCGTCGGTTTTCTTGTGCGGCTTCTCGACATAATAGACGTCGGGCCGCAGGCGGGTTTCCTGCAAACCGGGATCGCTGTTCTGTGCCGGCGCATTGCCGAATTTGTCATAGACCTGGTAGGTCATATAGCGGTAGGTATCGATACGCTTTTGCAGCGAACCGGCAATGCTGTTCAGCGTGTACTTCTTTTCCGCCAGCCAGGCGTTGGTGTAGTTGTAACCATACAGGCCAATGCCGATCGTCAGCAGCACGATAAACAGCAGGAAGCAGCGGGTAATGTTGCTGGAGCTGATGGTCAGTTGTTTATTTTGCATAGTGGCTGCGCATTCCTGAATCAGCGAGTGACGGCCTTGGCGCTGGCGGTGACCGCCAACAGCAGGGCGGCTACGCAGGCGAAAGCCACCGTCAGGCTGGAAAACTGAGCGATAAAGCCGATCAGCGCCGGGCCGGCCAGAATACCGGCATAGCCGACGGTGGTGACGGAGGCGATCGCCAAATTGGCCGGCATGTCGCGCTGGTTGCCCGCCGCGCTGAACAGGATCGGCACGACGTTCGAGGCGCCCAGGCCGACCAGCATGAAACCGACCAGCGACACGGTGGCGTGATTGAAGGCGATGGCCAGGCTCAGACCGAGTGCGGCGCACAGGCTGCCCAGCAGCAGCACCCGGTAGCGGCCCAGCGAGTTCACCACCCGATCGCCATTGAGCCGGCCGAGCGTCATGGTGATGGAAAACAGCGCATAGCCCAGGCCGGCCTGGCTATGTTCGACGCCGCGCAGCGTGGTGAGGAACAGCGCGCTCCAGTCGAGCATCGATCCTTCCGCCAGAAACATGATAAAGCACAGGATGCCGATGAACATCACCCAGCCGCGCGGCAAAACGAACATCGGCCCGCCGTCGTCGGCATCGCTCTCACGCAGCAGATGGCGGCTGGCGAGCGCCAGCAGCGCTACCACTGCCAGTACGGTAAGCAGGGTGGATTGCAGCGGCGTCAGGCCCAGCCACAGCAGCGCGCTGACGCCACCGGCGCCGGCAATGCCGCCGATGCTGAAGAAACCGTGAAAACCGGACATCATCGCCTTGCCGCTGGCGCGTTCGACGATCACCGCCTGAACGTTCATCGCCACGTCGATCATGCCGATCGCTGCCCCGAACAGCAGCAGCGCCACGGCCATGCCGCCGAGGGAATCCATCAGCGCCAGCAGCGGCAGATCGATGCATAACCCGAGCCCCGCCATCAGGATCACCGCGCGGCAGCCCAGTTTGCCGGTCAGGAAACCGGTCAGCGGCATCGCCAGCATGGAACCGGCACCGATACAGAGCAGCAACAGGCCGAGCGAGCCGTCATCGATACCGATGCGCGTTTTGGCGAAGGGCACCAGCGGCGCCCAGGCGGCCATGCCGAGACCGGCGACGAAAAAGGCCAGGCGGGTGGCGATCTGTTGAGGAACGCCGGGCGTTTGCTGTTCATTGCACAAGGTGGCTGTCATGTAAGCGTCAGGATCTTGGGTCAAAAGAGTGGCGAAAGTTACTGACAGTTTTTATCACAATCCGCGATCCGGGTCGAAAAGATTCGCGTTTGGCTCCTCTCTGGCACCGCCTCTGCGCACCAGCCACAGGGCGATCGCCTGGACTATATACGCCTTTTGCCGTTGGTCGAGCGCGATACCCTGCGGTATGCCGTGCCACTTTTCCAGGCAGCCGCGGCAGCAGGTGGCGGTGGCGTGTTGGGCGACAAACACCGGGTGGCCGCGCATCGGCGTTTGCTTACCGTCATTTTTAGGATGGGCGGCGGCCAGGCGACGGTCGATGAAATCGCGGGCATGGCTGAGGATCAGCGGCAATCCCTTGTCGTCGAGGTAGGTTTGGTCCTTGGCATTTAAACGGAAACGGGCGCGGAAGGGGGAGCTTTGCAGCCGCTGCCACAGCACGTCGGGTTGAAAGGGCATCATAACTTTACTCGCTGAGGGTGAGCTTTTTTTCAGGCTATCAGAAGTGAAACTCCGCGGCTAATTATGCCTGCGGCGAGAAATAAAGGATGGGATAAAGCACGAAATGAAAAGCAAGCTCAATTTGTAGACTAAAATAACAGAAAAGATTAGCAATTAGTGCGGAAGTGAATTAGTGAAACTATATCATGAGGTTATTTATTTGCTTGCTATTTGTACGAGCTGAAATTGTGAGGAGAGTGTGGAGGAAAATAAAAAACCGGCCAGAAGCCGGTTAAAGGAATGCTGAAATTATCTTCGGATAATGAAGGTAATAATGAAAATAATGATGATAGCGAGGTGATTATAGCGGCTGCGTGCGGACAGCGTTTTGGCACAATGTGCTTATTGCCCGATTCAATTGTATGGTTGCCTTTTTTTTCTTAAAGATATGTATAACTACATGATTTTTTATCAATTAATCTATTCTTTGTCTTTAAGTGCTTTATTTTGTTTGTCTGTAATGTTTTGTGAAAGTTCGCGCGTATTTACATTTTGAAACCTTTATTAATTACAATGAAACACTATCGGATACTTGGTATCATTTTCTTTCTGGATTAATATAACCCTTGTTACCAGAATGGTAATGCACAGTCGTGCTAATAATGCTCGAAAAGGGCAGTGGCCGTAGCTCGACATAATTAACGAGGATAATAACGATGAAACTTCGAGTACTCTCTCTGATGGTACCCGCACTGCTGGTTGCAGGCACAGCAGGCGCGGCGGAAATCTACAACAAAGACGGTAATAAACTGGATTTGTACGGTAAAGTCGACGGTCTTCACTATTTCTCCAGCAATGATGGCGCGGACGGCGATCAGTCTTATATGCGTTTTGGCCTACGTGGCGAAACGCAAATCAGCGATCAGCTGACCGGTTACGGCCAGTGGGAATATCAGGCCAACCTGAACCACGCTGAAAACCAGGACAACAAGAACTTCACCCGTTACGGCTTCGCCGGTCTGAAATTCGGCGACTACGGTTCCTTCGACTATGGTCGTAACACCGGCGTGCTGTACGACGTCGCGGCTTACACCGACTTGCAGCCTGAGTTCGACGGCTCGACCTACGGCGCTGACCAGTTCATGTTCCAGCGCTCCAGCGGTCTGGCGACCTACCGTAACAACGGCTTCTTCGGTTTGGTTGACGGCCTGAACTTCGCCCTGCAGTACCAGGGTAAGAACGGCAGCGCTGAAGAGACCAACAACGGCCGTGATGTCCTGGGCCAAAACGGTGAAGGTTACGGCATGTCGATGAGCTATGACATGGGTTACGGCATCAGTGCCGCCGGTGCCTTCTTCAACTCTCGTCGTACCAGCGAGCAGAACGGCGGTGGCGGCTACCAGAACATTATGGGCCGCGGCGACAAGGCGGAAGGTTACTCCGGTGGCCTGAAATATGACGCCAACGACACCTACCTGGCCGTGATGTTCACCCAGTCTTACAACGCGGCGCGCTTCGGTAGCTCTACCAGCGATGCTTTCGGTTACGCCAACAAGGCGCAGAGCTTCGAAGCCTACGCGCACTACCAGTTCGACTTCGGTCTGCGTCCGTTCGTGGGCTATAACCAGACCAAAGGTAAGGATCTGGGCCGCGCCGGTAACGGCAAGGACTACGGTGATGAAGATCTGGTCAAATTCGTCGACCTGGGCGCGACCTACTTCTTCAACAAAAACATGTCCACCTATGTTGACTACAAAATCAACCTGCTGGACAACAACGACTTCACCCAAGCTGCCGGTATCAACACCGACAACGTGGTTGCCGTGGGCCTGGTTTACCAGTTCTAAGCACCTCAGTGTGAACGTCATCACGCGGCCTTCGGGCCGCGTTTTTTTTTGCCTGTAAAGCACGGATTGATCCGTTGTCGGCACGGGAAGCGCTTCGGCTAGCCCTCGCTCGGCCTACGCTGTCAGTACAGCAAACAGAGCGGAGGTGATATGGAACTCAAGATCGACAAGGTGATCGAAACGGTGCTGTACGTCAGCGATATTGAACGCGCGGACGCCTTTTATCGAGAGGTGCTGCAACTGCCGGCGATGGTTGCCAACGAACGGTTTCGCGCCTATAACGTCGGCGATCGAAGCGTATTGTTGCTGTTTATCGAGGGCGACTCGCTGCGTGGGGCGCACTATCCGACCGGGTTTATTCCCGCGCACGATGGCGTGGGGCCGGCGCATATCGGGCTGGCGGTAGCGAAAGACCAACTGCCGCATTGGGAACGGCATCTGATGGCCAACGGCGTGGAGATAGAGGGGCGGATGCGCTGGGAACACGGCGGGGAGAGCATTTATTTTCGCGATCCCGACGCTCATCTGCTGGAGCTGGTGACGCCGGGCATTTGGGCCAATTACTGATCGAACCCGCCTTGCGCCAACATGTCCAACGTAGCATTCAGCACCTGCAGCGCGGCCTGCGGTTGCCGCTCTATCTGCACTCTGACGATGGCGCCGTCGATCAGCATCGCCAACATCGCTGAGTGCTGTTCCCGCTGTGGGCCGGCGGGCAGGTGACGTGCCAGCTCGTCCGCCATCTGCCGCTTATGCTGGCTGGCGATGTGCAGGCTTTCCGGCAGCAGGTCGGCAAGTTCCACCGCCGTATTGATAAACGCGCAGCCGCGAAAGCGCGGATCGTCGAACCATTCCGCCAGGCAGGGCGCCAGCGCCGCCAGCAACCCGCCGGTTTGCGTCACATGCCTGGCCAACGCTGTGCTGAACCAGGCTAGCCACTGCTGGTGGCGATAGGCCAAAAACGCCGTAATCAAGTCGTTCTTGCTGGGAAAATGGCGGTAAAACGTCACCTTGGTTACGCCAGATTCCTTGATGATGCGATCGATGCCGGTGGCGCGTATCCCCTCCTGATAAAACAGATCGTGCGCCGTCAGCAGGATGCGCTGGCGGGCGGGCAAGGCGTTGAGATCGGCGGTCATCATTTTCTCCTGGGCTATTTCCGAGTGATTGTAGACAATTCTGTCTACATGCGCTAGCGTAATGTTGTAGACAGAGTTGTCTACATACCTTCACTCAGGAGATGAACATGAGCATTAAACCCCCATTGCCGCCTTTTACCCGCGAATCCGCCATCGAGAAGGTGCGGCTGGCGGAGGATGCCTGGAACAGTCGCGATCCCGAACGCGTATCGCAGGTATATTCCCTCGATACCCATTGGCGTAACCGCGCGGAGTTTGTCGAAGGCCGCACAGCGGTAGTCGGTTTTTTACAACGCAAATGGGCGAAAGAACTGGAGTATCGGCTAATTAAGGAACTGTGGGCGTTTGATGGCGCGCGCATCGCGGTGCGTTTCGCCTATGAATGGCGCGACGATTCCGGCAACTGGTATCGCAGCTTCGGCAACGAAAACTGGGAGTTCAATCAGGAGGGGCTGATGATCAACCGCCATGCGTGCATCAACGACATGCCGATCCGCGAACAGGATCGGCGTTTTCACTGGCCGCTCGGCCGGCGGCCGGACGATGTCCCGGCCCTGAGCGATTTCGGTTTTTGAATCTGACGTCGCGCCCGCGATGGCCGCTCGTGAGGAAAAGCGCACCGATCGACAAAGGGGAATTTGTAGAAAAGCCTTTCCACTTCTAGACTTAGGGGACAACAAACGCACTCCAAGAGGACAAGCTATGACGAAGAAGTTGGTTTTGGCCGTCGGCACTGCGGCGGTATTTTCCATTCTTGCCGGCTGCACCGCCTATGACCGCGCAACCAGTTATGTCAATGAGCCGGTGGTCAGCGATGTCAAAGTAGGGATGACCAAGCAGCAGGTGCGGGCTATCGCCGGTCCGCCGTCGACCACCGCCACGCTGGTTCATGCGCAGGGCACTTGCGACACCTATGCGGTGGCGCCGCGCGACGGCAAAGTGCAAACGTACTTTGTCAGCTACAACGACACGGGCCATGTCATGAACAAGGGCTATCAAACCTGTTCAGACTACGATTCTCAGCCGAAATAATCGCGTTTCGGCCGACACAAAAAGCCTCGCTTGCGCGGGGCTTTTCATTTTTTAAGCGTTTAAGGCCTGAAGTTTAGGCAACTGCACCGGTTGTGCCATTTTTTTGCATGAAAACGATAGACATTTCATAACGGTATCGCTAATATCAGCGCCCATTGGAAGGATGGCCGAGTGGTTTAAGGCAACGGTCTTGAAAACCGTCGAGTGTAACAGCTCCCAGAGTTCGAATCTCTGTCCTTCCGCCAAATTCAGCCGGCTTAGCTCAGTAGGTAGAGCAACTGACTTGTAATCAGTAGGTCACCAGTTCGATTCCGGTAGCCGGCACCATGATAGAAGCCCCAGCAGCGATGCTGGGGCTTTTTGTTATGGATTTTTTACTGGAAGCGCCACGAGAAGGAGTTTCTCAGGTGGCGCTGAAGTTAACCGATAAGCAGCCATCAGATTGAGTGTTGATAGGCAATTACCGTAGCGCCACAGCTTTCGTTTGGTTGCGGCTAATAAGCATTTTGCCGAGTTTGATACCTGGTTTTTCAACAAAGTGGTACAGCAACGTTGCGATACCATAGGTGAGCGGGAGAATGATTCCTGATGCAACAATGAACCGCATTACTGAAGAAAGTTCAGCAAATGATGTGTTTGAGAGCAAATAGGCAACGACCGGTAGGACTATCAATAGGTGGAGCAAATAGACTGAGTATGAGACATCTCCCAGAAATACGCTGAAACGGTTTGTCAGGCACCAGCGCGGCAAGCGCAGCACGCGCGACCACTTGCTCTCTTCACTCCTGGCCCAAAGCATCGTGACCATCATTAAGATAAGACCTATTTGAGCGAGCAAATGGTATTTATTCAATTCGTTTGGCAGATACGCGCTACCCAGTACGGTTAATAAAGCAAAAACGACATAGCGAACACTCTTACTGCGGATTGATTCAGCCATCAGCATACCCCCAATAAATAAGTTCAGCTTTATGAGGATCATGGAGGGCATGGGGAATGCAGCAAAGTAGTCCGGTACTAAAAATTTGGCGAGTCCGCACAGCAAGACAACCGCGAGGCATGCACGGGCAAATCCCAGTTTCAAGACTGTCAACATGATGAATGGAAAAAGTAAATAGAACTGCATTTCCAAACCGATGCTCCAGTCGGGGAGCACCGTATTGAAGGAGTAATCAGGCAGAAAGCCAAACATAAAGGTGACGTGCGTAAATACATTCAAGAATGAATGATCGCTATAGCGTGAGCTGTTGGTTTGCGTTTCGCTGTAGAAGTGGCCAATGATGTCTCTGGCCTCACCGAAGTAGCTACCAAATACAATTGCCACAGCCAATAAGACATAGTAAAGCGGTGCGATGCGAAAGAACCGCCGAGTCCAAAATTTTTTGAAAGTCGACGCGTCGGTCCAGGGTTCCTGTTCCTTACGCTCAACATAATTTTTGGCCATTAAGTAGCCAGAAAGCAGGATGAAAAGATCTACACCGATTGCAGGATCAGAAAGAATGGGGGGACGGAAGCGGGTTAAAATGCAGATATGACCCAAAACAACCCAAAGTGACGCCAGGCCACGTAACCCCTCAAGTTCCTGTGACCACTTTTTAGCGGGTTGCATAAAGAGATACCTCTAAGTGATTTTTCATTAATTATTCCAATGGGTTGATGATATCTCGACAGTATAGCATGGGATATCTTATGAGGTTAGTTGGCAAATTCTGAATGTAAACCGCATAGACTCTAGGTTTTTTGATATATCATAAGCTCCGAAATTATTTAATTAGGCGAGCAAAAGTCGGCGTGCGGCATATATGAGAATTGCATACGCATCAGTAAGCCGCGAATCTTAAAGGTCTTTATTTCCCGGAGGGAGCAAGGCGGTGGCACCAGCAGACGAGGTGTAACCATACTGCCTTGCTCGTATAAAAAGCCTGCTGGCGCTAGGCTCAGGTTTGGTTATTAGTCGGGGATTATGGTTGAGAGCGCTTATAAAATATCCGTGACCAGCCACTGATCCGCTTCTTCGAACATATCTTCCAACATTCGGTTCAGCTTCTCACGATCGCTTTTGCTGGCGTCGGAGTTCAGGCCGTTGGCCTGCATCGGTTTTACGCGCACTTCGGCTTCAGGAAACAGCGCATGCACGCGTTTTTCCAGCTCGTTGCGAATAATCTCGGCGGCGTTGGGTAGCCCAGCGACGTTGCGCTTGTCGTACACTAATTCTACAAACATGACTCACCTGTAAATACTGATTTAATGTACAGTATTCTGGCCTGAGGAAGGCGGGTTGGCAAGAGTGGGAAAGCAATTTTGCATGAGGCGTTCATTCTTGCTTGCGCTACGGGGGCTAAGCCTGCCGCAGAATCATTTTCTTACGTCTGGCCACTGGCCTGCATTTTCCCCGCTCACTTCGCGCGTGAATCTTCAAAGGGCGTGATCATTCCCGCAGCCTGCATTTTTCACCCTTAAAAATCAATACGTAAGGCGGTGGCGTCGGGCCGGGGCTCCCTGGTGTTGGAGGCCCGGCGCCACCTTTCTGGTCGCCGTTCTTGGCAAATGTTGCTCAACGCAGGTATGCGCCAGAACTCGGCGCTACGGGCGCTGATGCAGCGTCTTCGCGTTCTGACGGAGAAAAAATCCTGAGTGTTGGGCAATAGTCGCTCTATGAGCGCTGAAAAAGGCATTCATCTCATTTCGTTTAAAATTAAACCGGGATGCGGTTTGCTCTCCAGGTGGGCTTTCTTGCACTAAATTGCTGCGAGGTTAATGATCAGTATTTTAGGTTTCTCCCGCGGCAGCTATGGCGTGAATGCGATGAAGATATCCCGGGCGTTGTCAAGCGCCTCTGAAGCTTGATGAACGTGATATGAGTTAGCCTGCCTAGATAGTTTTTTATAAGTAAAATGAATCATTTCAATAAAAACCAGTCACGTTCATCAAGAACGATGATTTGCAATAAAATCATTTTATTACAATAGGTTTTTTGTGTTTTTCGTCCGTCGCTCGCCCAGGATTATTGTCATGGCCACCTTTTAAGTGGTTTAATGTTTTTAATTCACTTTAATGACGCTAAAGTATAGGTTTAAAACATTATAATGCAACCAAACAACATTAAAATATCAGAAGAAAATGGTATGTCATTGAAAATGATAGGCGAAAACCTCACTTACCTCATGCGCATGCACGGGATTGATGCCAGTCGGTTGAGCAGCGAAACAGGGATAGGTATTGCCACCATCAATAATCTGAGGAAAGGGGTGGGGAATCCCACGATCGCCACGCTTGCATCCATTGGTGAATTTTTCAGCGTAAAAGTAGGGGAGCTGACTGACAAGGATTTAAGCGTCACAGGGGAGGCCAAACACAATGTGAGATCGCTGCCGCTCATTAGCTACAGCGATGTAGAGCGTTTTCTGGCCAACACGATCAGAACGGCAGATACCTATACGACAGAAGTCGATGACATGACGGACGATTCGCTGTTTGTGGCAGAGATAACGAATAATTCACTGTCGCCTGAATTAGACCGTGGAACGTATTGTGTGATCTCCCTCAAGGAGCCATTTTGTGATGGGGATATCGTCCTGGTTAAGCTGAAAAATTACCCAATATGCTTAAGGCGAGTTTTTGTTTCTGACGACGACTTGTTGTTTACAAATATCTCATTAGATTCAGATAGCAGCGTGAAGTCCTATAGCGATTATGCGATCGTCGGTGTTCTATTGAAAACGATAAAGAGGCTGAAATAAATGGATTTATTTAACATAATGAGAAGGCTAAGAAAAATATACTCTCCCAGTTACCTCTATACGTTAGATCGCAGTGTGATCCGAACGGCGGATGGATATTGGCTTTTCAAAGAGTTTGGCACCCATACTTTCGTGAAAAAAAACTGGGCGCAACTCATCGAGGGCGATTTTCTCAGGCACGTTAACCCGAAAGACATCGCTTTTATCGCCGAGACCGAGTCTAAAATAAAAATCGCCTCGGCCAAACTGTCGATTCATGAAGAAAAAAGAAACTGTATGTGGACGTTGAAAAACGACGTTGACTCGATATCAATATCAGGGGCGGATTTCCTAAAGGATCGCGATCTTGTCGACAAAACCGAGTCCTTGGATGCGACGAAAATAGCCTTTTATGCCGGGGTAAAAGAAGGCAGAACACTCTCTGCCTCTTTGAAAAATGCAAAGAAAAGCGACAAGTCTAAAAAAACAATACTGACGTTGATTAAATAAACCAGGGTTCGACGTGAATATGCTCATCGAACGTAATTACGCTGAAAGCCGAGTTGTCTATGCTGCTGACATCGCTTGTGCCGTTTTTCCATTGCGAACAAATTGCCGGGGAAACAGAGATTAAGGTTTCCCCCAGCTTTCTTTGGAATAACGTATGCGCATGGCCTGAGCCGATAAACTTAACGTTTAATCGTTGGCAGAGGCTCAATAGCTCCTCAGCATTGTTTAACATACAGCTATCAACAATCGGGGTGCCTACAGGAATAGGGTGATGATGCAAGAAGACGGCGACCTTTTTATTGCCACTTGCGGCGATGGCTTTTTCAAGCGTGTCGAGCGCATGCGTCGAGACCCTGCCGAAATCTTCGTTATCAACCACCGAGTCGATGCTGAGCATGCGCCATTCGTCATCTTCAAACGAGTTTATATCATAGTTGCCGCCCTGTTTATGGGCTGCATCGTCCAGGTTCTTTTTGTTGTCATGGTTGCCTGGGAAAAAATAGAAAGGTAAGGAAGTGCGGTTCATTATCTTAAAGAAGCGCTCATAAGAGGGGATATCGCCATCATGAGAGATGTCACCCGTCACAATGATTAAGTCGGCATTGATTTTATCTGCATTGGCATTAATGAAGTCAATGGCCCTGTCGAAATTAGCAAGATGCTTCGAAGCCAGCGCGCTTTCATTAGGCATAATATGTATGTCGCTAATCTGAATTACTTTCATGCTAGACCCTGTTGATATTACTTAAATGGATTGTATGAGGTGCCCCAATCATAGTGATCGGTGTTTTCTATCTTCTTCACCCACTCGACTAAGGCGATGGCGAGCGGCAGCAAGACAATGGAGACGACAACTTTATAAGACCAGGTTGTGCTGATGATGTTAACCAACTCCATGAAGGTGTATTTTCCTGAAAGACTGATCGGATAGGCTGTCAGCAACAGGGCGGCCTGCGTAGACATGGAGCCCACAATATATCGGATAAAGAAGTATTTGCCGGAGAAGATAATCTTCATCTTTGAAATAATGAAGCCATTGACGAAATAAGCGACCGGAACGGACACCCAGGTACCGATCATGACTCGCCAGAATTCGTGGTACAAAGAATAATAGTGCGTGGCGATATCGTTGTTTTCTGGCTGAATAACGGCTGAGAGATTAAGTATTATGACATATAAGCTTTGACAGAAGACCATGATCCATATTGCTCTGACCGACAATTTATAGCCGTAAACCTCAGTAAGCAATGTGGAGATCAAGAAACACAGGGAGAATACAATGCCGCTGGCCGTTATTTTAAAACCATAGATATCAAAGACCTTATAAACCAACGTGTCGCAGGTGATCATAATGGTCACCGTCAGGCCAACAAAAAGGCCATAGAGCTTGAGATTTCCTTGCATTTTTATTCCTTATTTAGTCCGTGTTCTTCTGTTATTCATAATCCATACTTATTTAAAACGTCAACCAAGCGGCCAGATAGTGGCGCAATGATGCTTGAGCCATGTCGCATGGCCATCGTTTCTCTTTATTCAAGGCAACGCCTCTCCTTTCCCTCACGGGGTTCCTGAAGGCGAAAGCGCTACGCTGGGTTATGCGAAGAATGCTGATGGCCTGTTGGTTGAGAACAGATGACTTTATCGTAATTCATTAATATTTCTAATGAATATATTACCTGGATTGCGCTGTGTCAATCATGGGAAGAGGAATACGGGACGTTAGCTTGATGAGGGCTTTATACGTTCACTCCCGGGGCGTGGGCGGCAGAGCCTGCAGCTGAATCACCAATTCCGCCAGGCTAGCGGCCTGCATTTTCTCCATCACTTTCGCCCGGTGAACCTCCACGGTGCGCAGCGCGATATTCAGCCGCTCCGCCATTTCCCGATTCATCATGCCTCGCACTACCAGCTGCGCGATGTCGCGTTCTTTCGGCGTGAGCGTGCGGTAGCGGCCGTAAGTTTCATGGCGTTGCCAGGCTACGGCCGAAACCCGGTGCGCGCGTTCGAGGGCGGCGATCAGCGGTTCAGCGGCGATCGGTTTTTGCAGGAAGTCCACCGCGCCGTACTTCATCTGCTCCACCGCCATCGGCACGTCGCCATGGCCGGACAGGAACACCACCGCCAGCGTGCTGCCGAGGCGGCGCAGCTCAGCGTAGGCCTGGTGCCCATCGAGTTTCGGCATCCTCATGTCCAGCAAGACGATCCCGGTCTGAAACAGGTCGGCCTGCGCCAAAAAGTCGGTGCTGTCATTCCAGCACTGCACGTCGTGGCCGAGGCTGGTCAGCAAAAAATGGCAGGCGTCGGTGACGGCGACGTCATCGTCCACCAGATGAATTAGCGACATGGTTTTCCTCATCGTTCAATATGAAATGCAGCGTTACGCACAGCCCATTGCGGCTGTCGGGGGCGGGGCGGTTAGCCAGGCGGATTTCGCCGCCGCCATAGCGGGCCAGGCGTCGACAAATGGCTAACCCCAGCCCCATGCCGCCGGCTTTGGTGGTGTTGAAGGGGCGAAAAGCCTGTTCCAGCCCGGGCGTTGTCATGCCGCCCGCGTTGTCCTGCAGATGCAACTCGATCGCCCGTTCGCTCTGGGTGGCGGAAAGCCAGACGGCATTGGCCCCGGCCTGCGCCGCATTCAGCAGCAGGTTCGCCAGCAGCTGTTCCAGCAGCGCTGGCGGCAGGGTTAGCGTCAGCGAAGGCGCCACGTTGTTGAACAACGTCAGGTCGGGATAGCGCTGCGTCAGGCGCAGCAGCGCCCACACCCGCTCGGCGGTTTCGCTTACCGCAGCGGACTGCCAGCGCGTTTGATCTATCGCCTCAGCGGTGGGCTGTGCCCACTGGCGCAGGTTATGAATCGTCTCGCCGCCGCGCTGCGCCTGTCGGTCGATATTTTCCAGCGGCCCCAGCAACGGATGCCCGGCGTCCGTGTTGCGCAGTTGGATCAGGCATCCTTGCGCATAGTGGCGAATAGCCGCCAGCGGTTGATTGAGCTCGTGTGCGAAGCCGGAGGCCATTTCCCCCAGCACGTTCAGCTGCCTGGCGTTCTCCAGCGCCTGCTCCTGCCGCCGCAGTTGCTCTCCGGCATGGAGCAACTGCCGCCCGCGCCGGCGTACCAGCAGCGCGATCCAGATGTGGTTGACGATCAACAGCGCCAGCACCGCCAGCGACAGGCCGACGGCCGTCTGATGCTGGATCAGCCAGCTTTTGATATCCAGCCACAGCCGCCGCTGTTCCGGGTGCTGATTGACGGCGCGCAGCAGCGCTTCCACCTCGCTGGTCGAGGCCGGTGCGCCCCACAGGAAGGGTGACTGCGGCGGTGCGGTCAGCAAGGCTCTTGCCACCGCATCCACCAGTGAGTTATCCAGGCCGGGCAGGGCGGCGAACGACCAGTTGGGGTAAAGCGGCGTGCTGGTAACGCAGGGAACCGACGCGGCCTGTTGCAACAGCGGGCGAAAATCCGCCGGATTGATCAGGCCTTCCTGATCCATTTTCTCCAGCAGGCAAACGGGGACGATGGCGGCCTGAATGGCGCGTTCGCGCAACAGATAGAGCAGGGCGTCGGCAGGGAAACCGGTAAAGCGCAGGTGAAAATCGCGCTCGGGCCGTATGCCGGCATCGCTGAGCGCCTTATAACCGGTCAGATAGCCGCCGAAGGCCTGCGGATCGATGGCGCCCACCGTTTTGCCCATCAGCGCCTGTGGCGTCGTAATGCCGCTGTCGCGCCGCACCAGAATCACGCTGCCGATGATGTTGCCCGTTGCCCGGTCGCCGTTGGCGGCGCGTAACGACGCCAGCCAGCGCAGATGATAGTGGCTGTTCAGCTGCACAAACTGCGCCGGATTGGTGACCACGAACTGCACGCTGCCCCGATTGACCGCCTCGCGCATCTGCGCCAGATCGAGCGGCCGCAGGCGGAAGCGTTCACCGCCGACGCTGCCGTTGAGCCTGTCGATCAGCGGCTGCCAGTCACGCGCGGTCGCCGCATCGCCGCGCATCGCCAGCACGCCGACCGACCACTCGCCCGCCTGTGCCGCCATCCCCCAGCCGAGACTGAGCAGCAGTAATAACACGACCCTCACGGCCCCTCCTGATGGGCAATCTGCCTGCCGTCACTTGTTTTAGATCAACGTTAGGTTCGGTATGTGGTTAACCACAATAGAGCTGAGCCCAATGCCATTTTTACACTGTAAATCATCGACATTGTTTATTCATCTAACGGGCATCAATAGCGTGATCGGGGTGATGCCCAGGGTGTGGGAGAGGCGCATGGATTTCGGTAAACGGCAGTTTTTGCAGCGGCTGGGCGTGTTGACGGCGGGGGCCTCGCTGATCCCCATGGCGGAAGCCGGGCTGACGTGGGCGCCGACGCGGCGCGAGGGGGATGTTCGCCGACGCTATGCGATGCTGATCGACCTGCGGCGCTGCGTCGGGTGCCAGGCCTGTACCGTGAGCTGCGCCATTGAAAACCAGACGCCGCACGGGGAGTTTCGCACCACGGTAAACCAGTACCAGGTCAGCCTCGAAGGCGAAGCGGTGGCGACCAACGTGCTGCTGCCCAGGCTGTGCAACCACTGTGACAACCCGCCCTGCGTGCCGGTATGCCCGGTGCAGGCCACCTTCCAGCGCGAGGACGGGATCGTGGTGGTCGACAACAAACGCTGCGTGGGGTGCGCCTATTGCGTGCAGGCCTGTCCGTACGATGCCCGCTTTATCAATCACGCCACCCAAACGGCGGACAAATGCACCTTCTGCGTGCACCGGCTGGAAGCGGGATTGCTGCCGGCGTGCGTGGAGTCGTGCGTGGGCGGGGCGCGGATCATCGGCGACATGCGCGATCCGCACAGCACGCTGAGCAAGCTGCTGCGGCGCCATGAGGCCGAGATCAAAGTCCTCAAGCCGGAGAATCAAACCGCGCCCCACGTCTTTTATCTGGGGCTGGATGACGCCTTCGTCACGCCGCTGCCGGGCCGGGCGCAGGTCGCCTTATGGGGGGAGGGACGATGAGCCGCCAACTGATGATCGCAGAAGTGCTGAGCCAGCCGCAGGCGGTGAGCTGGCTGCCGTGGGCCGTGCAATATTTCTTCTTTATCGGCATCGCCGCCTGCGCCGCGTTGCTGGCCTGCGTGTGGCGCTGGCGCGGTGGAGATAACGCCGCGCATCTGGAGCGCATGGCGCTGTTTATCGGGCTGACGTGCGCCATCACCGCGCCGCTGGCGTTGACCGCCGATCTGCATCAAACCGCCCGTTTCTGGCATTTCTACGCTTATCCGACGCCCTGGTCGTGGATGCCGTGGGGGGCGCTGTTCTTGCCGCTGTTTACCTTGTTGATCGGCCTGTGGTTTATCGCGGTCGAATTTACGCGGCTGACGGGCAGGCGGGTGGCGCTGCTGCGTGGGATAGCGCCCGCTTGTGCGCTGGTAGCTATCGGCCTGCTGTTGTACACCGGGCGTGAGGTTTCCGTCGTGCGCGCCCGCCCCATCTGGTTCAGCTACGGATTTCCGATCGTGATGTTCCTCAGCGCGCTGCAGGCGCTCTTGGCCCTGTTGCTGCTGGCGATGCGCAAACGGCCCGGCCTGCAAGCGCCGCTGGCGCGCGGGATGCTGCTGACGCTGTTGCTGCTCGGCGGGGCGATCCTGCTGTGGGTGTGCGGCGATACGCTATCCGGTGCGGCGGTACGCCACTGGCTGCAGACGCAGGCGACGGCGCGTCAGTATGCCGCCGGGTGGATCGCGCTGTGGGCACTGGCGCTGGCGTGTGCCGCCTGGGCCACCTATCGACGTTTGCCGCGCGGCGGCGCGCCGCTGCTGGTGGCCGGCGCGCTGGGGCTGAGCTGGCTGATGCGCTGGACGCTGTTGATCGAGGTACAAACCATCCCGAAATACAACGCGTCTTATTCCCTCTATAGCCTGCCGCTGGGTACCGACGGCTTGCTGGCGATCGTCGGTACTTTCGGGCTGTGGCTGGCGTTAATGATCATGGTGCGTGAAGCACAGGCGTTTTTATTGCGGAGAAAACAACATGGCTAAACTCACCCGGCGTCAGTGGTTGAAAGTGGGCCTGGCCTTCGGCGGGTTGTCCGCTTTTGGCCTGAGCTATCGTGAGGTCGCCAAACGGGCGATCGACGGCTTGATTCACGGCACCTCAGGGCGGGTGACGTTGGATCGCATCAACGGCAACTCTCTGCTGCCCGAAGGGCGGGCAATGCCGGAATGGCAAGGCAATCCGCAGCAGGCCATCTCAATGACCCAGTGTTTCGGCTGCTGGACGCAATGCGGCGTGCGGGTTCGGGTGGACAGACAGACCGATCGGGTATTGCGCATTGCCGGCAACCCTTATCATCCGCTGTCTCAGGAACGGCACGTCGACTCGGCGTTGCCGTTGCAGGAGGCGTTGGCGCAGCTGGGCGGCGAAAGCGGCCTCGACGCCCGTTCCACCGCCTGCGCGCGCGGCGCCACGCTGCTGGAGGGGCTTTACAGCCCGCTGCGCGTGCTGGAGCCGATGAAGCGCGTCGGCAAGCGCGGCGAGGGCAAGTGGCAACGCATCAGCTTCGAACAGCTGATCGCTGAAGTGGTGGAGGGCGGCGATCTGTTCGGCGAGGGGTATGTGGACGGCCTGCGGGCGATCCGCGATCTGGAAACGCCGATCGACGCCCGGCGGCCGGGGCTGGGGCCGAAAGCCAACCAGCTGCTGGTGACCAACGCCGGTGACGATGGGCGCGACAGCTTCCTGCGGCGCTTCGCCCAGAACAGCTTCGGCAGCAAAAACTTCGGCGCGCACGGCGCTTATTGTGGGCTGGCCTACCGTGCCGGCTCCGGTGCATTGATGAACGATCTGGACAAGAACCCGCATGTGAAACCGGACTGGGAACAGGTCAAATTCGCGCTGTTTATGGGCACCTCGCCGGCGCAGTCCGGCAACCCGTTCAAGCGCCAGGCCCGGCAGCTGGCCAGCGCCAGATTGCGCAGCGAGTTTCGCTATGCGGTGGTGGCGCCGGCGTTGCCGCTGACCACCACGCTGGCGGACGATCATGGCCATTGGATCCCGATATTACCGGGCACCGACTCCGCGCTGGCGATGGCGATGATCCAGTGGATCCTCGACAACCGGCGTTATCAGGCCGGCTATCTCGCCATCCCGTCGGAGGTCGCCATGCAGCGTGCCGGCGAGAAGAGCTGGACCAACGCCACGCATCTGGTGATCGCCGAGAGCGAGCACCCGCTGGCGGGGCAGCATCTGACGCTTGCTCATCTGAACGGCGCCGAGTCGGCGTCGCCGCTGGTCGTCAACGGCGCGGGGGAGCTGGTGCCGGCCGAGGCGTGCGACCGTGCCGAGCTGTGGGTAACCCGCACGGTGACGCTGCACGACGGCGCGCAGGTGGCGGTGAAAAGTGGTTTCCAGTGTCTGAAAGAGGCCGCCGATAAACTGTCGCCGGAGGCGTACAGCCGGGAATGCGGCGTGCCGGTGGCG
Source organism: Serratia sp. 4542 (assembly GCF_016805595.1). Taxonomy (NCBI): domain Bacteria; kingdom Pseudomonadati; phylum Pseudomonadota; class Gammaproteobacteria; order Enterobacterales; family Yersiniaceae; genus Serratia; species Serratia sp. 4542. The sequence goes on from NZ_RXKV01000011.1 coordinate 259,061, forward strand.
CGCATCGCGGCGCTGGCCGAGGCTTTTACCGCCCATGGGCGCAAGGCGGCGGTGATCGCCCATGGCGGGATGATGGCGGCAAACGGGTTTTACAATACCTGGTCGGTGATGATGCTCAATGTGTTGATCGGTAACCTTAGCCTGGAGGGTGGAGTGTTCGTCGGCGGCGGTAAATTCAACGGCTTCGCCGAGGGGCCGCGCTATAACCTGGTCGAGTTTCCCGGCCTGGTAAAACCGAAGGGGCTGAATATCGCGCGCAGCAAGGCCGCTTATGAAACCTCCGACGAATACCGCGAAAAAGTGGCGGCGGGCATTTCACCCTGGCCGGCCAGGGCGCCCTGGTATCCGTTCGTCGCCGGGCAGTTGACCGAGCTGCTGACGTCGGCGCTGGCGGGGTATCCGTACGGGCTGAAAGTCTGGATCTCGAACATGACCAACCCCTTGTACGGTATCGCCGGGTTGCGCGGCGTGGCGGAGGAACGATTGAAAGATCCGGCGCGTTTGCCGCTGTTTATCGCCATCGATGCGTTTATCAACGAAACGACGGCGCTGGCCGACTATATCATCCCGGATACCCATAACTTTGAGAGCTGGGGATTCAGCGCCCCTTGGGGCGGCGTCGCCAGCAAGGCCACTACCGCGCGCTGGCCGATAGTGACGCCGGCGACCGCGAAAACGGCGCAAGGGCAGCCGATTTCCATGGAGGCGTTTTGCATCGCCGTCGCCAAACGCCTGGGGCTGCCGGGGTTTGGCGATCGCGCTATCGGCGACGGCCAGGGCGGGCTGCTGCCGCTCAACCGCGCTGAGGATTATTATCTGCGCGCCGCCGCCAACGTGGCGTTTGCCGGCAAGGCGCCGGTGCCGGCCGCGAGGGCGGAAGAGCTGGCGCTGTGCGGCGTCGATCGCTTGTTGCCGCAGCTTGCGCAGACGCTGCGCGCCGATGAAATCGACCGCGTGGCGTTTATCTACAGCCGCGGCGGCCGCTTCGCCGATCATGACAGCGGCCGCCGCGACGGCAGCGTGGGCAACCGTTGGGAGAAGCCGCTGCAGATCTGGAATGCGGAAGTGGCAAAGCACCGCCATGCGATCACCGGCGAGCGTTTCAGCGGCTGCCCCACCTGTTACCCGGCGCGTTTGTCGGACGGCCGTGCGGTGGAAGAGCTCTACCCTGAGCGGCAGTGGCCGCTGCGGCTGATGTCCTTCAAATCCAATGTGATGAGCAGCTCCACCGCGGTGATCCGGCGCTTGCACGACGTGAAGCCGGTGAACCTGGTGGCCCTGAACCCGGCGGACGGGGTGCGTTTCGGCATTCAACACGGTGACTGGGTGAGCATCAGTACGCCGGGCGGCAGCCGGGAGGCGCAGATCAGTTTGCTGGCGGGGGTGATGCCAGGCGTGATCGCGGTGGAACACGGTTACGGCCACCGGGAGATGGGGGCCAGCCAGCACTACCTGGACGGCGAACCGCTGGCGATGGATGAGCGCATCGCCGCCGGCATCAACCTTAACGATTTGGGCTTTGCCGATCCGACGCGCGAAGTGCCGAACACCTGGCTGGATTGGGTAACCGGTGCGGCGGTGCGCCAGGGTATTCCTGCGGCGATCGTCAAACTTTCCGCGTAAACGGCAGACGAAAAAAAACCTGCTGTAACAGCAGGTTTTCTTGAACTTGGTCGGCATGAGAGGATTATGCGCATCTTCGATGCTTGCCCTGCGGGCCGTTGCTAAAGCAACGTGGTCTCACTGCGCTCGGCTCAAACCTCCTTCGGAGATTCTCATCCTCTCAGCGTGCAGACGAAAAAAAACCTGCTGTAACAGCAGGTTTTCTTGAGCTTGGTCGGCATGAGAGGATTCGAACCTCCGACCCCCGACACCCCATGACGGTGCGCTACCAGGCTGCGCTACATGCCGACGCTATGAAAATTCATACTACCGATTCCCGATGTTAATGCAAGCGCCTCGCTACTTGATTGCTTTAGTTTTAAGCAGTTAGTTGGCGATAAAGCGTTTTACATCGGTCAGCACCTGCAACAGCAGAGCAAGCTGCGGTTTCTCGTCTTTTATTTCATCGCCGTTCTGATCGTAGACGCGATAGTTGCCGCTGTTGTCCAGCATCAGCGTCTGCGTCGGCGTGGTGATCACCAGCTGATTGCCATCGCCGGTGGCGATCCAGTTGTTGCGGCGCTGGGCGGTGAACAGATCTTCGCCCTGCGAATAGTCTTTCGGCGCGGTCTTCACGTGCAGCAACCGTTGCATCAGGGTGCGCATCACGTCGTTATGGCCGGTCAGCTTGCTGATGGTCTGGGCCGGGGTGCCCGGCCAGTGGATCACCAACGGTACCTGCAGCTGCGCCTGGTTGAAGCCGTTGCCGGCCCCCCATTGGCCTTTACCGCTGTCGTTGAATTCGACGCCGTGCTCGGCGGTGATCACCACCACGGTTTTGTCCAGCAGGCCGCGCTGTTTCAGGGTGTCCAGCACCTGGGCTATCTGGGCGTCCACGTCTTGCGCGCCGGTACGATAGCGCTGGATAAAGTCGGCCGGCGCCGGGGTTTTGGCACCTTCGGCCGGCTCGGCGCCGCTGAAGTTGATATAGGAGAACCACGGCTCTTTATCGCCCTGATCCGTCAGCCAGCGCTGCCATTGCTGCGTGGTTTGCGCGTCGCTTTGCGGCGCCGGCGTCGGCAGCGAGAAGTCGGTCAACAGGGCCTGACGGTACAGGCTGGCGTTGAAGCCGTCGGAGGAGAACAGCCCCAGCTGGTAGCCTTGATCGCTGAGCGCATTGATCAGCGCCGACGGCTTGCGCCCGGCGAGCACGCTGTCCAGATAGGTCGGGGAAATGCCGTAGAACAGGCCGAACAGCCCGGTATCGGCATGGTTGCCTGAACTGTAATGATCGCTGAAACGCACGTTTTCCTGGGCGAAGCGCGTCAGCGCCGGCATGTCTTGCGCCACGTCTTTGGCGCGAATGCCGTCTACCACGATCATCAGCAGGTTATAGCCGCTGCCTTTATCGCCGTAGCTGAGATCGCTGAGCGGATATTCCACCGCCACCGCTTCCGGATTGCCTTGTTGCACCAGGCGGCGCTCATACTCTTGCTGGTCGAGCAGGCCGTGTTTTTCGAGGAACTTGCGCGCGGTCATCGGGTACGAGAGCGGCAGGTTGGCTCGCTGCATGGTGATCGGGCGATAGAAGTTGGCGTCGGCCCAGATATAAATCAGGTGCGACGCGAAAAAGGCGCTGATAAACAGCGCCGCCAGCGGCTTGCCGAAACGGCGGCGATTCAGGCTGCGCAGCTTTTGCCAGCTCCAGGTGCCGAACAGCATCTCCACCAGGAAGATCACCGGCACGCAGATAAACATCAGCTGCCAGTCGCGCGAAAGCTCGCTTTGGTCCGGGTTGACCACCAGATCCCACACCACCGGATTGAGGTGCAGGTGGAAATGGGAGAACACTTCGCTGTCGACCAGCAACAGCGTGAGCCCGGCGGTGGCCAGCGCGGCGGAAATAAATCGCAGCAGCCGCTGCGACATCACCACGAAGGTGAGCGGGAAGATCACCAGCAAATAGCCGGCGAACACGATAAAGCTGAAATGCCCCAGCAGGCTGACCAGAGCATAGACGCGGCCCAGCAGGGAAGCGGGCCAGTCGGTGACAAACAGGTAGCGGCTACCCAGCCCAAGGGCGAGCAGAATGTTGAATAAGGCGAACCAGTGCCCCCAGCTGATCATCTGGGAGACTTTTTCACGATAACGCTGACGGTTTGTCACCATAAGTCAATATTAATGCGCTTTATCTTCACGGACAGAAGCCTGCAGGGCTTCCGCGAACGATCTCGCCAGGGTTTTCCGCTGCGCGGGGGCAACGCTGGTGTTGATCAAATTAGTGACCATGTTGCCCAGCACCATCAGGGAAAGATCGGTGGGGGTATGGTGTTTTTCCAGAACATTGACCAGCTCTGAGAGCAGTTGTTCAACGTGTTCGTCACTGTAACGGGATGATTGTGGCATAAAATTGCGCTTAGTAATCTGCAAAGTGCTCTATCTTACCGTATAGGACAGTGATTTTCCGCTCTTTTATCACTTCCTGTCATTCGGGAAATCGTTCGCCCGCGCCGGGGCGGCCCCTCGCTGCGCCTTTCCGGTTTGCCGCAGTTTTTTAGTATTGCAGGGCGGGGCCTTCAGTGTTTGAATACGCGCCTAAAGAACAGGAGGATTTACCATGAGTCTGGATATCGACCAGATCGCTCTGCATCAGTTGGTGAAACGCGACGAGCAAACGCTGGACGTGGTGCTGCGCGATTCCTTGCTTCCCGCCAACGCGGCGGTAGAAGAAATGATGGCGGAATTGCATCGCGTCTACAGCGCCAAGAGCAAGGCCTTAGGCCTGTTCAACGAAGGCAGCGAACTGGCGGAAGCGCTGCGCACCTGCCGCAAGGACGATAAAGACTTTCTGGCCTTCAGCCGCGCGGCGACCGGCCGCCTGCGCGACGAACTGGCGAAGTATCCGTTCGCCGAAGGTGGCGTGGTACTGTTCGGCCAATACCGCTATCTGGCGGTGGAGTACCTGCTGATCGCGGTGTTGAACAGCCGTAACAGCATGCGCGTCAACGAAGAGCTGGATATCAACACCACGCACTATCTGGACATCAACAACGCCGATATCGTTGCGCGCATCGATCTGACCGAGTGGGAAACCAACCCGGAATCGACCCGCTACCTGACCTTCCTGCGCGGGCGTGTGGGCCGCAAGGTCGCCGACTTCTTCATGGACTTCCTGGCGGCGTCCGAAGGGTTGGACACCAAGGCGCAAAACCGCGGGCTGCTGCAGGCGGTAGACGACTATTGCGCCGATGCGCAGCTGGACAAGAACGAGCGCCAGTCGGTGCGCCAGCAGGTGTACAGCTATTGCAATGAACAGCTGCAGGCGGGCGAAGAGATTGAACTGCAGGCGCTGTCGCAGGAGCTGTCGCCGGTCGGCGAGAAAGACTTCATGCAGTTCTCCAGCGAGCAAGGGTATGAGCTGGAAGAGAGCTTCCCGGCGGATCGCGGCACGCTGCGCCAGCTGACCAAATTTGCCGGCAGCGGCGGCGGCATCAGCCTGAACTTCGACGCCATGCTGCTTGGCGAGCGCATTTTCTGGGATGCGGCCACCGACACGCTGACCATCAAAGGCACGCCGCCGAACCTGCGCGATCAGCTGCAGCGCCGGACCGGCAGCGGCAAGTAAGCTTGCCGAATCGCAGACAATAAAAAACGCCGCAATTGCGGCGTTCTTTATTTCGGCGTCCCGAAAGGTTCGAAAACGTAGCGATTAAACGCGAACGAAGTCGATGTGAGCCAGTTTTGGCTTGAACGGGTGACGCTGTACAGCCTGAACCTTAACTTTGGTTTCTTTACCGTCGATAACCAGAGTTACTGCTTCGCTGTAGAATTCTGGTTTAGCTTCCATGTTCTTAACAGAATCATGGTCCAATTCGATGGAAACTGCAGCTTCTTTGCCACCGTAAACGATAGCTGGGAATTTGTTTGCTGCACGCAGGCGGCGGCTCGCACCTTTACCCTGGTCTTTACGTACTTCTACATTGATAGTGAACATTGTTTTTTCTCTTAAAAGAAAATTTACCCTGCTACAGGCGACCCAAGTAGCAAGTTCGGAAACCCGCTTTAACGCTGGGCAGGCCCAGGTAAAGCGCGCGGCATTTTAACGGAAAGCCGCCCGCAGGGCAACGAAAACCTGCCCGGGTTGGCGGCAGTTCGCTCAGGCCAATTGATTGGCGCGGCGGAAACGGCCTTGATAATCGAACACTTTCTCGCGCACCTGCCAAAACTGCCCGCGTTTGCGCGCCACCACGAAATCCGGATGGCGCAGCACCTGCTGTTGCGCCAGCACGTCGGCGGCGGTGTGCCAGGCGAACGGCACGCCCGGCGCGCGCTGATGCGGGCGCAGGAACAGCATCTCGAACGCTTTGCGCTGCGCCGGCGTCTGCAGACGGAAGCGCTCGCTGGTGCTGGTGCCGTCCTCGTCGTAATAGGTGGCCTTCAGCCATTCGCCCTTGTCGTCGCGGCCGCTTTGCAGCTCCATGCCGCCGCAGCGCAGCACCAGCGCATCTTTCAGCTTCAGCGCCGCTTTCAGCATGTCGTCGGGATCGACCAGCACTTCCTGGCACTGATGGCAGCGGCGCGCGGCGATGTCGTTCTCCGCGCCGCAGTGCGGGCAGCTCTTGAATCGGAAGCGGTAATCGCACTGCTCGCGGTGGCCGTCGTCGTCCTCCAGCCAGCCCTGACAGCGGCGGCCGTAGTGCTCGATGATGTCGCCGTTTTCGGTGCACTTGCCCCAGAACAGGTTGGCGAAGCCGCAGGCCGGGCAGAACACCTGCACCGGTTGGCTGTCACCGTGCGGCTTGCTGACGCCGACCTCCGGCGTGAACAGGTCGTGCGGGTTGCCGGCGTAGTCGAGGATCAGGCAATCCTCCTTGCCGGGCGCCAGCCGCAGCCCGCGGCCGACGATCTGCTGATACAGGCTGACGGACTCGGTCGGGCGCAGGATCGCGATCAGATCGACGTGCGGCGCGTCGAAGCCGGTGGTCAATACCGCGACGTTGACCAGATAGCGCAGCCGCTGCTGTTTGAACGCCTCGATCAGCGCATCGCGCTCGGCGGGCGGTGTTTCGGCGCTGACCAGCGCGGCCTCGCCGGTTGGCAGCAGGCCGTGGATCTCGCGGGCGTGCTCGACGGTGGCGGCGAAGATCATCACCCCTTTGCGGTCTTCGGCGTACTCCACAATCTGGCTGATGATATGCGGCGTGACGCGGTTTTGCCGCTTCAGTTCGCGGTTCAGATCCGCTTCGCTGAACAGGCCGTTGCTTCTGGCTTCCAGCCGGCTGAAATCGTACTGCACGATCGGCATGTCCAGCCGCTCAGGCGGTACCAGGAAGCCGTTCTTAATCATATAGCGCAGCGGGAGCTCGTAGATGCAGTCGCGAAACAGGCTGGCGCCGTCGCCGCGGGTGAAGCCGTGGTAGTGATACTGGTAAATCCAGCCCTTGCCCAGGCGATAGGGCGTGGCGGTCAGCCCCAGCAGCCGCAGCTGCGGGTTGGTTTTCTGCAAATGCTGGATGATTTGCTGGTACTGGCTGTCGTCGTCGTCGCTGATGCGGTGGCATTCATCGACGATCAGCAGCGAAAAGGCGCCGTCGAACAGCGGCAGGTTGCGCGCCACCGACTGCACGTTGCCGAACACCACCTTGCCGGCGCTCTCTTTCTGCTGCAGGCCGGCGGCGAAGATGTCCGCTTCCAGGCCGTAGGCGCAGTATTTGGCGTGGTTTTGCGCCACCAGTTCCTTGACGTGCGCCAACACCAGCACCCGCCCGCGGGCGCGCTTCGCCAGCTCGGCGATCACCAGGCTTTTGCCGGCGCCGGTCGGCAGCACGATCAGCGCCGGTTCGGGATGCCGCCGGAAATGATTGATGGTGGCTTCGACCGCTTCCAGTTGGTAGGGGCGTAGGGTAAAGGCCATAAATGAACGCCGTGGGTTGGGATGGGCCGTCGGGAAGCGGCTTTGTCACCGCTGCTCCCACAGAAACCGTGACATTCTACTCCCCGGACAGCCGAAAATTTCTATTATTATGCCTTCTGCGCGCGCGCGGTGCGAGGAGCGTGAAAATTACCTCTGTCGGGCAACGCGTTGTGCCGCTATACTCGTGTGACAGCAATCGCTGTTCCCCCACGCGATTCCCCCCCTGAACCTGCCATTTGCACCCGGTGCAACGGCGGGCGTCATATTTTGGCAATACGATCAATGCGATCATAACAACGACAGGCAAAGCAGATCCCATGCGATTGGACAAGTTTTTATCTCAGCAGTTAGGCATCAGCCGTGCGCTGGTTGCGCGCGAACTTCGGGCTAAACGCGTCACCGTGGATGGTGAGGTAGTGAAGAGCGGGGCGATCAAACTGACCCCGGAGCAAGAAGTGGCGTTCGACGGTAATCCGCTGCAGCAGCAGAACGGCCCGCGCTATTTCATGCTCAATAAACCGCAGGGCTACGTCTGCTCCACCGACGATCCCGATCATCCTACGGTGCTGTATTTTCTCGATGAACCGGTCGCGTACAAGCTGCACGCCGCCGGACGGCTGGATATCGACACCACCGGGCTGGTGTTGATGACCGACGACGGGCAGTGGTCGCACCGCGTCACGTCGCCGCGCCACCACTGCGAGAAAACCTATCTGGTGACGCTGGAGCACCCGTTGGCGGAAGACACCGCGCAGCGTTTCGCCGAAGGGGTGCAACTGCACAACGAGAAAGACCTGACGCGCCCGGCGACGCTGGAGCAGGTTGACGAGCGCGTAGTGCGCCTGACCCTCAGCGAAGGGCGCTACCACCAGGTGAAGCGGATGTTCGCTGCCGTCGGCAACCGGGTGATCGAGTTGCACCGTGAGCGCATCGGCGCCATCGTGCTGGATGACGATCTGGCGCCGGGCGAATACCGCCCACTGACCGAAGAAGAGATCGCCAGCGTGGGCGCGCCGCACCTGCAGGACTGAAAACCGATCATCGATTGCGGCTGATTAAGGAGTCGTGGAACGTGCAACAGAACCGAACCTCTCATCTCGGTTTGATTTTCATTTTGGGCCTGTTGTCCATGTTGATGCCGTTGGCCATCGACATGTACCTGCCCAGTATGCCGGTGATCGCCGCCCAGTTTGGCGTCGAGTCCGGCAGCGTGCAGATGACCCTCAGCGCCTATATGCTCGGCTTTGCCTTCGGGCAGCTGTTCTATGGGCCGATGTCGGACAGCCTCGGCCGCAAGCCGGTGATCCTGTGGGGAACGCTGATCTTCGCCATCGCCGGCTGCGCCTGCGCCATGGCGCAATCGATCGATCAGCTGATCGGGCTGCGTTTCCTGCACGGCCTGGCGGCGGCGGCCGCCAGCGTGGTGATCAATGCCCTGATGCGCGATATGTTCACCAAGGATGAGTTCTCGCGCATGATGTCGTTCGTCATTCTGGTGATGACCATCGCGCCGCTGCTGGCGCCGATGATCGGCGGTGCGCTGTTGCTGTGGTTCAGCTGGCACGCCATCTTTTGGACCATGGGCGCCGCGGCGTTGATCGGTTCACTGCTGGTGGCCCTGTTCATCAAGGAGACGCTGCCGAAAGAGCGCCGACAACGGTTCCACCTGCGCACCACGCTGGGCAACTTCGGTTCGCTGTTCCGCCATAAGCGGGTGCTCAGCTACATGCTCGCCAGCGCCTTCTCGTTTGCGGGCATGTTCTCGTTCCTCAGCGCCGGGCCGTTCGTCTACATCGAACTGAACCACGTTTCGCCGCAGCATTTCGGCTACTATTTTGCGCTGAACATCGTCTTCCTGTTCCTGACGACGCTGATCAACAGCCGCAACGTGCGGCGGTTCGGCGCGGTCAAGATGTTCAAGCTGGGGCTGTTGGTACAGTTGGCGATGGGGCTGTGGCTGGTGGCGGTGAGCGCCGTCGGCCTGGGCTTCTGGGCGCTGGTGATCGGCGTTGCGGTCTATCTGGGGTGCATCGCGATGATCTCCTCCAACGCCATGGCGGTGATCCTGGATGACTTCCCGCATATGGCGGGCACTGCGTCTTCGCTGGCCGGCACATTGCGCTTCAGCATCGGCGCGCTGGTGGGGGCGGTCCTGTCGATGGCGCCGGGTAAAAGCGCGTGGCCCATGGTTACCTCAATGGCGCTGTGCAGCATCGTGGCGGTGCTGTTTTATCTTTACGCCAGCCGGCCACGCGATCGCGCGGCCTGACGTTCTCCCAATGCGGGGCGTGTCGCCCCGCATCGTCATAGGGTTGCGCCCTGCCATTTCAGGGTGCAACTGGCAATTGAAATTTTGTTGCTAAATATACGCAAGCTAATCAATTGGCCATTTTCCCCTCTGTGTGTTTTTTGTTAAAAAATTCCGCCGCCGCACCACCCCATATTCCCCGGGAGGCGCGGCGTTCTGCCGGCTGAGCGCGGCGGGGGGTTTGTATTAGGTTTGATGTAAATCAAGGCATTAGCAGGGAAGGCTGCGCTAACGTGGTGGGGAAAATGTTTCTTCATTGTAAAAATATGGCGACGGAAAAGTAGTCGCATTGCAAGAAAAAAGAGTTGAGATCGCTGCGGGAAAGGGTTACATATAACGCAAAAATGCGAGCTGAGTCGCAAAATGCCGTGAAATAACACCGCACGGCGCGCCAAAAAATGGCACGGCATCGGCAAGCACGGGGTCTGGTTAATGGCTAGCGGCAAAATTTACATTTAAATAACATTTGTGCGCGGCAGAGTCGGGAGTCAGCGGCTATAACTTAGTAACCCTGTCAGGTAAAAGTGTTTCACCTTTTCAATCTAGGGATTTCATGTGGAGAATATCCAACTTTCGGTAGTGCATCGCTTGCCGCAAAGTTATCGTTGGCTATCCGGTTTCACCGGCGTGAAGGTAGAACCGATTCCGTTTAACGGAATAGACGAAGATAACAACCTGATAGGGCTGAAGTTACTCAGCCATGAAGGGGCCGAGGCCTGGCAGGTAATGCAACAGCTTAATCTGTCGCTGCAGGAGATTCAGGTCGACTGCGCGATCGTCGAATGGGAAGGGGAGCCTTGCCTGTTCGTGCAGCGCAGCGACGAGAGCGCCACCATGTGCCGCCTGAAAAACGTCGGCGCCGCGATCGCCGAACCGCTCAGCGCGCAATACCCCTTCTAGAATTCGCCGCTAATCCGCCAACTGCAGCAGTTGACGGGTATAGTCGGCGGCGGGCGCCGCGAAAATCGCCCGGCAGTCTCCCTGTTCAACCACTTCTCCCTGTCGCAACACGATGACCTGGTGGCATAGCGAACGCACCACCTGCAGGTCATGGCTGATGAACAGATAAGCCAGTCGGTGGCGTTGCTGCAGCGATTTCAGCAGCGTCAGGATCTGCGCCTGCACCGATTTATCCAGCGAAGAGGTCGGCTCGTCGAGGATCAGCAGCTGCGGCTGCAGGATCAGCGCGCGCGCGATGGCGATACGCTGGCGCTGCCCGCCGGAAAACTCGGTGGGATAGCGATGGCGCAGCTGCGGATCCAGGCCGACTTCCTGCAACACCTCGATCACGCGCTGTTCCCGCTGCTCTGCGCTAAGCCGCTGGTGCACTTCCAGCCCTTCGGCGATGATTTGCTGCACGTTCAGGCGCGGGTTCAGGGCGGAGTAGGGATCCTGGAAGACGATTTGCATCCGGCTGCGGTAGGGCAGCATCTGCTTTATCGTGAGCGGGTGCAGCGGTTCGCCGTCGAACCAGATGGCGCCCTGCGAGGCCAACAGGCGCAGCAGCGCCAGCCCGGTGGTGCTTTTACCCGAGCCGGATTCCCCCACCAGCCCCACGCTTTCCCCGGCGCGCAGCTCGAAACTCAATGATTTCAATGCATAGTGATAATCCACCGTGCGGCGCAGCAGGCCGCGGCGGATGGGGAAGCGTACCTGCAGATCTTCCACCCTGAGCAGCGGCCGCTCATCGCCGGGGCGCCCGTTGGCCGCGGCAGGCAGCGGCAGCGGTTCACCGACGTCCTCGGCGGCCAGCAGCTGCTGCGTGTAAGGATGCTGCGGCTGGCTGAACAGTTGCGCACGGCCGTTTTGCTCCACGCAGCGTCCCTGACGCATCACCGCCACGTTGTCCGCCAGGCGGCGCACGATATTCAGGTTATGGGTGATGAACAACAGCCCCATGCCCATCTCCTGCTTCAGCTCTTGCAGCAGCGTCAGGATCTGCGCCTGGATAGTGACGTCGAGCGCGGTGGTGGGCTCGTCGGCGATCAGCAGTTTCGGGCGAGTCAGCACCGCCATGGCGATCATCACCCGCTGGCGTTCACCGCCGGACAGCTGATGCGGGTAATCCTGCAGCCGGCTTTTGGCCTGACGGATGCCGACGCGCTCCAGGCATTCGACGATCTCTGCGCGCGCGGCTTCGCGCCGCAGGCCGCGGTGCAGCATCAGCACTTCCGCGAGCTGTTTTTCGATGGTGTGCAGCGGGTTAAGCGACACCATCGGTTCCTGAAAGATCATCGCGATCTGATTGCCGCGCACCTTGCGCAGCGCCGCTTCCGGCGCATGCAGCAACGAGTCGCCGTTGAACAGGATATCACCGGCAGGGTAAACCACCGGCGGCGCGGGCAGCAGGCGCAGTATCGACAGGGCGGTGACGCTTTTGCCGGAGCCGGATTCCCCCACCAGCGCCAGCGTTTCCGCCGGCGCGATTTGCAGCGAGAGTTCGTTGACCACCGGCGTGACGGTGTCGCCCTGGCGAAAGGCGATGCTGAGATCCTGAATAGCGAGCAAAGGAGTGGCCATATCAATGCGCCTTGCTGGGGTCAAAGGCGTCGCGTACCGCTTCGCCGATAAAGATTAATAACGACAGCAGCACCGCCAAGACCAGGAAGGCGGTGATGCCGAGCCACGGCGCCTGCAGATTGTTTTTGCCCTGCAGCAGCAATTCGCCGAGCGACGGCGAGCCTATCGGCAGACCGAAACCGAGGAAATCGAGCGACGTCAGGGTGGTGATCGAGCCGCACAGGATAAACGGCAGGAAGGTCAGCGTCGCCACCATGGCGTTGGGCAGCATATGGCGGGACATGATCACCCGATCCGGTACGCCCATGGCGCGCGCGGCGCGGATGTAGTCAAAATTGCGCGTGCGCAGGAATTCGGCGCGCACTACCCCCACCAGGCTCATCCAGCCGAACAGGATGGTGATGCCGAGCAGCCACCAGAAATTGGGCTGGACGATGCTCGACAGCAGAATGATCAGAAACAGCGTCGGCATGCCCGACCACACTTCGATAAAGCGCTGCCCCCACAGATCGAAACGCCCGCCGTAATACCCCTGGGTCGCGCCGACGCACACGCCGATCAGGCTGGAAAACAGCGTCAACGCCAGGCCGAACAGCATCGAGATGCGAAAACCGTACAGAACACGAGCGAGCACGTCGCCGCCGTTGCTGTCGGTGCCCAGCAGGTTGTGGCGCGAAGGCGGCGAGGGGAAGGGCACCTCGGTGGCGAAGTTGATGGTGTCGTAGCTGAAGCGGATCGGCGCCCAAACCGCCCAGCCGTGCCGTTCGATCTGCCGCTGTACGAACGGATCCTGATAGTCGGCTTCGGTGTTCAGCTCGCCGCCGAAGGCGGTTTCGCTGTAGTTAATCATAAACGGCAGGTACAACCGGCCTTCATAACGCACCAACAGCGGTTTGTCATTGGCGATCAGATCGGCGGCCAGGCTCAGGGTGAATAGCACCAAGAAGATCCACAGCGACCAGTAGCCGCGGCGGTTGCGGCGAAAACGCGCCCAGCGCGCCTGGTTGATCGGGCTAAGGCGGCTCATTGGCGGGCCTCGAAGTCAATGCGCGGATCGACCAGGGTGTAGGTGATATCGCTGAGGATATTCAACAGCAGGCCGATCAGGGTGAAGATATACAGCGTGCCGAACATCACCGGGTAGTCGCGCTGCAGCGTGGCGTCGTAGCCCAGCAGCCCCAGGCCGTTGAGCGAGAACATCACCTCAATCAGCAGCGAGCCGGTGAAGAACATGCTGATAAAGGTGGCCGGAAAACCGGCGATCACCAGCAGCATGGCGTTGCGGAACACGTGGCGGTAGAGGATTTTTTTCTCATCCAGCCCTTTGGCGCGGGCGGTGGTGACGTACTGCTTGCGGATCTCGTCGAGGAACGAGTTCTTGGTCAGCATGGTCAGGGTGGCGAAGCCGCCGATCACCGTCGCCAGCACCGGCAGGGTGATGTGCCACAGGTAGTCGGCGATCTTTGCCGGCCACGAGAGGGTGTCGAAGTTGCTGGACACCAGGCCGCGCAGCGGGAACCAGTCGAGGTAGCTGCCGCCGGCGAACAGCACGATCATCAGGATGGCGAACAGGAAAGCCGGAATGGCGTAGCCGATGATGATCAGCGTGCTGCTCCAGGTATCGAAGGCGCTGCCGTTGTGGACGGCCTTGCGGATGCCGAGCGGGATCGACACCAGGTAAATGATCAGCGTGCTCCAAAGGCCCAGCGTGATGGAGACCGGCAGGCTCTGGCCGATCAGCTGCATCACCGAAGCGCCGCGAAACAGGCTGTCGCCGAAGTCGAAGCGCATATAGTTCCACAGCATGGTGAAGTAGCGTTCGTGCAGCGGTTTGTCGAAGCCGTAACGTTGGGTGATCTCGGCGATCACCTCCGGATCCAGGCCGCGCGAACCGCGGTATTGGCCGTCGCCAGCCGCGATGCCCGCCCGGGCATGACCCAGGCCTTCACCTGCGCCGCCGCTGCCAAAACCGCTGCCGTGCCCCAGCTCAATGGCGGCGATGGCTTGATCGACCGGACCGCCGGGCGCAATTTGCACGATAAAAAAGTTGATGGTGATGATCGCCCACAGCGTGGGGATCACCAATAACAGTCTGCGTATCAGATAGGCCGCCATTCCGACTCCTTATTGCCGCTGAGCCGGTAAACGCGCCGCCTTGTTGACGTCGTACCACCAGTTGTCGAAGCCAATCGCATAGGCCGGGCGGATTGGCGGCGTGGAGAATTTGTCCCAATAGGCGTAGCGATCGTGGTTGGAGTACCACATCGGCAGCATGTAGTTGTTCCAGGTCAGCACCCGGTCCAGCGCGCGGCCGAGCGGCAGCAGGGCTTTTTCGTCGCCTTGATGGGCGGCGATTTGTCTCACCAGGCTGTCGACCGCCGGGTCTTTGACGCCGGCCGTGTTGTAACTGGAATCGATGTACTGCGAATCCCACAGGATTTGCAGATCGGCGCTGGGGAACGGCATCGCCATGTACACCGTCGACATCATGTCGAAATCGCGCTCGCGCATGCGACGGGTGTACTGCGAGGCGTCGACCTCGCGGATTTGCATCTCGATGCCCAACCGCTGCAGGTTGTGGCGGAACGGTAATACGTACTGGAAGTTGCTGCCGCTCAGCAGCATCAGTTCGAAGGTGAACGGCTGACCGGTTTTGGCGTTGACCAGCTTTTGATTTTTGACCACCCAACCGGCTTCTTTCAGTAGTTGAGTCGCTTTCAGCAGATTTTGCCGATCGTTGCCGCTGCCGTCGGAGGAGGGCGGCTGGTAGATGCTGGTAAACACCTCCGGCGGTATCTGGCCTTTGAGCGGTGCCAGCAAGGCCAGTTCGGCGGCGTCCGGGTAGCTACGGGCGGCGTAGGCGGTGTTTTGGAAATAGCTGTCGGCGCGCTGATAAGCGTTGTAATACAGCGCCTTGTTCATCCAGTTGAAGTCGAAAGCCAGGCCAATCGCTTCCCGTACCCGGCGATCGGCAAACAGCGGTTTTTGCAGGTTGAACGCCAGCCAGCGGGTATTCTGCGCCGCCTGGTTGGTCTCGTCCTGCTTGATGATGTAGTTGCGCGCGAAGTTGCCGCCCTGGTACTGGGTGGCCCAGCTTTTGGGCGACGGCTCGATGCGGAAATCGTAAGCCCCGGCCTTGAAGGCTTCCAGCGCCACTTTATCGTCCAGGTAATAATCGTAGCGAATGCTGTCGAAGTTATAGCGGCCGCGATTCACCGGCAGGTTGGCGGCCCAGTAGTCGCGCACTCGCTGGTAGGTGATGTACTGGCCGAGGCGGTAATCGCCGATTTTATACGGGCCGCTGGCGAGCGGCGGGGTGCTGAGCGGTTCGTTGAGCTTATGGTTTTTCCAGAAGCTTTCCGGCAATACGCGCAGGCTGAGCAGGCTGAGGATTTGCTCACGGTTGGCTTTAGGCAGCTCGATGCGCACCGTCAGCCGGGAAATGGCCTTGACCGTGACGCCTTTGTAATAGGAGCGAAACTGCGGCACGCCTTCGGTCATGAATTTATTGAAGGTGAAGGCCACGTCGGCGGCGGTGATCGGGCTGCCGTCTTGGAAGCGGGCGCGCGCGTTGATATCCAACTCCATCCAGCGCATGTCGGCCGGGAAACGGGCCGATTCGGCAATCAGCGGATAATAGCTGCCGGGTTCGTCGTCGGAGTTGGTGAACAGCGTATCGTACAGCTCCATCGTGCGTTCACCGGGTACGCCACGGGTGGCGAAGCGGTTGAAGTTGTCGTAGGTGCCGATGGCCGCCAGCCGTACGTCGCCGCCCTTGGGCGCCGCCGGGTTGACGTAGTCGAAATGGCTGAAGTCGGTGGCGTATTTCGGTTCACCGAGAAGGGCGAAAGCGTAGCTTTCGTTGAGGGCTTCGGCCTGCAGACCGAAGCTCAGTGCCGAGAGCACCAGAGCAGCGAAAATGCGCACGGACATCGGACGGTAAGCTCCTGCTGTGGAATAAAGTACAACCTGCGCCCAGCATAACATTCTTCGGGTGGGCGCAGGGTAAAGATGCTTAAAGATTAACTATTTTTTTGCCTGATAATCAAAGACCTGATGAGCATTGCAGTAGGCGACGAAGTTGTCGATGCTCAGCGGCTTGCTGAAGTAGTATCCCTGCATGAAGTTGACGCCGTGTTCTTGCAGGAACTGCATCTGCTCGGCGGTTTCGACGCCTTCGGCCACCGTCAGCATTTTCAGCTTTTTCGCCAGCGAGATCACCGCATCCAGCACCGGCGCGGTGACCGTGTCCTGGCCAATGGTGTTGACGAAGCCACGGTCGATCTTCAGGTAATCCATGGTGAAGCGCTCAAGATAGATCAACGCGCTGTGCCCGGTGCCAAAATCGTCTACCGCGATCTCGATGCCCTGTTTGTGCAGCCAGTCAAACTCCGCCAGCGCGCTCTCTTCTTCCACCATGCCGCGCTCGGTGATTTCAAACACCAGCGTAAAGTAATCACCCGGCAGCTGCGCCAACAGTTCATACACGTCCTGGTGGAAGGACGGTGCGCTAAGGTGGGCGGGGGAGATGTTGAGGCCGACTTTACCTCCCCGTGGCAGCGCTTTGGCAAGCTGCGGCGCATCTTCGGCGATCAGCCTGAACAGCTGGCGGGTAAGCGGCACGATCAGCCCGTTGCTTTCGGCGTAGGGGATAAAGACATCGGGCGGGATGCGGCCCTCGATCGGATGCTGCCAGCGAATCAGCGCTTCCAGCCCGCCGATGCTGTTGCTGTCGGTGTGGAACACCGGCTGGTATTCGATAAAGAACTCGTTGCGCTTGATGCCGCGCAGCAGCGCGCGCTCCGGGCTTTGCCGCAGCAGCAGCATGTAGTAGCAGAGTACGCCGATCATCAATGACAGCACCAGGCTGCCCAACAGCGTCAGGCGAATGTCGTTGGGCGTCAGCTTCTCGTTGTAGAACATGATGGTCAACGGCAGATTGGGCAGCGTCAGGTTATCCGCCTTGCCTTTCGGCAGTTGATCGACCGGCATCAGGTTCGGGCTGAAAGTGGTCAGCGCGCGATTGCCCATCACGATGGCGATGCCCGGCGCCTGTTCGTCGTGCGAGGTGAACAGCAGATAGGGCATCAGATCGATGTCCAGCGTAGCGAGGATGCCGGTGGCCTGCTCGCCGGGATGCCGCAGCCAAACCGCAACCGCAGGCTTATTTGGCACGATCGGCGTGCCCTGCTGCAGCTTGAGATCCAAAGGCAGATCCCAGTCGATGTCCTGATAGAGGTTTTTCATCGGCAGCATCATGTCGCCGGTGGCGGAGGAGCAATAGGCGTAGCCGTCTTTCACCAACAGAAAGGTGCGCACGCCGCTGGTAAAGGCCGCCTGGTAGGTAATGTCCGACTGGCTGGAGAGGCAAGGCTTGTCCAACAGCGGCATCATTTGCTGCATCACGGCCGTCAGATGCGAGATATAACCCAGCGTGAACTTTTGCGTACGCGCTTCGACTTTATGTTGATATTGCGTGCGCTGGTGGTTGATCAAAGAAAGCGTGACCGCGGTGAATAGCGTAAAAAATACCAGAGCGGCGACGCCGCTTTTAGCCAGGCTGCGCTGTCGGTGAGAGACGCTGCGGGCGAAAGCCCTTTTCAAGCCCATAACCGAGTCCTCTGCAACAGGGCGTCAGGGGTGTCGCACAGCCAGTTAATGGATTGTACCAACGGCTTTTTTTTCATTTTTGCCTTTTTATCCCGTACCAACCGGCGGCGCCGTTTAAATACGCGGCGTCGCCGACAGAAATATAATGCGCCTATTCTAAGCGGAAACGTTTTAAATAACGCCGGGGCGCCGTTGCCATCATCTGACGATAATAGGCGAGTTTTTCCTCGACGGCGCGATTTCCTGCCAACAGTTTATCAAAATAATGGCGTGCGGCGGCGTTAAGCGGGGAGAGGTGACGATAAGCCAGGGACCAAGCGCGAGGGCACCTGTTCAACCGCCAAAAAAAACGCCGCCCGTAGGCGGCGCTTATCGCTCGTTTGGTATTCGGAATCTTCAAGGCGATGCGCCGTCAGCCGCTGGTCAGCACCCGGCGCGCTTCTCGATAACGTTTGTCCCAATAGTTATCGGTCAGCTTGGAAATCATGACACCACTGCTGGTGGAGGCGTGAACGAATTGATCGTTGCCTAAATAGATGCCGACATGGCGCCCGGTAGAGCCGGCGCGGAACAGCACCAAATCGCCGGCGCGCAGCTTGGTGCGCTGGATTTTCTTGCCGAGATCTTCCTGTTCATAGGTAGAGCGCGGTAAATCCATGCCGAACTGTTCGCGGAAGGTACGCTGCACAAACGCCGAACAATCGATGCCGCGCTTGGTGTCACCGCCTAAGCGGTAGCGAACGCCTTTCCAGTCCGCGTACTGATCCATAATCTTTGACTTGACGTCAACGTTGCGGACCATCGCTTCGAATTCATCCTGAGAGGCTTGCAGTAAAAGACCGTCTTTGTCATTAACTGCACGCATCTCAGTTTGTGCGTTATTCAAGTTCGAAGTTTGAGTCGAGCTGCACGCTGACAGCATAACCGCCGCGGCAATTGCAGGGACTACCCGCAAAAAATATCTCAGAAACGGTTGAGATTTGACCATTGTTGTTGTTTTCCCTTGAAGTCCTTAACGACGAAAGTCGCTACCTGAAAAATGCCAAACGGAACGAGCCTAGTCCGCACCTGTTGCATCGACAACCAGTTACCGTTGAAAACGTGCGAGAACGCACATTTTTATCGGATTCCATACTGATTCGACTTAAACCAGGCACAAACGCATCTGAGATTACCGGAACAAATAGGGGATTGCGAGCCTTTTTCACGTCTTTTTTATATGAATTTGTGATGTAACATAATGTAAATCTTCATATAAAAAACGCCAATTGTCCGATGTATGAATCTGGCGTGAAATCAAGTTGCAAAAGCGTTAACGGGCGGCGGTGAAATTTTGCGCGCGGCGCGGGGGTAGGGCACGGGAGGCGTGGGCCTCCCGGTATGAGTCATAGCCGCACGTTATGGTTGGCCGGGGCGGTGCTTGCCAGGCAACAGGCGATTCAACCGATCGACAATCCAGTCGCTGCAAGGCGTCATCAGCACCCAACTGGCGCCAACCAGCACCACGGACAGCGAACCGACGGCGATATCGGTAAACCAGTGGGCGCCAATCATCACGCGTGGCAATGAGAAGACCAGCGTAATCAGCAGGGCGACGGCGAAGGCGCCGCGGCCGAAATAGCGCAGCATAAAGCAGGAAAAAATAATCAGCATCATGCCGTGGTCGCCGGGGAAGCTGTCGCCGGAAGCGTCCTTGGTCGGGATGCCGGTCAGCTCGCTGACGCGATGGATATTGTCGAAGGTCAGGGTAGGGCTCGGATGTTTCACCGGCAGCAGATGGCCAAGCTGATTCAGCACCACGGCGGTCAGCAGCATCACCACGCCGGTGATCACCAGGCGGCGGCGGCCGGCGGCGTCCTGCTTCAGGTAGAAGTACAGATACAGCAGACCCATGGCGAGCAGCGAAATGACATCAAACGCGCGGTTATTGGTGATGGCGACCAGATGCAAAAATGCCGGGTCGGTAGCCAGATGGCGGTTAAAGAAGAAAAAAATCGCCGAATCCAGGGTAAACCAGCCGCCGTGATTGGCCGGCAGGAACCAGGACAGAAACAGCGCAACGCCCAGTAAGTTAAAGAAGAGAATGAAGGGTAAATTGCGGCGTGTCATGACATAACCTGTTGAAAAAATGAAAATGAAACAAAACCCGGCCGCCCTGCGACAACCGGGGGGGCAACGGTACGGGGTTTAACTTAAACGAATCTTAAACAAGGCGGATTGCAGGGCGTTCCAGTCGGTATTTTCGCTGTGGATCAGTTCAATCCGGCTGTCGAGCGGCACGAGCGGGCGGGTTTCGATGTTGAGATCCTGCCCCTGCCGATTGATCAGCAATGTGCCTTCGGGAATGCGCACCACGCCTTTAGCGCGTTCGACCGGCGCGAGTCGTACCCACTCCATAAAGCCGACGGTGTCGAACTGGGTGTCGGCGTCAAAAATCCAGCCGCAGCTGGTGAAGCCTTGCCCCTCGTTCAGCGCTCGCCGCCAGCGGGCGTGCTCCGGCAATCGCAGCGCCGCCAGCCCCTGCGTTTTCGCCTGACCATGATGATGCTGCGCGTCCGGTAATTCTGCACGATTCGTGCGCGGGAGGGACAACAGCGCGACATCCGCTTGGCCTTGCGCTATGGCGTAGCAGGGCCGCTGCAGCGGATCTTGCGCCCTCCAGGCTTCCAGCGCCCGCCTGTCTTCCGGCTGATAGGTATCGCTTTTGCTGGCCAGAATAACATCGGCCGCGGCCAGCTGATCGCGGAAGTTTTCGTTGTCGCGGTAGCGGGGTTGGCTGAGCTGGCGGGCATCCAGCAGGCACAGCGTGGCCTGCAGATCGATCCAGCCGGCATAGCTCTCCTGGGTCAGCAGCGACAGGATTTGCTTCGGGTGTCCGAGCCCGGTCGGCTCAATCAGCAGCCGATCCGGTTTGGCCTGCTGCAGTAGCATATTCAAGCCCACCTGCATCGGCAGGCCGTTGACGCAGCACATGCAGCCGCCGGGGATCTCTTTGAGCACCGCGCCGCTGTCCGCCAGCAGCGCGCCGTCGATGCCTATTTCGCCGAATTCATTGACCAATACCGCCCAGCGTTCCTGTTCGGGCTTATGAGCCAGCAAATGGCGGATGGTGGTGGTTTTACCGCTGCCGAGAAAGCCGGTAATCAAATTGGTTTTGGTCATTAATAATTCCTGGCGTAAAAATTAACTTGCTTAATAAATGAGTTACGCTGCCTTGTCGGTGAAGCGGCCGCAATTTAATTTGTGCTCTATCTCGCAAATTTTGCACGTCACCCTGCGCTTTTCAACCGGCAAAAGCCACCTTTAAAATCAAGAAAATTCTTAGATAAAACCCTGTATTAGATGCGGTTAACTTTTGTTAGTAGCTTGTTTTTACATTGTTAATGACGCGATTAACGATCAAATTGCGTCCCTTTCCTTGCGATTATTCCTAACAAGATCCTCTATGGTTAAATTGGCTTAACTAAAAATGAGGTTGCCATGAATACCTTTCGGTTATTTTTGATCGTAGGAATGTTGTTTTCATGGACGGCAGTGAGTCATGCAGGAGTGGCCGGCGGGGTAATTCGCTTCGTCGGTTCTATCGTTGAAAGTCCTTGCACGGTCAATATTGCAGATTCTAAGGCGAATACGCAATGTTACCGCAACGGCCAGCGTTATCAGGCCCAGCAAGCGTTGTCAGGTTTTGATGCTACACGCAAAGAACTTCCGCTAAATCTAGGCACAACCGAAATGAAGTGGGTAGACCAACAGAAAAAACTTGCTGTTATGACGGTCGTTTATCGTTAAGTCGTTCCGCCATGCCGGCGTAACGTTACGCCGGCATGGTTATTCTCGGCCCTGCAGGCTCCTCACCGCATCACCCACTCCTTCACCGTTTCACGCGCCCCGCGATCGCGCAGGGACAAATAGGCTTGCGTTACCGCTTCGGTAAACGCCGCATGCGCCGCCAGCGTTTCGCCGAATACTGATTTCAGCGCCAGCAACGCCGTTACGCGTCGCCGATCGTCCGTTGTGGCGGCGATCGTCTGTTGCAACACGTCTGCCAGCGGATCGCGAATGTCGATCGGCTGACCGGCGTCATCGACGCCGCCGACGTAACGCATCCAGCCCGCCACGCCCAGCGCCAGCCCGCTATAGTCACCGCCGTGCCGCAGATGCCAGCGCACCGCGTCCAGCAGGCGTTGCGGCAGCTTCTGCGAACCGTCCATGGCTATCTGCCAGGTGAGGTGTTGCAGTGCCGGATTGCTGAAGCGCGCGATAAGCTGTGCGGCGTAGTCGGCCAGACTGATGCCGGTGACGCTCAGCGTCGGGGCCTGTTCGTCCAGCATCAACCGCAGGGCGGCGCGGCGGTAGTGCTCATCCGCCATGCACTCGTTGATATAGCGGTAGCCGCCCAGGTAACCGAGGTAAGCCAGGAATGAGTGGCTGCCGTTCAGCATGCGCAGCTTCATGTGTTCAAACGGCAGTACATCGCTGACCAGTTGGACGCCGGCCTGCTCCCACGCCGGGCGTCCGGCGATAAAGTTGTCTTCCACCACCCATTGGATGAAGGGCTCGCAGGCGATGGCGCATTCGTCGCGCACGCCGCCCAGCGCGGCGGCGATCTCATCCAGCGTGGCCGGCGTGGCGGCCGGCACGATGCGATCCACCATGGTGCAGGGGAAGGTGGCAGCGGTGGCGATCCAGTCGGCGAGTGCCGGATCCCGCGCCTGCGCCAGATCGAGCACCGCCCGGCGCAGCACGTGGCCGTTCTCCGGAATATTGTCGCAGGAGAGCAGGGAGAAGGCGGGCAGGCCGCGTTCGCGCCGCAGCCGCAGCGCTTCCACCAAAATGCCCGGCACGGTCTGCGGCTGATGCGGCCACGCCAGATCGGCGACGATCCCCGAATGCTGTCGATCCAGCCGCCCGCTGCCGGGCTCGATGCAATAGCCTTTTTCGGTGATGGTCATCGAAACGATCGCCACCTGCGGCTCGGCCAGCTTCTCCAGCACCGCGGCGATGCCTTCCAGCTTGCGATGCAGGCTCTCATGCACCGCACCGACCACGATGGCCTGATGGCCGTCCGCGCCTTTCTCCAGCACGCTGTACAGATGATCCTGTTGCCGCAGCGCCTCAAACAGCGGCACGCCGCCGGAAAGACTGATTTCGCAAATGCCCCAATCGCCGCCTTGGGCGTTCAGCACCCGATCGGTCAGCAGCGCCTGATGCGCGCGGTGGAACGCGCCGAAGCCAAGGTGCACGATGCGGCTGCGCAGGGCCCGGCGGTCATAGTCCGGCTGCCGGACGGCGCTCGGCAGCGGGGTGTTGGCGATCGTTTTCATCTCATCTCCAAAACGGGTAAGACAGCTGGCGGGCCACTTGCGCCAAGTTAGCAGACCAGTTTTCCGCCGCGCAGGCAGGGTGGCACCGGTGATAAAAAACTGCGACCAGTGTAAGGATGTCGGCCAGTTAAAGGAATTGGTCAGTCTAAAATAAGCCAGAATCGTGAAGTGGATCAACCAATGAGGGGTTCTGTTTTGACAGCGCAGGGCGAAAGAGTAAGTTAAAGATAACTGACATCTAAATTAAACTGGTATAACAGCATTGCGGTGCGAGACAGGCATAAGGACAAAACATGGAACAAACATGGCGTTGGTATGGCCCGAACGATCCGGTTTCTTTGGACGATGTGCGTCAGGCCGGGGCGACCGGGGTGGTGACGGCGCTGCATCATATCGCGAACGGTGAAGTCTGGCCGATCGACGAAATCCGCGCGCGGCAGGCGCTGTTGGCGGAAAAGGGGCTGGTGTGGTCGGTGGTGGAGAGCGTGCCGGTACATGAGGAGATCAAAACCCACAGCGGCGACTGGCGGCGGTATATCGCCAATTACCAGCAGTCGCTGCGCAACCTGGCGGCCTGCGGCATCGATACCGTCTGCTACAACTTCATGCCGATCCTCGACTGGACGCGCACCGATCTGGCCTATCCGCTGCCGGACGGTTCCAAAGCGTTGCGTTTCGATCAGATAGCCTTCGCCGCGTTCGAGCTGCATATCCTGCAGCGCGCCGGCGCCGAAGCCGACTATACGCCGCAGGAACGCAGCCAGGCGGCGGCCCGTTTCGCCGCCATGAGCGAGGAAGAAAAAAATCGGCTGACCGGTAACATCATCGCCGGGCTGCCGGGGGCGGAAGAGGGCTACACGCTGGATCAGTTCCGCCGCCGGTTGGCGGAATACGACGGCATCGACAAGGCGCGGCTGCGCGAAAACATGGCGGTCTTTCTGCGTGCCATCGTGCCGGTGGCGGAAGAGGCCGGCATCCGGCTGGCGGTGCACCCCGACGATCCGCCGCGGCCGATCCTCGGCCTGCCGCGCATCGTCTCCACGATTGAAGACATGCAGTGGCTGAAGCAGACCGTCGACAGCATTTATAACGGCTTCACCCTATGCACCGGTTCATACGGCGTGCGCGCCGATAACGATCTGGTGCGGATGATTGAGACCTTCGGCGATCGCATTCACTTTACCCACCTGCGCGCCACCTGCCGCGAGGAGAACCCGAAAAGCTTCCACGAAGGGGCGCACCTGCAGGGCGATGTGGACATGGTGGCGGTGATCGAAGCGATCCTGACCGAAGAGCTGCGTCGGCAACGGGCAGGCGATCGGCGGCCGATCCCGATGCGCCCCGATCATGGGCATCAGATGCTGGACGACTTGAAAAAGAAAACCAATCCGGGCTATTCGGCCATCGGGCGGTTGAAAGGGCTGGCGGAGCTGCGCGGCGTCGAGCTGGCGCTCAAGCGGCGCTTTTTCCCGGAATTGCCGTAGCGGAAAAGGAAACGGGGCCGAGACTCGGCCCCGCTGGCGCCGACTAGTCGGCGCGGCTCATGTAGCGGCGTTCGGCGATATGAATGCGAATCTTGTCGCCGGCGCTGAGGTATTCCGGCACGTGGATCACCAGGCCGGTCGCCATGGTGGCCGGTTTGTTGCGGGCGCTGGCGGAAGCGCCTTTGATGCCCGGCGCGGTCTCGACGATTTCCATATCCACGGTCTGCGGCAGCTCCAGCGCCAGCACCTGGCCGTCCAGCGTCAGCACCTGCATGCCCGGCAAACCGCCTTCCGGAATGAACAGCAGCTCGTCTTCGATCTGGTCTTTCTTGAAGATGTACGGCGTGTAGTCTTCGTCATCCATGAACACGTATTCTTCGCCGTCGATATAGGAGAAGTTCACCTTGCGGCGCGACAGGGAAATGGTGTCCAGGATATCGTCGCCCTTGAAGCGTTCTTCCACTTTCAGGCCGGTGCGCACGTCGGAGAAGCGCATTTTGTACAGGGTGCTGGCGCCGCGGGCGCTCGGGCTCTGCACGTCGATATCTTTTACCAGCAGCAATTTGCCGTTGTAGCTGATCGCCATGCCGCGCTTAATTTCGTTAGCTCTTGCCATTTCAATTCATCCGCAATGAAGAGTATTAGAGAAGTTGCGACAAGGTACTCGTGCCGCTGATTTCAGGCAATAGCCCGGCGTAAAAACAGTGCGGGAAAGGGAGAGCAGATGCTCTCCCTTCGGGGATTAGTAGAAGACCGGCAGCAGACCGAACAGCGACAGAATATGCGCGGCGGCGTTGATTAGCCCGAACAGGATGACGAACAGGATCACGCCGTTGCCGCCCGGTGCGCGGTATCCCGCCTGTGGATAGCGGCGGCGGCTGGCGCGCGCCATCAGCGCCGGCACGATCACTGCCCAAATGGTGGCCGCCAGCCCGGCGAAGCCGATGGCGTACAGGAAACCGTTCGGGAACAGCAGCGCGGCCAGGGTCGGCGGCACAAAGGTCACCAGCGCGGTCTTGCTGCGTCCGACGGCGTCGTCCTTGAACTTGCAGAAGTCCGCCAGGTAATCGAACAGGCCCAGCGACACGCCGAGGAACGAGCTGGCCAGCGCCATATAGGAGAAGGCGTTCAGCAGTTGGCTGACGGTCTGGCTGCTGGAGACGTTGCCCATTTGCTTGAGCAGGCTGCCGATATTGCCGCCCTCGGCGATCACCTGCTTGAAGGCGTCGCGCGCGATATTGCCCTGAATCACATACTGCCACAGGATGTAGATCGCCAGCGCCAGCAGGGTGCCGTACACCAGGCTGCGCACCACGGAGCCGCTGTCCTTGTGGTAGTACTTCACCAGCCCGGGAATGTTGCCGTGGTAACCGAACGAGGTCAGCAGGTAAGGCAGCGCCGCCAGGGCGTAAGGCAGATAGCTGGCCTGATCATCGCCGGTGTTGAACAGCACCGCAGGCTGCACGTGGGTGAACATGTCGCCCACCGACATCACGAAGGTGATCACCATACCGCCGATCAGAATGGTGCTCAGGCGATCGACCGCGCGGGTGGAGAGCCAGACGATAAACGCCACGACCAGCGCGAACACCAGGCCGGCGGTGGTCTGGCCGACGCCGACGATGCCCTCCAGCGTATGCGCGATAATCGAGCCGCCGGCGGAGATATAGGCGTAGGTCAGGATGTACAGCACGAACGCTACCGACAGGCCGTTCACGGCGTTCCAGCCTTTACCCAGCAGATCCTTGACCATGGTGTTGAAGCTGGCGCCGCTCGGATAGTGCAGCGTGGCTTCGAGGATCATCAGGCCGGAAAGCAACATGCAGGCCCAGGTATACACCAGCAGCGCGACGGAGCCGCTGAACCAGACACCGGAAGTGACGATCGGAATGGAAAACATGCCGGCGCCAACGGCGGTTCCGGCAATGATCATCGCGCCGCCGAGGACGGAAGGGCGGGCCAGCTTCTGGATGGTGTCCGTAGACATGCGTGCTCCTGATGGAAGAGGTTCTTTTGTACTAGCTCAATGGTACATGGGTGTATGGCGCATGTAAAGCGGGGGAATTGCACGTTTCACGCGTTTTTATCTGTAAATCAAGGTGTGTTGGGCGTTTATTCGCCATACGATGACGCCGGCGCAGGGTGATGAGTGTAAAGATCGCCGGGGCGCAGGGATTCTGCTGGCGGCCGCCGCGCGCGGCTGCTATTGTCGCGCTTCTTTTCCCCAGCCCACCAGGAGTAGCGCTGATGGACTGTCGCAGCGACTGCGGCGCCTGCTGTATCGCGCCGTCAATATCCAGCCCGATCCCCGGCATGCCGAACGGCAAGCCCGCCAATACCCGCTGCATTCACCTGGATGAGCAGCTGCGCTGCGGTCTGTTTCATTCGCCGCTGCGGCCGAAAGTGTGCGGCAGCCTGCAGCCGAGCCGCGACATGTGCCACGATCACCGCGATCAGGCGCTGATTTATCTCGCCAGGCTGGAAGCGGACACCGCGCCCTAAGCGTCTTTCAACCGCCACAGGAACAGCGTGGCCCCCACCGTCATCGCCAGCGCGGCGTAAAACACCGCATGGTAGTTCCAGATTTCCGCCACCGCGCCGGCGATCGAGCCGGCGATGATCCAGCCCACCCGGGTGGTGTTGGTGAACAGCGTGGTGGCCGCGCCGGCCTGGCCGGGCATCAAATCCTGAAAATAGAGCATGCCGATCCCCGCCAGCACGCCGATAAACGCCGCATTCAGCAGCTGCAGGGCGATGAGCTGCCAGCTGCCGGTGATAAACAGCAGGCCGCAGTAGAACAGCACGCCGGCGACCACCGCCCCGCGCATCAGGCGGCGTTTGCCGCAGCGCTTCGCCGCCAGTCCGGCGAGCAGCATGACCGGGATCTCCAGCCCGGCGGCGGCGCCCATCAATATCCCGGCCAGCCGCTCCGGTAGCCGCAGCTCGTGCACCACGTACAGCGGCATGTTGATCAGGTACATGCTGTTGGCGGTCCACATCAGGGTGCAGGCGACGAACAGCAGCAGCGAATCGCGGCGGTGCTGCCGCGGTGCGGCCAGGGGCGCGTTCGTCGCCGCGGTTTTCGGCATCGAGGGCAGCCGTTTCCACACCAGCAGGCCGCACAGCACAAAGGCCGCCGCGCCCGCCAGATACATGGCCTTAAAGCCGAAGCCCAGCGCCAGCGCGAAGGCGATCGGCGGGCCAATGACCCAGGCCAGGGAGACCTGGGCGCGCATGATGGAGGTGAACATCACCGCCTCGCGGCCGGTACGGTCGGCATGCTCACGTGCCAGCGCAAACATCTGCGGGTTGGCGGTGGAGCCGAAGCTGGTGAGCACCACGCCGACGATCAGCAGCAGGTAATAGTCGCGGTTCCAGGCGAACAGCGTGAACCCCAGCGCACCCAGCATGCAGCAGAGGAAGATCAGCGATTTGCGGTCGCCTTGTTTATCCGAACGGCCGGCGAGAAACTGGCTGACCAGAATGCCGATCACCGCGCTGCCGGTAAAGAACAGCCCGACCAGCGCCGGCCGTACCTTGACCTCGGTTTCCAGAAACAGGCTCAGCGTCGGGGTTTGCAACGCACCGGCGATACCGGTCAGGAACGCCACCGCCAAAAAGGCCAGCGAAGTGAGATCGGGCGCGCGTCGCGTTATTGCGGATGAAGTCGGCATGGTGGTTGATAATTCGTCGAAAAAGGAAGGTCGCGCGCATCATACGCCCGTTGAAATGAAACGCAAACCGCTCCCTTGCGGCGAAGGGTAAACGGATATGTCGTGCGGCGACGAGAAAAAAGGGGCGCGTCGCGCCCCCCAGACCGTTGACAAAGGAGGAAAAAACGTGGTTTTTCCTCCTTTGTGGTCATCAGCCGAAAATCAATTCATTGATTTTCCCTGTTTGTTATCCGCTGCTTTCTGCAAACCGGGCAATGACATGAGGTTTGTCATCAACCTCAGGGGCGCGTCGCGCCCCTTTGCTTGCCGGTAAATCAGGCGCCTTGTGGCACCGCGTGCGCGGTATTTTTCAATACCGGCCCCCGATACTTCTCGATCTGCAGCTGCGCCATCTGCCCGCAGTTGCCCTGCGCCAGGCTGGAAGAGCCGATGTCGAAGGTCAGGCAGTTGACGTTGCCGTTCTTGCACAGCGAGCCGGGTTGCGCCGGATCGGCCGGATCGAACCAGGCACCTTCGCTGATGCGCACCACGCCCGGTCGCACGTCTTCGCTGACCACCGCGCCCACCAGGATCTGGCCACGATCGTTGAACGCCCGCACCAGATCGCCGCCGCTGATGCCGCGCGGCTGCGCGTCCTGCGGATGGATCAGGATAGCTTCACGATCCGCTACCGCGTATTTCTCGCGCAGCGGCGTGTTGTCGAGCTGAGAGTGCAGCCGGTTGGTCGGGTGCGCGGTATTGAGCGACAGCGGATATTTGGCCGCTTCCGGCCCGCGATACCACTCGTGCGGCGGCATCCAGGTCGGGATGCCGGGGCAATCCTCGTAATGCATTTTGGCGATGGCGTCGGAGTAGATCTCGATCTTGCCCGACGGCGTGCCCAGCGGGTTCAACAGCGGGTTGTCGCGATAGTCGGCGAAGCGCACCCACTGCGTGTTGGCCTCCGGCACCGGGAAGCGCACGTAGTTGTTGGATTGCCAGAACATGTCGAACGGCGGCAGCGCCACCCGGGCCGCGCGCGCCTGGTTCTTCATGTCGTCGTACATGCCTTTCAGCCACTGGGTTTCGTCTTTGCCCTCGGTAAAGGCCTCCTGCACGCCCAGCCTGGCCGCCATCGCCGAGAAGATGTCGAAGTCGCTGCGCGACTCGTGCTGCGGCGGCACGCATTGATGCATCGGGAACACATAGAGCTGCGAATAGTCGCCGCCCATTTCCAGATCGTTGCGCTCGTAGCTGGTGGTGGCCGGTAGCACGATGTCGGCATGCTTGGCGGTAGCGGTCCAGTAAGGCTCGTTGACCACGATGGTGTCCGGCCGCTGCCAGGCTTTGACCAGGTTATTGGTGTCCTGATGCTGGTGGAAGGTGTTGCCGCCCGCCACATACACCATTTTCACCTCAGGGTAAGTGACCTTGGCACCGTTGAAGTCGATGGTTTTGCCCGGATTGCTCAGGCATTCGGCGATGCGCGCCACCGGGATCGGCGCCGGGGAGTTCTTCGGCGCGTTGCCGGCGGAGATGCCGGCGATGATGCCGCCCTTGGCGGTCGGGCTGCCGCCGGAGGAATAGTGGTAGCTGAAGCCGAAGCCGCCGCCCGGCAGGCCGATCTGGCCGAGCATCGCCGCCACCGTCACCAGCAGCCAGTGCTGTTGTTCGCCGTGGTGCTGGCGCTGAATGCCCCAGCCGCCCATGATCATGGTGCGATGCTTCGCCATCTCGCGCGCCAGACCGCGCAGCGTGTCGGCATCGACGCCGCTGATGTCGGCCGCCCATTCGGCGGTTTTCGCCACGCCGTCGCTCTCGCCCAGCAGGTAGGCCTGGAACTTGTCGAAGCCGACGGTGTAGGTTTTCAGGAAGTCCGGGTTATGCAGCTTCTCGGTCAGCAGCGTGTGGGCGATGCCGATCAGCATGGCGCCGTCGGTATAAGGACGCGGGGCGATCCACTGCGCATTGACGAACTTGGCGCTGTCGCTGTGCACCGGATCGATGCTGATCACCCGGGTGCCTTTCTTCTTCAGCGCCTCGAAGCCGGTCTGGCCGACGTGATCCGGCACGTTCCAGCTGTTTTTCAGCGTGACCATCGGGTTGCAGCCCCACAGGATCACCAGCTCGCTGTTCTCGATCACGTTCGGCCAGGCGGTCTGCTGTTCGTAGACCTCCATCGAACCGACCACGTGCGACATGATCACCTGCGCCGCGCCGGTGGAGTAGTCGCCGGCGTAGCCGAGGAAACCGCCGGTCAGGTTCATCAGGCGCTGCAGCAGCGTGCGGCTGTTGTGCAGCATGCCGACGCTTTTCCAGCCGTAGGAACCGGCGTAGATCGACTGCGGCCCGTGATCTTTTTGCAGGCGAACGATCTCATTGCACACCAGCTCGGTCGCTTTGTCCCAGCTGACGCGCACCCACTCGTCGCGGCCGCGCAGCTCGGTATGGCTGCCGGGGCCGCCCTCCAGCCAGCTTTTACGCACCATCGGGTATTTGATGCGGTTCTCGGCGTGCACCTGATAAGGCGCCATGGTGATCAGCTCATTCGGATACGGATCGTCCTGCACCGGCTGCACGCCGACCATCTTGCCGTCCTGCACGATGGCCTCGAACGCACCCCAGTGGGCGCCGGTCAGAATGCCTTTTTGCGCCTGACGCAAGACGATGAACTGCGGCAGCGCTTCGCTGATGGCCTGCGCCAGCGCCGCTTTGGGCCATAAGCCAGCCAGCAGCGGGGCGGCGGCCAGCGCGGCGGCCCCGGTCAGGAAGCGGCGGCGGCTCATTGTTAACGGTTGTTGGTTGCTCATTGCGCTTCTCCCTTAAAGCTTGGCCGGTGCGGCAGGTGGCATGTCGCTGGCGTGTTTTTGTACGTATTGCGTCAGCACGCGCAGCTGTTCCTGCGTCAGCGAGGTGCGCGGCGCCATGCCTTTGATGACGCCGATCCATTGGTTGGCGTTGAAGCGATCGAGCGCGGTCAGCCCGTGGCAACCGGTGCAGTTGGCTGACATCATGTCCGCGGCGTAGCGCCAGATTTTTTGCTGATCGTCGATCAACTGTTTACGCGGCAGCCACACCTGCAGAGAAACCTGATGCCAGACCAGGCCGGTTTCCGCATCGGTCTGGGTGGAGGCGGTCTTCAGCTGTTGGCGCGCGTCTTCACCCAGCAGCACGCTGAGGATGCGTTTGCCCTGCGCGGCGTAGAACACTTCGCTGACGCCGTCCTGCTGCCAGCCGCTGACGGTGGCCAGCACCTTGTCGCCCTGCTGCTTAACCACCTGCACTTCGGTGGACGGCATCAGGTTGCCGGCGTTATGGCTGTCGTTGGCGCCGAGGAAGAACGGCTCGGTGGCGATGGTGTAGAGGGTGGTGGCGGCGTCCGGTGCGGTCAGCGCCGCGGCCTTAGCCAGCTCGGCGGCGCCGGCCTGGGTTTCGCCGCTCATGTCCGGCAGGATGTGGGCCACGCCCTTATGGCAGTCGATGCAGGTCTCGCCCTGTTTGATCGCCACCGGGTGCTGCAGGCGCGCCTCAGGGCGCTGGGCGGTGATGTCCATGGCGTCGTAGCTGTGGCAGGAGCGGCAGGTGGCCGAGTCGTTCTCTTTCAGCGTTTTCCAGACCGACTGCGCCATCGCCAGCTTGTGCGCTTCGTATTTTTCCGGCGTATCGATGGTGCCGACCATCTCGCCATAAATGTCTTTCACCGCGCGGATTTTGGTCCACAGGTAATCGATCGGCTGGTGCGGCACGTGGCAGTCGGCGCACTCGGCGCGGATGCCCTTGGTGTTTTGGAAGTGGACGCTGCCCTGATATTCGGCCAGCGGTTGTTGCATGGTGTGGCAGGAAACGCAGAAGGCGGTATCGCTGGTTTTATGGAAGACGGTGGCGGTCCCGGCCAACAGCGCCGCGCCGAGGATAATCCCCAGCAGCAAAAGCCATAGCCACCCCCACCGGCGCTTTTTTTCAAAGCCAGTCAGTTTTTTGCTCATGGTAAACCCGCTTATAATTATGAATTTAAAATAAAATCTTGCCAAAAGGCCGCCGACCGGAGGTCAGAATGCCACGTCGATTGCAGGGGTAATAATAGAAGAGGGCTAACCCCATAGGGTTATCCGTAGTCAAAAAAAGGGCATATATCGCAAAAAATAGCGTTATATTCTAATTTATATAGCGGTGGGCAGTGCGGCAGGGGAGGCGAGCGCAACACGCGCTCGCGATGGGTCAGGCCGTGGGCACATAGGCCTGGCCGCTCAGCCACAGGCGGATGGCGGTGCGGCTGGCTTCGAAATGCGGTTCCGGCAGGGCGTCCGGCGCGCACCAGCGCCACTCGGCGCACTTTTCGGGTTCTTTCAACTCGGCGCTGCCGCCGGGATGTTCCACTTGCAGGCAGATGGACACCGTGTGTTTGCCTTCGGCGCGCCAGGTTTGCAGATTGTTGCTGACGCCAACGAAGCGCGGCGGAGCGATGAGCAACCCGGTCTCTTCGGCGATTTCGCGCTGGGCGCACTGCTCGAAGGTTTCGCCGGTATCCAGATGCCCGCCGGGGATCGACCAAAAGGGCGCGTGCGGGCCGCAGCGTTTGCCCAACAAAATCTCGCCCTGCGGGTTGACGATGATCACCCCGACGCCCGTCACTACGTTCATGCTTTTCTCCGTCAGCAAAGTTTCAGCACAGTATGTCATTTTGCCCCGGCGCTGACCAATGCGCCGGCGAAAGTGTGCGTAAGCTCAAAAATCTGCAATGGCAAAAGGGAGAAAGCTTGCTTTCACCTTGCGCTGCTTACACACTCCTTGAAACGTTTCAGCGTTATCCGGCCGCTTGTGGCGAGCGGGTAACGCTCCTTTTTCTCAATGAAGCTGAAACGATTCAATTCAGCAGGAGAGGAGAATCATGTTCCAGTTGTCACCGCAAGACATTCATCTGGGCGCCGCTGCCGACGGTAAGCAGGAGGCCATCCGCCAGGTGGCCGCCGCCCTGACCGAAGCGGGCTGCGTCAGCGCCGGTTACGTGGACGGCATGCTGCAGCGCGAACTGCAGACGTCCACCTATCTGGGCAACGGCATCGCCATTCCGCACGGCACCACCGATACCCGCGATCTGGTGCTGAAAACCGGTGTGCAGGTATTCCAGTTCCCGCAGGGCATCGCCTGGGGCGAAGGCCAGACCGCCTATGTGGCGATCGGCATCGCCGCCCGCTCCGACGAGCATTTGGCGCTGCTGCGCCAGCTCACGCACGTGCTGAGCGATGACAGCGTGGCGGAGCGGCTGGCGAAAACCACCTCCGCGGAAGAGCTGCGCAGCCTGCTGATGGGCGAACAGCAGAGCGCCGAATTCCAGTTTGACGTTTCGCTGATTGCGCTCGACGTCGCGGCCGACAGCCTGATGACGCTGCAGGCGCTGAACGCCGGCCGGCTGCAAAAGGCCGGCGCGGTCAACGCGCAGTTCGTCAGCGATGCTATCACCCGCAAGCCGCTGAACCTGGGGCAGGGCATCTGGCTGAGCGACAGCGTCGAAGGCAACCTGGCCAGCGCGGCCACCGTCAGCCGTCCGGCGCACGCTTTCGTGGAAGACGGCGAGCCGGTGGCGCTGCTGCTGACGGTGTCGGTCGCCGATGCGCAGCCGCTGGCGGTGCTCAACTACCTCAGCGACCTGCTGCTGGCCAACAAAGCTGAACGCCTGCTGAAGGCGGATGCCGCCGGGGTGCTGGCGCTGCTGACCAGCGAAGTGGCCGAGGAGAGCAGCGTGCTGAGCGCCGAGTTTGTGATCCGCAACGAGCACGGCCTGCACGCACGGCCGGGCACGGCGCTGGTCAACGTGATCAAAAGTTTCAACAGTGACATCACCGTCACCAACCTGGACGGCAGCGGTAAGCCGGCCAACGGGCGCAGCCTGATGAAGGTGGTGGCGCTGGGCGTGAAGAAAGGG
Source organism: Serratia sp. 4542 (assembly GCF_016805595.1). Classification (NCBI taxonomy): domain Bacteria; kingdom Pseudomonadati; phylum Pseudomonadota; class Gammaproteobacteria; order Enterobacterales; family Yersiniaceae; genus Serratia; species Serratia sp. 4542. Next base: position 293,399 of record NZ_RXKV01000011.1, read on the forward strand.
CATCACCTGCGCTTTACCGCCAATGGAGAAGATGCTGAAGCCGCGCTGAAGGCGATCGGCGAAGCGATTAATGAAGGACTGGGCGAGGGCGCAGCATGAGCAGAAGAGTAGCAACGATCACCTTGAACCCGGCGTACGATCTGGTGGGTTTCTGCCCGCAGATCGAGCGCGGGGAAGTCAACCGGGTAAAAACCGCCGGCCTGCACGCCGCCGGTAAGGGTATCAACGTCGCCAAAGTGTTGAAGGATTTGGGCATCGACGTCACCGTCGGCGGTTTCCTGGGCAAAGACAATCAGGACGGTTTCCAGCTGCTGTTCAGCGATCTGGGGATCGCCAACCGCTTCCAGGTGGTGCCGGGCCGCACCCGCATCAACGTCAAGCTGACGGAAAAAGACGGTGAAGTGACCGACTTCAACTTCTCCGGTTTTGAAGTGACGCCGCAGGATTGGGATCGCTTCGTCAGCGACTCGCTGAGCTGGCTGGGCCAGTTCGACATGGTGGCGGTGAGCGGCAGCCTGCCGGCCGGCGTCGATCCCGATGCCTTTACCGACTGGATGACCCAGCTGCGCGCCAAGTGCCCGTGCATCATTTTCGACAGCAGCCGCGAAGCGCTGGTCGCCGGGCTGAAGGCCTCGCCGTGGCTGGTGAAGCCGAACCGCCGCGAGCTGGAAATCTGGGCCGGCCGCCCGCTGCCGACGCTGGCGGACGTGGTCGAGGCCGCGCATGCGCTGCGCGAACAGGGCATCGCCCACGTGGTGATCTCCCTCGGCGCGGAAGGCGCGCTGTGGGTTAACGCGTCCGGCGCCTGGATCGCCAAACCGCCGTCCTGTGAGGTGGTCAGCACCGTGGGCGCCGGCGATTCGATGGTAGGGGGCCTGATTTACGGCCTGCTGATGCGCGAATCCAGTGAACATACCCTGCGTCTGGCCACGGCGGTAGCGGCGCTGGCGGTCAGCCAGAGCAACGTCGGCGTGACCGATCGTCCCCAGTTGGCCGCGATGATGGCGCGCGTCGATCTGAAACCTTTCAATCAATAGCAGGAGGCAGAATGAAAACGCTGCTGATGGTAGACAGTTCGCTGGGGCAGGCCCGAGGCCACCTGGCGAAACGCATGCTGGAGGCTGCCGCGGCCAAAACCGGCCTGACGCTGGTCGAGTCGCTGCAGGACGCCGAACTGGTGGCGGTGGCGGGGCAGTCTGCCCCTGCTGACGCCGGGCTGAACGGCAAATTGGTGTATGTGGGCGACGTAGAGCAGGCGGTGCGTGAGCCGGAGGCTTTTCTGGCGCGCGCCAAGGCCGAAGCTGAAACCTATCAGGCACCGCAGGCGGCGCCGGTGAAAGCCGATGGGCAAAAACGCATCGTGGCGATCACCGCTTGCCCAACCGGCGTGGCGCACACCTTTATGGCGGCCGAAGCCATTGAAAGCGAAGCGAAGAAACGCGGCTGGTGGGTGAAGGTGGAAACGCGCGGCTCCGTCGGCGCAGGCAACGCCATCACCCCGGAAGAAGTGGCGGCGGCGGATCTGGTGATCGTCGCGGCGGATATCGAGGTGGATCTGGATAAGTTTGCCGGTAAGCCGATGTACCGCACTTCCACCGGCCTGGCGCTGAAGAAAACCGCCCAGGAACTGGACAAGGCGCTGGCCGAGGCCGAGGTGTTCCAGCCGCAGCAGCGCGGCAGTGCGGCGCCGGCGGGTAAAAAGAAAGAGGGCAACGGCCCGTATCGCCACCTGCTGACCGGCGTGTCCTACATGCTGCCGATGGTGGTGGCCGGCGGTCTGTGTATCGCGCTGTCGTTCGTGTTCGGCATCAAGGCGTTTGAAGTCAAAGGCACATTGGCGGCGGCGCTGATGCAGATCGGCGGCGGCTCCGCCTTTGCGCTGATGGTGCCGGTATTGGCCGGTTTCATCGCCTTCTCCATCGCGGATCGCCCGGGCCTGACGCCGGGCCTGATCGGCGGCATGCTGGCCGTGAGCACCGGCGCCGGGTTCCTCGGCGGCATCATCGCCGGTTTCCTGGCGGGTTACGTCGCCAAGGCGATCAGCAGCAAGCTGCGCCTGCCGCAAAGTATGGAAGCGCTGAAGCCAATCCTGATCATTCCGCTGGTCGCCAGCCTGATCACCGGCCTCATCATGATTTACGTAGTCGGCACGCCGGTGGCGAAAATCATGGAAGGCCTGACCCATTGGCTGCAGTCGCTGGGCACCGCCAACGCGGTGCTGCTGGGGGCGATTCTCGGCGCGATGATGTGTACCGACATGGGCGGCCCGGTGAACAAAGCGGCCTACGCCTTTGGCGTGGCGCTGCTCAGCTCCTCGGTGTATGCGCCAATGGCGGCGATCATGGCCGCCGGCATGGTGCCTCCGCTGGCGATGGGGCTGGCGACGCTGCTGGCGCGCCACAAGTTCGAGAAATCCGAACGGGAAGGCGGCAAAGCGGCGCTGGTGCTGGGCCTGTGCTTTATCTCTGAAGGGGCGATCCCGTTCGCCGCCCGCGATCCGATGCGCGTGCTGCCTTGCTGCATCGCCGGCGGTGCGCTGACCGGTGCGCTGTCGATGGCGTTCGGTGCCAAACTGATGGCGCCGCACGGCGGGCTGTTCGTGCTGCTGATCCCGGGTGCAATCACGCCGGTGCTGCTGTATCTGGTGGCGATCGCCGCCGGTACCCTGCTGGCGGGCGTGGCTTATGCCCTGCTGAAGCGTGCTGAAACGTCGGTCGCCGCCGCGGCGTAACTGACGTCGGTATCGCCAAAACGCGCAGCCCTGGGTTGCGCGTTTTTGTTTGTGGTTGAGGCAGTTAGCACGATTTATCCCTGGCCAAAAGCCACAACGCTTTCTAAGCTGACAGCGCGACTTTGTTCATGCGAACAAGGAATGACTCAAGGAGATTCATTCGTGGCTAAAAAAGTGGCGATCGTACTGGCATCCGGTTTCGCCGATTGGGAATACGCGCTGATTGCCGGCGTTGGCGGCCCGTTTTATGGGCTGGAGGTAGCGTTTTTTGCGCCGCAGGTCGGAAAGTTTCGCTCACAGGGCGGGCTGACGGTAGAGGTTGAAAAAGGCGTGGCCGAATTGGCGGATTGGCGCCCCGAGGTGCTGGTGGTGGTCGGTGGCACTCTATGGGAAACCGAACGGGCACCGGATATCAGCGCGTTGCTCAACGAGCAGTTTCAACGCGGCGCAACCCTGGCGGGCATTTGCGGTGGAACGTTGGCGTTGGCGCGGGCCGGCCTGTTGAACGGCAGGGCGCATACTTCCAACGATGCCGGGTTTTTGACGCGCCATGCTGAGGGCTACACCGGGCAGAGCCATTTCGTTGCGAGCGCCGCCGCCGTCGTGGATGACCGTGTCATTACGGCACCGGGATCGGCACCGGTCAGCTTTACCGCCGCCGTGTTCAGGGCTGCGGGCCTGGATGAAGAGACGCTGCGCCAGTTCAGCGCCATGTTGGCGGCGGAGCACGCGGTGGGGGAAACCGCTCGCGCCTAGGCGAGCGGCCAGAGGTGGGTTACTGCTGCGCCTTCAGCCAGGCGATCTCTTCCGCCCAGATATCCGGATTTACCGTTTCCAGAATCAGCGGGATATTGTCGAAACGCGGATCGCGCATGATGTAGCTGAACACCGTTTTGCCGATGTTGCCCTCTCCCAGGCTGTGGTGGCGGTCGACGCGGCTGTTGAACTCGCTCTTGGCATCGTTCAGGTGCATGCCGCGCAGGTAGTTGAAACCGACGATGTCGCCAAGCTGCTTAAAAGTGCGCTCGCACTCTTCTTCGGTACGCAGATCGTATCCGGCGGCGAAGGCGTGGCAGGTGTCGATGCAAACGCCGACGCGGCTCTTGTCTTCCACGCCGTCGATGATCGCCGCCAGATGTTCGAATTTGAAGCCCAGGTTGCTGCCCTGGCCGGCGGTGTTTTCGATCACCGCCGTCACGCCGGCGGTTTTGTCCAGCGCGATGTTGATCGATTCGGCGATGCGCGCCAGGCACTTGTCTTCATCGATTTGCAGCAGGTGGCTGCCCGGGTGGAAGTTCAGCAGCGTCAGCCCCAGCTGTTCGCAGCGCTGCAACTCGTCGATAAACGCCTCGCGCGATTTTTCCAACGCCTCGGCCACCGGGTGGCCCAGGTTGATCAGGTAGCTGTCGTGCGGCAGGATTTGCCCCGGCCCGAAGCCGTACTGCGCGCAGGCGCTCTTGAACTTATCGATCACGTCGGCGGCCAGCGGCGCGGCCTTCCATTGACGCTGATTTTTGGTGAACAGGGCGAACGCGGTCGCCTCCAATTCGTGCGCGCGGATAACCGCCTGATCCACGCCGCCTGACGCGCTGACATGTGCACCGACAAACTTCATCTTCATTCTCCTGTGTTATCGGTGACATTATGGCATTGATGGCGGGCGGATTGAATGATGAAAAGCGGCGGCCCGCCGAAGCGGGCCGCTGAAGGGGATGATTAGAGCCAGTGTTGCACCAGCTGGTTTATCGCGCCGCCGCCGACCAGCAGCCAGACGAACAGCAGCGTGGCCAACAGAATCGGTTTCATCCCGGCCTGGCGCACGGCGCTGATGTGGGTGGTCAGCCCCAACGCCGCCATCGCCATCGCCAGCATCCAAGTGTCGGCGGTGATCAGATGGTGCACCAGCGTGGCCGGCAGCAGGTTGAAGGAGTTCAGCCCGGCGACGGCGATAAACAGCACGGCAAACCACGGAATGGTGATGGCGGATTTTTCCGCCTTGCCTGCGCTGCCGCGGCTGATGTAGCCCGACAGCAGCAGCAGGAACGGCGCCAGCATCATCACGCGGATCATCTTGGCGATCACCGCCGCATTTTCGGCGTCCGGCCCAATGGCGTGCCCGGCCGCAACCACCTGAGCCACTTCGTGGATGGTGGAGCCGGCGTAGATGCCGAAGGTTTCCTGGCTGAACGGCAGCCACTGGAAGTGTTCATTCAGCTGATACAGCCATGGGTAGGCGAAGATCGCCAGGGTGCCGAACACCACCACGGTCGAGACCGCCACCGCCACTTTGCTGGAGTCGGCCTTCAGCACCGGCTCGGTGGCCATCACCGCCGCCGCGCCGCAAATGCTGCTGCCGGCGCCGATCAGCATCGCGGTCTGGCTGTCGATGCCAAACACTTTCTTGCCGAGCCAGCAGGCCAGCAGGAAGGTGGTGGTCAGGGTCAGCGCATCGATGATGATGCCGCTGGCGCCCACGTCGGCGATTTGCTGAAAGGTCAGGCGGAAGCCGTAAAGGATAATGCCCAGACGCAGCAGGCGTTGTTTGGCCAGCTGTACGCCGCCGTGACAAACGGTTTGCCAGCGGGGATACAGCGTGTTGCCCACCAGAATGCCGAACAGGATCGCCAGCGTCAGCGCCCCCAGGCCCAGCTCCGCCACCCAGGGAATGTCGCCGGCCCAGACGGCCAGCGCGGTGAGCGCGCCGGTGAGCGCCAGCCCCGGCACCAGGCGCGGCAGGCCGAACAGCGGAAAGCGTCGCTCGGGATAAGTGTGAGTGGTATCAGTCGCCATAAAAGTCAGTCCTTCAGTCTGTTTCTTGCTGCTAAGAGTACGTTTGGGCTGAATAAAAGAGAAATTGATTATATATTTATAACCTATCTGAATAAGTGGTATGGCGTCAGGCATTGGCATAAAGCCGCATTGCGGCTAGGGTGAGGAGGAGCGGCGAGCCGCCGTCAACTTTCCAACTGAACAGGAGCAGGCGATGGATACCGACGATCAACGCAGAGAGCAGATAGACCAGGAAGTGGGGCGCGCGGTGCGGCGGTTGATTGAAGAAAACAAGGTGGTCGATCGCGATCGCCTGGTGGCGATGCTGCAATTAATACAGCGGGACGAAGCCGGCACGCCGCGCGAGGCGGTGCTGGCCGCGGCGGTGCAGCTGGTCGCCTTGGGCAAGTAACGCGCCGAATTGGCCGTAAACCGGGTAGCCTCGCCGGGCTACCCACATCATGTTGACATCATTTTGTGGTTCTCTGGCAGAACCCTTTTTCACTACCGGGACGGCTATGCATATCACGTTGCGTCAACTGGAAGTCTTCACCGAAGTGCTGAAAAGCGGTTCGACCACTCAGGCCTCGGTGGTGCTGGCGCTGTCGCAGTCGGCGGTCAGCGCGGCGCTGGCGGATCTGGAGGGGCAACTGGGCGTGCAGCTGTTCGATCGCGTCGGCAAACGGCTGGTGATCAACGAGCACGGCCGGTTGCTGTATCCCAAGGCGCTGGCGCTGCTGGAGCAGGCGGGGGAAATCGAGCAGCTGTTTCGCCATGACGGCGGGGCGCTGCGCATCGCCGCCAGCAGCACCATCGGCAACTACATGCTGCCGGAGATGATCGCCCGTTACCGCCGGGACTTTCCGGCCACGCCGCTGGAGCTGAACGTCGGCAACAGCCAGGACGTGATCGTGGCGGTGGCAGATTTCCGCGTCGATCTGGGGCTGATCGAAGGGCCTTGCCATATGCCGGAGCTGGTGACGCAGCCGTGGCTGGAGGACGAGCTGGTGGTGTTCGCTGCGCCGGACAACCCGCTGACCCGTCAACCGCCGACGCTCGAGGCGTTGGCCAATGCGCCGTGGATCTTGCGCGAGCGCGGTTCGGGCACCCGCGAGGTGCTGGATCATCTGCTGTTGGCGCACCTGCCGCACTTCCAGCTGGTGATGGAGCTCGGCAACTCGGAGGCTATCAAGCACGCGGTGCGGCACGGCATCGGCATCAGCTGCCTGTCGCGGCGGGTGGTGGCGGAACAGCTGGCCAGCGGCGCGCTGGTAGAACTGCCGGTACCGCTGCCGCCGCTGCGGCGCACCCTGTACCTGATCCGCCATCGGCAAAAGCACATTTCCAACGCATTACAGCGTTTTCTCAGCTATTGCGCGCTGTAATCGGCAGCGCGTCACGCCCTCTGCTGCCGCGCAGGCCGGAAAAAGCATAAAAACCTGCGCGCGCTCACATTAATGAGAGTAAGTAAGGCCATAAGGGCCGCGGCTAATAATTGCCTCTGAATTATGAAGCTATCTTATATCAGTGCAATGTTGCTAGTTCACCGGCGGGTATTTGTTACAATCCGCCCTCATTTTTCAAAGAGCAGATAGGGTACGAATGGCTCAGCAGGATATAAAAACATCGGGGCAGCAAGCACCCGGATTGCGCCGCGAGCTGAAAGCCCGGCATTTGACCATGATCGCCATCGGCGGCTCCATCGGCACCGGCCTGTTCGTCGCCTCGGGGGCCACGGTTTCTCAGGCAGGCCCCGGCGGGGCGCTGTTGTCTTACGCGCTGATCGGTTTGATGGTGTACTTCCTGATGACCAGCCTGGGCGAGCTGGCGGCCTTTATGCCGGTCTCCGGTTCATTCTCCACTTACGGCGCCAAATACGTGGAAGAAGGCTTCGGCTTCGCGCTGGGCTGGAACTACTGGTACAACTGGGCGGTGACCATCGCCGTTGACCTGGTGGCCTCGCAGTTGGTGATGAGCTACTGGTTCCCGGACACCCCCGGCTGGATCTGGAGCGCGCTGTTCCTCGGCCTGATGTTCCTGCTGAACTACATTTCGGTGAAAGGGTTCGGCGAGGCGGAATACTGGTTCGCGCTGATCAAGGTCAGCACCGTGATTATCTTCATCGCCGTCGGCGTGCTGATGATCGTCGGCATTCTGAAGGGCGGCGAGCACGCCGGCTGGCAGAACTGGACGATAGGGGACGCGCCGTTCGCCGGTGGCTTCTCGGCGATGATCGGCGTGGCCATGATCGTCGGCTTCTCGTTCCAGGGCACCGAGCTCATCGGTATCGCGGCCGGTGAATCGGAAAACCCGGGTAAAAACATCCCGCGCGCGGTGCGTCAGGTGTTCTGGCGTATCCTGCTGTTCTATATCTTCGCCATTCTGATCATCAGCCTGATTATTCCGTATACCGATCCGAGCCTGCTGCGCAACGACGTGAAGGACATCAGCGTCAGCCCGTTCACCCTGGTGTTCCAGCATGCCGGCCTGCTGTCGGCGGCGGCGGTGATGAACGCGGTGATCCTGACGGCGGTGCTGTCGGCCGGTAACTCGGGCATGTACGCCTCTACCCGCATGCTGTTCACCCTGGCGTCGGAAGGCAAGGCGCCGCGCATCTTCGCCAAGCTGTCGAAAGGCGGCGTGCCGCGCAACGCGCTGTACGCGACCTGCGTGGTGGCCGGGCTGTGCTTCCTGACGTCGATGTTCGGCAACCAGTCGGTTTACCTGTGGCTGCTGAATACCTCGGGTATGACCGGTTTCATCGCCTGGTTGGGCATCGCTATCAGCCACTATCGCTTCCGTCGCGGTTACATGCTGCAGGGGCGCGATCTGAACGACTTGCCGTACCGTTCCGGGTTCTTCCCGCTGGGGCCGATCTTCGCCTTCGTGCTGTGCCTGATCATTACCCTGGGCCAGAACTACCAGGCCTTCCTGCAAGACAAGATCGACTGGTACGGCGTGACCGCGACCTACATCGGCATTCCGCTGTTCCTGCTGATCTGGTTTGGTTACAAGCTGTCGCGCGGCACCCGCGTCGTGAAGTACAGCGAAATGGAATTCCCGAAGATGGACGTGAAGTAATTTTCGGAGAGTGAGACGCGGCGGGGGTTCCCGCCGCGTGTGGTTTTACTTTTTCCCGCCTTTGGCTTCCGCCAGCGCCTGCTGCGCCGAGCTCATCAAATCTTCCACCGTCGCATAATCCTGCGTCAGCGCCAAAATGCCGGCGTTGAGCTGCATGTTCACCTCGCCGAACGCGCCAAAATCGTAGGGCGCCTCCAGCGGCGGCACGATACGCGCGAGGAACTCGCTTTCCGCGCCGTAGGGCAGATCATGCACCAGTATCAAAAACAGGCCGCCGGTATAGCGGCAGACGTAGTCGCTGGGGCGGATCAGCGTCTTGAGGCGCTCGCCGACGGTGCGCAGCACGTCATCGCCAATCTGGACGCCGTGGCTTTGGTAGAGCGCAGCCAGCGGACCGAACTCAAGAATGAACAGGTGGGAGATCGTCTGCGCCGCTGCGGGGCGGCAGATGCTGCGCATCACCACCTCGCCGCCCGCTCGGTTGAGGAAGCCGGTCAGGCGATCGCGGTGCGACGCCTGCTGCTTCTCCCAAGCCAGCGTGACGTGCTGTACCCGTTGGCGGTGGTAGCGAGCGATCATGCCATGGGCCAGCACCAGCCACAGCGGCGCGAGGTCCGCCAGGACAAACAGGTTTTGCACGCGCGACAACGGCGCCGCCAGCAGGTAGGGCAGCGTCAGCGCGATCACCTCAAGCAGTGCGAAGCGCGGCGCGGCGGCGTGGCGCTGCATCAGCCAGCAGGCCAGGGCGGTGATCGTCAGCCCGGCGAACAGGATTAAAACGAAGCGGCCTGACAGCATCGCCAGCGCGGCGCTGGCGCCGACCAGCAGCATCCACAGCAACACCGTCACCAGCATGGCGTCCGGCCAGGCGGGTTGGCGCCGCCGCGCCAACCCGGCGCGTCCGGCGGTTAACAGCAACAGCAGCAGCAGCAAGCCGATGCCGACCAGCCGCTGGTTCAGCCAGGCGTACCCCACCAACAGCGCCGCCGGCCCCACGGCATTCAGCCAGGGGGTGAGGGGAGAGGGCGTCAGCGTGAGCCGCAGCTGGCGTTGAAACGGCTCGTCGTCGGCGTGCAGCGGGCTGTACAACAGCCAGTTCAGCAGCGCCGGGCGTTTGGGCGTTACCGCCGGAGATGGACTTCTCATTACAGCCTCGTTAATAAAGGCCGCTCTTGCGGCGGCCTGAAGGTTTTTTGCACGCGCGGTGCTGTGCTTTTGGATTCTAAGTGGTTTTTTCGTTATTTGTCAGAGTCTGGTCGGATCAGGAATAACTTTCAGAATAATGAACCTAATGGCCGTTGGCGGGGTAAAGGCGAGGGGATGAAAAATGGCGATAGAAAACAATTTATTACATTTTCATAACGCCGTTTTCACCTATTGATATGATTGATAAGTATTATCGTTTGCTTTATTGTTAACGGCTGCGCGCAGGCTGTCGCCGCGCGCTTTCCGGTTTACGGCGGACGCTTTCGCGCCGCTGTCATGATGGTTGTAACAGGTATCCTAACTAATGAGCGTATCCACCGATCCCATGACTGAAGCCAAGGGGCAACCCGACGCCGGCGTGATGGGGCGTTATCAGCATATTCTTCGCCATCGCCTGTTGATGATGGGCGCGTTGGCACTGGCAATCCTGGGCTCGCTGCTGCTGGATTTCACCATGGGGCCGTCCGGGCTGTCGCTGTCGTCCTTATGGCAAACGTTGCTCGATCCCGCCGCGGCCGATGCCGGCACGCGGGTCATCGTCTGGGACATCCGCTTGCCTTACGCGCTGATGGCGGTGGTGGTGGGCTTTGCGCTCGGCCTGGCCGGGGCGGAAATGCAGACCATCCTGAATAACCCGCTGGCCAGCCCCTTTACCCTCGGCGTGTCTTCCGCCGCGGCCTTTGGCGCCGCGCTGGCGATCGTGCTCGGCATCGGCATTCCGGGTATTCCCGATCAGTGGTTCATCTCCGCCAACGCCTTTATCTTTGCGCTGTTCGCCGCGCTGATGCTCGACGGCATCACGCGCTGGACGCGGGTCGCCACCTCCGGCGTGGTGCTGTTCGGCATCGCGCTGGTGTTTACCTTCAACGCGCTGGTATCGATGATGCAGTTCATCGCCAGCGAGGACACGCTGCAGGGGCTGGTATTCTGGACCATGGGCAGCCTGGCGCGCGCCTCGTGGGACAAGCTGGGCATCCTGTTCGGCGTATTCGCCGTGCTGCTGCCGCTGTCGATGATGAGCTCGTGGAAACTGACCGCGCTGCGTCTGGGTGAAGATCGGGCGGTGAGCTTCGGTATCGATGTGCGCCGTCTGCGGCTGGCCACGCTGCTGCGCATCAGCATTCTCTCGGCGCTGGCGGTGGCCTTCGTCGGGCCGATCGGCTTTATCGGCCTGGTGGCGCCGCACATCGCCCGCATGATCTTCGGCGAAGATCACCGCTTCTATCTGCCGGCCAGCGCGCTGATTGGCGCGCTGGTGCTGTCGATGGCCTCGGTGGCGTCGAAAAATCTGGTGCCCGGGGTGATCATTCCGGTGGGCATCGTCACGTCGCTGGTCGGGGTGCCGTTCTTCCTGAGCATTATTCTGCGCCACCGGGGGAACGTATGATCCAGGGCTTACGAATAGAAAACTTCTCGGCGGGCTACCCGAAGCGCCCGGTGATCGACGATCTCTCGGTGCCGATGCTGCCACGGGGGCAAATCACCGTGCTGCTGGGGCCGAACGGCAGCGGCAAATCGACGCTGCTGCGCTCGCTGGCCGGGCTGAACCCGGCGCAGGGCAAGCTGTGGCTGGACGACGGCGATCTGATGCAGATGCCGTTCGCCCGTCGGGCGGAGAAAGTGGTCTATCTGCCGCAGTCGCTGCCCGCCGGGGTGCATCTGCACGTGCTGGAGTCGATCATCGTGGCGCAGCGCGCCTCGGGCGGCCGCAGCAACGCCGGCAGCGAAGCGGAAGTGATGGCCCTGCTGGAGCAGTTGGGCATCGCGCACCTGGCGCTGAGCTACCTCGATCAACTGTCCGGCGGCCAGAAACAGCTGGTGGGATTGGCGCAGTCGCTGATCCGTCAGCCCTCGCTGCTGCTGCTGGATGAGCCGCTGAGCGCGCTCGATCTCAACTATCAGTTCCACGTGATGGATTTGGTGCGCCGCGAAACCCGCAAGCGCAATATCGTGACGGTGGTGGTAGTGCATGACATCAACATCGCGCTGCGCCACGGCGACCACGTGCTGATGCTGCAGGATGGCGATCTGATCGCCGACGGTGCGCCGGAGCAGGTGATTACGCCGCAGAGCCTGGCACGGGTCTACGGCGTGCGCGGGCGCATCGAACGCTGCTCGCAGGGCACGCCGCAGGTGCTGATAGACGGCCTGGTAAACCAGCCGACGATTTAACCCAAGAAAAAGCCCGGCATCGCCGGGCTTTCTTTATCGCGCAGTGTGGTTCAGCGCCTCGCTCACGCGTTCGACGACGTGCTGGGCGGTGACGATGCCGCCGGACAGATACACCTCGGCCGCCGGCAGGTAAACCACCTGGCCTTTTTTCACCGCCGTGGTTTTCTTCAGCGCGGTACCGGTAAGGATTTTCTGCGGTGCCACCGCGTTCGGCCGTCCGGTCGCGGCGTCTCTGTCGATAACGAACAGCCAGTCCGGATTCAGTTTGGCCACCTGCTCAGGCGTCAGCTTGTTGCCGCGCACGTCTTTTTCGTCGGACTGCAGCGCAGACGAGAAGCCGAGGGCGTCATAGACGAAGCTGAAACGGCTCTTGGGGGCGTAGGCGCTGATCTTGCCGCCGGAGAACAGCACCACCAGCCCGCGCCCGGCCTGAGCGGCCTGTGGTTTGACCGCCGCGATCTGCGCATCCAGCTTATCGACCGCCGCCTGCGCCTGCTGCCGCTTATCGAACAGCTCGCCCAGCTGCAGCGTGCGCTGTTTCAGGCTGCCCAGCTGATCCTGCGGATCGACGGACATGTTCAGCGTCGGCGCCAGCGCGTTCAGCTCGTCATAGGCTTTGGACGCCCGGCCGGCGATCAGGATCAGATCCGGCTTGGCGGCGCGCAGCACGGCCATATCCGGCTCGAACAGGGTGCCGGCATTGAGGTATTTGTCATCCTGATAACGCTTCAGATTATCCGGCAAGTTCTTGCGGTTGCCGGGCAGCGCCAGCGGCTCGACGCCCAACAGCTGCAGCGCTTCAAGCGAGGCGTAATCCAGCACCACGATGCGCTGCGGGTGCTTTTTCACCTCGGTGCTGCCGTTCAGGTGCTGGACGTTGACGGTGGCCGGCGCCACCGGCGCGTCGGTTTTGCTGTGGCAACCCGCCAGCGCCATCGCGGCCAGCAGGGCGATCATCAGGGGGGAGCGGCGTAATCTCATGGGGCTTCCTCACGGTGATGGAATGAAAAGGGCGCGCAGCGCGCGCCCAGGGGCATCAGAAGTTGTAGGTCATGCCGACGGTGTAACGGCGGCCGTCCAGCGTGGTGCGGTAGTGGTCGTAATCCACGGTTTTGTCGAGGATGTTGTAAACCCCGCCGGTCAGCTGCAGGTTCTTCGCCGCCTGATAACTCAGGCCCGCATCGACAAAGGTGTAGGATGGGGTGCTGGTCTCCATCGACGTGCGGCTCAGGTAGTCAGAGGTGCGGCTGCGGAAGTTGACGCGCGACCACAGGCTGAGGTCCTGCGTGGCCTGCCAGTCCAGCACGGTGTTGAGCATGTGCTTCGGCATCTGGTTGAGCGCCTTACCCTGGAAGTCGCCGCTCTTCTGTTCGGAAGCGGTGTAGGTGTAGTTGGTGTTCCACTTCCAGTCTTTGTTGATCTGCCAGCCGAAGGTGGCCTCTACGCCGCGCATATTGGCTTTGTCGACGTTGACGCGATCGCTGATAAAGTCATAGACATCGTTGCCGATCTTGCAGTCCGGCGTGTCTTCGCAGCGGCGTACTTCGGTGATCTTGTTCTTGAAGTCGGTGTTGAAGACCGTCACGCCGGCGTTGACGCCTTTCAGGCTATCCCACATCAGGCCGATCTCTTCGCTCAGGCTCTTCTCCGGCTGCAGATCCGGGTTGCCGACGATGATGCCGTTACGCACGCCGCCGCCGGTGACCTGGCCCCAGCTGGCGGAGGATTGGCGCAGATCCGGCGAACGGTAGCCGGCGGAGACGCCGCCTTTCATCGTCCACTGCTCGGTCAGGTGCCAGACGCCGTACATGCGCGGCGACCAGTGGCTGCCGAAGTTCTGATCGCGGTCCATACGGATGCCGCTGGTCAGGCTGAAGTCGTTGGTCAGCGCCCATTCGTCTTCGGCGAACAGCGCCCAGCTCCAGCGCGTCAGCTGGTTGACGTCTTTCGCCGAGCTCAGCTGGTTGCCGCTGTCGCCCAATTTCTCATAGCGGTATTGGCCGCCGAGGTTCAGCATATGGGAACCCAGCTCGAACTGGTTCTGGGTGTTGAAGATGGTGTTATACATCTTCATCTTGCGACCCGGGTTATTGGTCTCTTCCCGCTGAACGTAGCTGGTGGAGTTGCCGAAGTCGTAATAACCGTTGTGGGTCAGCGAGTAGTTGGTGCGCGTGTAGAGATCTTCGCTGCGAGAGGTAGGTTTGCACTTGCCTTTGCTGCAACGCTCTGCCACCACCGATTTGCCCGGTGTGCTGTTGCGATCCTGCAGCGAGCGGCCGATTTCGAAGTCGAATTCGTTTTTCTCGTCCGGCGTCAGGGTGAACACCGCGGTGCCGCTGCGCATGCGCTGTTCGTTGTAACCGTTGGCGATTTTATCTTCGGCGCGGCGCGACAGCAAGCCGTTGACCCGCACGCCGAGCAGGCCTTCAATCAGCGGGCCGGAGGCGTAGGCGTTGGTCTGGAACAGATCGCCGGAATCGCGGTTTTCCTGAAGGGTGGCGTCGCCGTGCAGCGAGCCTTTCCACTCGGTGCGGGAGGTCTTGCGGGTGATGACGTTGATCACGCCGCCCATGGCGTCGGAACCGTACAGCGAAGACATCGGCCCGCGCACCACTTCGATACGCTCGATGGCTTCCATCGGCGGCAGCCAGCCCTGTTCGATGCCGGCGTTGTCGCTGTTCGGACGGGTACCGCGGGTGTCAACGCGCTTGCCGTCCACCAGGATCAGCGTGTACTTGGAGGACATGCCGCGGATGCTGATGTCACTGCTGCTGGCGCCGCCGGTGACCACCACGCCCGGCACGTCTTTCAGCGCGTCGGTCACGTCGCGATAGGCCTTGTCTTCAATTTGCTGGCGTGGGATCACCGAGATGGAAGCGGCGGAGTCCTGAATTTTTTGCTGGAAGCCGGAGGCGGTGACGACCATGGTGTCCTGGGTGTCATCCTGCGGCGCGGCCAGCGCGGCGGTGGCGCTGAGTGAGGCGACGACCAGAGCGGCGAGCTTGCTGTAACGTGGCGTTTCCATGAGGTAAACCTTTCCTGGATTGAAGTGAAAGTAATTAACCAATTGAATTTCTAATGAAATTATTCATCGTTCGCTGAGAAATACTTCGCTTCGTCAGCGTTGCGTGAGGGTATTGTAAGGATTTTTTACTGAATGTAAACGCTAATGATAATTCATATCATTTGTATGCTTGTTCTGCTGACGGGAAAGGGTAACCGGATGAATTAAAGGGAAAAGCGGCGCAGCGGGCGTGCGCCGGGGAGGATCAGCGCTTCTGGATGTAGGTGATGGCCAGCGCCAACGCCAGCACCAGGCCTTTGATAATGTCCATGGCGTAGTAGGGCACCGACAGCATCACCAGGCCGTTTTGCAGCACGCCGAGGATCACCGCGCCGATCAGGGTGCCGAGCGCATTGGGTTTACCGGCCCCGGCCAGCGAGAAGCCGATATAGGCCGCCGCCACCGCGTCCATCAGATAACCGCCGCCGGCGTTGACCTGCGAAGAGCCGATACGTGACGCCAGCAAGATGCCGCCAAGCGCCGCCAGCCAAGAGGAAATGACGTAAGCGGCAACCCTGTAACGCACGGTGCGGATGCCCGACAGACGTGCCGCTTCGGGGTTGCCGCCGATGGCATACATGCGGCGGCCATGCTTGGTCAACGACAGGAACAGCTGCACCGCGACGGTGACCGCCAGCATGATCAGCACGATCACCGGCACCTGGCCGAGGGCGGAAAACACCTCCGGGATCAGGCCTTCCGCCATGTCACCATTCGGCAGCACCATGTTTTGGGTGATGGATCCGCCGTAGCTGTAGGTCATCGCCACGCCCTGGATCACGAACAGGCTGGCCAGCGTCGCCAGCATATCGGGAATTCTGAACACCACGATCAGCAGGGCGTTGAACAGGCCGACCAGCGTGCACAGCAGCAGCGTTACCACGATGGCGCCGGTGGTGCCGAATCCGTGCCAGACGAACAGCGAAATCACCAGCGCGTTGGCCAACGAGGCGGTTGAGCCGACCGACAGATCGAAACCGCCGACCGACAGCGAGATAGAGACGCCGATGGCGATCACCGTCACGATGGCGATCGAACGCAGGATATTGATGATGTTGTTGGCATCGAGAAAGTTGTCCGACGCCAGGCCGAACAGGGCGATCAGCGCCGCCACGGTCAGCAACATGCCCCATTTGTAGAGGAAATCGAACAGCTGTTGGCGCCAGGGCAGCGCAGGCCGCAGGGCTAATTCTTTACTCACGCAGGGGTTCCTCCGGTGGAATAGAGCAATAAGGTTTCTTCGTCGATGTCGGCGGCGTTCAACTCCGCCACGATGCGGCCGTCCCACAGCACGCAGATGCGATCGCACAGGCCAACCAGCTCGGCGAACTCGCCGGAGGCGTAAATCACGCCTTTGCCGGCGCGCGCCAGGCCGTCGATCAGGCCAAACAGCTCTTGCTTGGCCTTGATGTCCACGCCCTTGGTCGGTTCATCGAAGATCAGCACCTCGGCGTTGCCGCGCAGCCATTTGCCGATCGCCACTTTTTGTTGATTGCCGCCGGACAGGCGCGCCAGCCGCTGTTGCGGGCCCGAGGCGCGAATGTTCAGGCGCTGCATGATCTCGCGCGCCCAGCGCAGCTCTTGCCGCCGGCTGAACAGGCTCCAGCGTGAGAAGCTGTCGTCGGCGCTGACGCTCAGGTTCATCGGGATCGCCTCATCGATGAAGATGCCTTCTTTGCGGCGCTCTTCCGGCACCAGCGCCAATCCTTGTTCGACCGAGAGGTGCGGCGCGCGTGGCGCCCAGGGTTGCCCGCGCAGTTCGCCGCGCTCGAGCTGCACGGCGCTGGCGCCGAACAGCGCTTTGCACAGCTCGGTTTTGCCGGCTCCGGCCAGCCCGGCGATGCCGAGAATTTCGCCCTCATGCAGCCGCAGCGAAACGTCGCGCAGCTTGTGGCGATCGCGCAAGCCTTGCACCTGCAGCAGCGTGCGCTCGGCGTGCGGTGGGCGCGGCGGCGGGAAAATGTCGTCCAGCCGATGGCCGAGCATCTTCTCGACGATCTGCTCGCCGCTCAGCCCGCGCATGGGGTCTTCACTGACGCGCCGGCCGTCGCGCAGCACCGTCAGCCGATCGCAAATGTCACTCAGTTCGTGGATGCGGTGGGAAATAAACACGATGCCGATGCCTTCGGATTGCAGGCGGCGCACCACGTTAAACAGGCGCTCGCTCTCGGCGCGATCGAGCGGCGCGGTCGGTTCGTCGAGCACCAGAAAACGGCAGCGGTGCGACAGCGCACGCGCCAGCAGTACCTGCTGTTTTTCCGCCAGCGTGCAGTCCGCCAGCCGCCTGCGCGGGTTGAGCGGCAGCGCCCATTGCTGCAGCAACTGCGCGGCGCGGCGGTGCAGCTCCGCCCAGTTCAGCCAGTGGCCCGGCTCGTTCAGCCAGTCCAGCATGATGTTTTCCGCCACCGACAGCGTGGGGATCAGCGCGACGTCGACCTCTTGCTGCACCACGTGAATACCGTGGCGGCGCGCCTGCAGCGGGGAGTGGATCGCCACCGCCTGGCCGTCGATCAGGATCTCGCCGCGATAATGATCGTGGGCGCCGGAGAGGATCGCCATCAGCGTCGACTTGCCCGCGCCGTTGGCGCCGACCAGCGCGTGGATTGAACCGCCCTGCAGCGTGAAGTCCACGTCCTGCAGCGCGTTGAAGCCGGCGAAGGCGATCGAGATATTGCGCATCTCGAGGCGTGAAGGCGTTGCGGTTGGCATAGAGCAATAAGGCCGTTTAGATGTTTAGATGGCTGTTCTGCTCTGTTGTAACACAGATTGCGCCGTTGGCAACCAACAAAATGGTATAACGGCGGTGAAAAACGCGTTGGCGGGCAGGGGCGCAACCCGCGTCAGGCTGCGCCGGTGCGAGAAGCGTCAGAAGGTGGTGGGGGTGTGTGCGCTGACGATGCGGCAGATGCGCGCCGAGGTATTGCTGAAGCTGTGCGGGATGCCGGTGTTGATGGCGTAACTCTGGCCGGCGGTCAGGCAGTAGCTCTGGCCGTTGATGGTCAGCACGATCTCGCCTTCCAGCAGGGTGCCGATCTCTTCGCCCTGGTGCTTGATCTTTTCGCCGGTGGTGGTGCCGGGCTGGTAGGTTTCCAGCATCATCGCCAGGTTGCGCGTCGGGCTGCCGTTGTGCACCAGCTTCATCGATACCCCCTGGCTGCCGATCTCAATCAGGTCCTCGGCGTCGATCACCACGCGCGGTTCGTCGGCGGCTTCCGGTTCGGCAAAGAATTCGGACAGCGACAGCCCATACACCTTCAGCAGCTTTTGCAGCGTGCTGATGGCCGGGCTGACTTTGTCCTGTTCGATGGTGCTGATCGCACTGTGGGTTAACCCGGACAGTTCGGCGACCCGGCGCTGCGACAAACCCAATTGCTGACGGATTTGCGACAGGCGTTTGCCCGGTGCCAAGCTGGCTTCGCTCATAGCGGTACTTCCTTCTGGTAGGGGCGACAGGCAGACATGAATATCGCTATCGGGCGCCTGTCTGGGCGATAACGATGCTGCATGATATCGGTAGTTAGGGCAGGTTTGGAAAATATATTGCCCATGTTCACTCTCGGTGCGTTGGACGAAATAGTTGACGTAAAAAGAACGGCAAGGCCTTTTCGGTCAATATTTTATCAATTTAGCAGCCGGTGGCGAATAATCAAACAGGATTGTAACATTTGCAAACCTATTCTGTTAAGGCTATGTTTCATATTGTGGATGTTATTTTGAGCGCCCAGCAGCGGCGCGGCCTGGCGAGAAATCCAATCATGTGTTGAATCGAACGGCGGACGGGCGCCAACGCGCCTTAAGAGCATAATGGCGGGTGACGTATGCAAACCAATAGCGCAGCAGTTGAACATTTTGCACAGCATCATGAAGAGAGGCGAAGTAGCGCGTTCCAAAATGAGGTTGCTCATTATTTGGAACGCCATCCCGCCACGCAGTATGTCGATATCCTTCTCACCGATCTCAATGGTTCCTTCCGCGGCAAACGCATACCCGTATCAGGGTTGAAAAAACTGGAAAAAGGCAGCTATTTCCCCGCGTCGGTGTTCGCCATGGACATTCTCGGCAACGTGGTGGAGGAAACCGGTCTTGGGCAGGAGCTCGGCGAACCGGACCGCGTATGCCTGCCGGTGCCCGGCTCGCTGACGCCGTCGGCCGCCGATCCGGAGCATATCGGCCAGGTGCTGCTGACCATGCTGGATGAAGATGGCACTCCCTTTGACGTTGAACCCCGCAATGTGCTGAACCGCGTGTGGCAGGCGCTGCGGCAGCGCGGCTTGTTCCCGGTGGCAGCGGTAGAGCTGGAGTTTTATCTCATCGATCGGCAGCGCGACGCGGAGGGCGATCTGCAGCCGCCGTGCGCGCCCGGTACCCAGGAGCGCAACACCCAAAGCCAGGTGTATTCCGTCGATAACCTGAACCATTTCGCCGAGGTGCTGAACGACATCGACGCGCTGGCGAAGCTGCAGGGGCTGCCGGCGGACGGCGCAGTGGCGGAGGCGTCGCCGGGGCAGTTCGAGGTCAACCTGCGTCATACCGACGATATCTTGCTGGCCTGCGACCACGCGCTGGCGCTGAAGCGGCTGGTGCGGCTGGTGGCCGAGAACCACGACATGCACGCCACCTTTATGGCCAAACCCTATGAGGATTACGCCGGCAGCGGCATGCACGTGCATGTCAGTATGCAGGACGGGGCGGGCAACAACCTGTTCGCCGACGCCGAAGGCGAGGATTCACCGCTATTGAAACAGGCGCTGGCCGGGATGATCACCCTGATGCCGGCGTCGATGGCGCTGCTGGCGCCGAACGTCAACGCCTTCCGGCGCTTCCAGCCGGGGATGTATGTGCCGATCCAGGCCGCCTGGGGCCACAACAACCGCACCGTGGCGCTGCGCATTCCCTGCGGCGAACCGGAGAACCACCGGGTGGAGTACCGCGTGGCCGGTGCCGACGCCAATCCCTATCTGGTGATGGCGGCGATCCTGGCCGGCATGCTGTACGGGCTGGACAACGCGCTGCCGCTGCCAGAGCCGGTGACCGGCAACGGCCTGGAGCAGGAGGGGCTGCCGTTGCCGATCCGCCAGAGCGACGCATTGTACGAGTTCGAACACCAGCACGCGCTGACCCATTATCTGGGCGAGCGTTTTACCCAGGTTTATCACGCCTGCAAGACGGACGAACTGCTGCAGTTTGAACGGCGGGTGACGGAAACCGAGATCGACTGGATGTTGAAAAATGCCTGAATGGGCGTATAAAGTAAGAGGTATGTGCGGGCGACCGGCCTGCTGGTAGCGGATTAATTCGCCTGCCGGGCTGGTTTTCCGTTCGATCGACAAAAAGAATTTGTATTTGAGGGCTTCCGGATCTTGTCATCCGGAGGCATTCTGGTGCAAAATATCTCAAATGCAGATAGCCGACGTTTTAACGCGTCGGTTATTTTTTTTGCATTAAGTTTTACCAACGTAGCGTTTCATACACCAAGCGAGGCCGGACACCGATCCGGATAGATAAATAGTTTCGTGCACGATCAAACAAAACTTTATGGTCGTGACTCATGAGGATTAGAAAGATGGGGCAATTTTTCACTTTAGCACCGGTGCCCGCCGGTTTCCGCTGTGGCCGCAGCGACTATGGAGCAGCCGAGGTTTCCTCGACCCGTTATCCAGCTTACAATCCCCTTCTTTTAGAATTAAGTCGCTCGTTGCGAAGTTTCCCCGCAACCTTAAGTCTTGGCGTGTCCGCCATCCGCAAGGCTCAAGGTAAGGGGGGGCTGAACAATGTCCGATAATACCCTCAACGCCGCTCCGGCTCAGCGCACCCAGCTGCGCAAAACCCTGACTTTGGTTCCGGTAGTGATGATGGGCCTGGCTTATCTGCAGCCAATGACCATCTTCGATACCTTCGGCATCGTATCCGGCCTGACCGATGGTCACGTCGCGACTGCGTACGCCTTCGCTCTGCTGGCGATCCTGTTTACCGCCCTGAGCTACGGCAAGCTGGTGAAGAAGTTCCCTTCCGCCGGTTCTGCCTACACTTACGCCCAGAAAGCCATCAGCCCGCACGTCGGCTTTATGGTGGGCTGGTCATCGCTGCTGGACTACCTGTTCATGCCGATGATCAACATCTTGCTGGCCAAGATTTACCTGGAAGCGATTTTCCCGGGCGTCCCGTCCTGGATCTTCGTGGCGGTGCTGGTCGGCTTGATGACGATTTTCAACCTGCGCGGCATCAAGCTGGTGGCTAACCTGAACTCCATCATCGTGGTGGTGCAGGTGGCGATCATGATCGTGTTCCTCGGCCTGGTGATCAACGGCATTTACCATGGCGAAGGCGCCGGTACGCTGGTCAGCAGCCGTCCGTTCTGGTCCGATAACGCCCACGTGGTGCCGATGATTACCGGCGCGACCATCCTGTGCTTCTCGTTCCTGGGCTTCGACGGCATCAGCTCGCTGTCTGAAGAGACCAAAGACGCAGAGAAAGTGATCCCGAAAGCCATCTTCCTGACGGCGCTGATCGGCGGCATTATCTTTATCGTGGTGTCTTACTTCGTGCAGCTGTACTTCCCGGACATCTCGCGCTTCAAGGATCCTGACGCGTCGCAGCCTGAAATCATGCTGTACGTGGCGGGCAAGTTCTTCCAGTCGGTGATCCTGGTGTTCTCCTGCGTGACGGTATTGGCGTCTGGCATGGCGGCACATGCGGGCGTTTCGCGTCTGATGTACGTGATGGGCCGCGACGGCGTGTTCCCGACTCGCTTCTTCGGCTATGTGCATCCGAAGTGGCGTACCCCGGCGCTGAACGTGCTGCTGGTGGGCGCCATCGCGCTGTCCGCGGTATCGTTTGACCTGGTGACCGCGACCGCGCTGATCAACTTCGGTGCGCTGGTGGCCTTCACCTTCGTCAACCTGTCGGTGATCTCGCAGTTCTATATCCGCGACAAGATGAACCGCACCGTGAAGGACACGTTCAACTACCTGATCCTGCCGGTGATGGGCGCACTGACCGTCGGCGCGCTGTGGGTCAACCTGGAAGCCAGCTCGATGACGCTGGGCCTGGTCTGGGCGGCTATCGGCCTGATCTACCTGGCCTTCGTCACCCGCAGCTTCCGTTTGCCGGTGCCGCAAGCGAGCGAAGACGCCGCCTAAGCGCGAGCCGTCTCCTCTGCCATCAAAAAGGCCGCATTCGCGGCCTTTTTATTGTGCTGACAAGAGAGGAAAAAACGGGGTTTTTCCTCTCTTGTGGTTATCAGCCGAAAATCAATGAATTGATTTTCCTTATTTTGACCGGTTGCCGACGGTAAGCCCGGCAACGCCATCAGGTTTGTCAAAACCTCAAGGCCGCATTCGCGGCCTTTTCCTTTTCTGCTTGCAGCGGGTTTTACCCTACCAACTCTTTGCCGTAATCGAACAGCGCTTTCAGCAGGGCGGTTTTCTCTTTGTCGCCTTCGTGCAGGTTATACAGCGATTCGAGCTGCAGCAGGTAACTCTGCACGCGCTCCGCGCTCAACGCTTCCTGGCGGTGCTGCAGCCAGCGGCGCTGCTCGGCATCGTCCAGCGTATTCGGGTAGTTGCGCGCGCGGAAGCGGAACAGCAGCTCTTTCATGCGGCCGTCGCTGAAGGCCAGATCCAACGCCGGCAGGTTTTGCGGCTTGGTCTGCTGAATAATCCTCATTGCCGCCTTGTCGGCGTCGCTGAAGAAACCGTCGTACAACCGGGCGTCGACGTCGTCGGAGCCTTTGAACGGCTCGGCTTCGGCGAACAGCGCCACCACTTTCTCGCGCACTTCCGGGTGCTGTTTCAGCAGCTGCAGGTTCTGCAGGCAGGCCTGGCGATCGATGCCCAGCCGCTCGGCGTTCTCCGGCAGCAGGGTTTTGGCCGGCGCCAGCACCGGGCATTTGTTGATGTGCACCAGCTTGATCGGCACCGGCGCCTGATCCGGCGCCAGGTCGTCGCGGCGGGTATACAGGCGTTCACGCAGCTGCTCGGCGCTCAGCGTCAGCAGCGGCGTCATATCGCCGGCGAGATCGCACATGATCACCGCGTTCTTGTTGTCCGGGTGCCAGGCCAACGGCGACACCCAGCTGGTGTTGCCGCGCGCTGCGCCGAACATACCGGAGACATGCACCAGCGGCGTCATTTCGGCGACGTCGATCAGGGCGTTCAGCTTGTGCTTGTTGCGGTGCTGCAGCAGGAAATCGAACAGCCGGGGCTGCGCCTGCTTGACCAGTTTGGCCATCGCGATGGTGGCGTAAACGTCCGACATCGCGTCGTGAGCCTGCGTGTGCTCGACGCCGTTGGCGCGCGTCAGGTGTTCGAGGCGGAAGCTGGGGAAGCCGTCTTCGTTTTCCGGCCAGACGATGCCGTCGGGGCGCAGGGCATAGCAGGCGCGCATCACATCCAGCAGATCCCAGCGCGAGTTGCCGTTTTGCCAGCTGTAGGCATAGGGATCGTAGAAATTGCGATAGAAGATATTGCGGCTCACTTCGTCATCGAAGCGGATGTTGTTGTAACCGAGAATGCAGGTGCCGGCCACGCTGAAGGCCTGATGGATTTGGCGGGTGAACTCGGCCTCGTTAACGCCTTTGGCGCGCGCCACCTGCGGCGTGATGCCGGTGATCATCACCGCCTCGGGTTCCGGCAGGTAGTCGTCGGCCGGGGCGCAGTAGATGACCAGCGGCTCTTCGATAATGTTGAAATCCATATCGGTGCGCACGCCGGCGAACTGCGCCGGGCGATCCAGCGACGGGCTTTTGCCGAAGGTTTCGTAATCGTGAATATAAAATGTGGCCGTTGCCTTGCTGCTCAAAATCGCGTCTCTTCAGTGGCGGATACAAGATGCCCCTATTGTAACGGCGTGGGGAGCGATGCCAAGCGGCGGTTAGCGAAATGCGCGCAATTACGCACGGCGATAATAATCCAGCCGTTGATGAAAGTAGGGGAGCAGGTGGTCGGGGATCTGTTGTTCCGTTTCCGCCTGGGTCGAGGCGATGCCGTAGCGCTCGTTGTAGATCACGCTGATGGCCAGCAAATCGGTTTCTATTTTTTCGCGTTGTGCCTGCGGTAAGCTATCCAGCTTTCGAGCCATCGTTATCTCCCTGTTAACCTTAGGGCATAATAGGATCGTTAGCGGGTCTTGTCCCTACCCATTCCGGGGGGCGGTGGACGCCTGAGCGCCTTGCTGCGAGCAGGGGGCCAGGCTGTGGCGCGCGGCGAACTCGCTCTGCGGCTGGTGTGCATTGAGGCGATCCGCCCGGTTATACAGCGAACAGGCGCCGCCGATGACCGCCACCCAAAACAGGGTGCACAGCAGCAAAACCCCCAACCAGGCTTTTTGGTTATAGGTCATAAGTCCTCCACGGACGAGAAGAGAAATAACATTGACCGTTAAATTAAATCAGGGGCTACATCAATGGTATTTAAACAGTAGGGATTAATCGCAATGCGTGCCCGACTCTTTTGTTACGAAATCCATGATGGATGTTTCAAAAGATTCCTTAAGATAATATTAAGAAAATTGAGTAGGGGCGCCGTAATTCTATTTAATATTTGTTTAATTATCCGCAGATACAATCTTCCACATTCAATGCCAATGTGGGTGACAATTATGAAAACGCTGCTGTTGACCGGCGCTACCGGCTTTCTCGGTGGTGCAGTTCTTGAAAAATTATTGATTGAAAATCAGTCTATTAATTATCTTTTACTGGTGCGCGCCGATGATGCGCAGCAAGGGCTGGCCCGTATTCGCGCGAATATGGAAAAGTTTAATATCGATGCGAACCTGCTGTCTAAAATTACGATAGAAAATATATTGTTGGGCGACCTTTCCGAGCCGGCCGACTTTTTAACTGACGCACGTATTAACAATGTCACGCACGTTATTAACTGTGCAGCCGTTGCTTCATTTGGTAATAACCCGCTCATTTGGAAGGTAAACGTAGAAGGCACTCTGGCCTTTGCCGAAAGAATGGCGCAGGTGCCGGGATTAAAACGTTTCCTGCACGTCGGTACCGCCATGTCTTGTTCGCCGGAGCCGGGTTCGCTGGTGGCGGAGAGCGGCGAGTTTGAGGAAGACGCCGAGCACCTGGTGGAATATACGCGTTCCAAATCCACCATCGAACAGCTGATGCGCCAACGCTGCCCGCAAATGCCGCTGACCATCGCTCGTCCGTCGATCGTGGTGGGGCACACCCGCCTGGGCTGCCAGCCTTCCAGCAGCATTTTCTGGGTGTTCGGCATGGCGCTGATGCTGCGCAAATTCATGTGCTCGCTGCAGGACAATATCGACGTGATCCCGGCGGACTACTGCGCGGATGCGCTGGTGATGCTGATGAACAGCGAAACGCTGGAGAACGACGTGTATCACATCTCCGCCGGCGTGGAGAGCAGCGTCAGCTTTGCCGAAATTGACAACGCCATGGCGGCCGCGCTGGAAAAAGCGCCGGTGGGCGATGAGTATGCGCAGGTGACGTATGACGCGCTGGTGAAAATGCGCCGCCAGCTGAAAGACATTTTCGGCCCGTGCAACGAGCGGCTGATGCTGAAAGCGATGCGCCTGTACGGATCGTTCGCCATGCTCAACGTGCGTTTCAGCAACGAGAAGATCCTCAAGCTGGGCATGCCGAAGCCGCCTCGCTTCACCGACTACATCGCCGGCTGCGTACAGTCGACCCGCGGGCTGTCTATCCAGCAGCAGATGGTGGTGGACTTCAAATAACCGCCGGGCGCAGCGGGCGCCCGAGGTTGTTCCGCTACCAGGACGAAGAGGACCAGAAGACGCGGCCGAGCACCACCAGTTGCTCTTTGCGCTGCTGATAGCTGAGGTGCTCGTCCTGGTACTCTTCCCGGTTGAGGGAGCGGATGATGACGCCGCCGTCCGGCTGCTCGATCAGCACCTTCACCCGCAGCAAATTGCCGTGGCGGATGGCGTAGGTCTTGCCTTCCCGGATGCGCGTGTCGTCGGTGTTGATGCCGACCACGTCGCCGTCCTGCAGGCGCGGCTCCATGCTGGAGCCGGAGATGCGAATAATACGCGCGGCGTTGACCGCCACCCCCATCTTGTGCAGGTAGTAACGGCGGAAGATCAGCGAAAACTCCTCGCGATCGACGATTTCGTAGCAGCCGTCGCCGGCGGAAAAATCAATATCCAGCAGCGGGATCTCCACAAACTCTTCCTTGTCCTGTTCGGTATCTTCCCATACCACCGGTTTCAAACGGGCGGGCTGGAAGTCCGACTCCGCCGCCACGTTGTCAAACGGGCGCACCAGCTGCTTTTCGTGAAACACGTCGAACCAGCCCTTGGGCAAATTCAGCCTGGCCTCGATCCGCCTGGCCAGATTGTCGCCAAGATTGCGGGAGGATTTTTCCCCGATGATTTGGCTCAGCGTCGGCGCGGAAGACTCAACCAGCGTGGCGAACTCATTCTGGTTGACGCCTTGCCGGGCGTAGCGGGCCATCAATTCGCGCAGATTGTTGCGCCTGATTTCTTTAGTTTCCATTGTTCGATGATCGCACTCTTTAGCAAAAAGGTAAATAACGGTTTTGCTAAAAAACGCTTGCGCATAATTTAGCAATTAGCTAAAACAAAAAGGGTGAACCAAAGGTTCACCTGTGCGGAGCGGCCTGTCATGATGAGAGGCCGCTCAGTGAAATCAAACGAGAGAGGGACTTTACGATGTACAAGATTGATTACAATAGCTACCGATCGGTCGCCAGCTTCGGCCACCGCGTGCGCTTTCTGGTGCTGCACTACACGGCGCAAAACTTTGCCGACTCGGTGAAGTCGTTGACCGGAAAATCGGTCAGCGCGCACTATCTGGTGCCGGATCCGACCGAGGCCACCTATCAGGCCGCCGGCTTTAGCGGCGTGCGCATTTTCAACCTGGTGGACGAGAACGAGCGCGCCTGGCATGCCGGTACCAGCCAGTGGGGTACCCGTAGCAATATCAACGACACCTCGATCGGCATCGAGATCGTCAACCTGGCGAGCGGCGACGGTGAAAACATCACCTTCCCGCCGTTTAACCCGCAGCAGATCGAGGCGGTCACCCAGCTGGCACAGAACATCCTGCAGCGTTACCCGGACATCTCGCCGGTGAACGTGGTGGCGCACTCCGACATCGCGCCGGGCCGCAAGAGCGATCCGGGCCCGCAGTTCCCGTGGCAGCAGCTGTATCAGGCCGGCGTCGGCGCCTGGTATGACGAGGCGACCAAGCAGCAGCGCCAGCAGGAATACTGCCGTCAGGGGCTGCCGGCGCAGGCCGAGCTGCTGAAGCTGTTCACCCAATACGGCTATGACACCTCGGCGGCCAATACCGCAGAAGGCTATCGCCAGCTGGTGCGGGCGTTCCAGCTGCACTTCCGCCAGCAGAAGTATGACGGCGTGATGGATGTCGAAACCGCCGCCGTTCTGCGCGCGCTGGTCGACAAGTACGCCGCCTGAGCCTGACCGCGAATGGGGGACGCCTCATTCGCCTTTTCCTTGCCGGGCTTCCTCCGCTAAAATAGCGGCCTGGCTGGTCTTTATCGGAGGCATCGTGCGCCTCGATCGAAAAATCTCTTCCCTTGAATTGCTGACCTACCGCCACTATCGCATCGTCCACGGCGTGCGCATCGGGCTGGCGTTTATCCTGACCTTTCTGCTGATCCGCTTGCTGGCGGTGCCCGAAGGCACCTGGCCGCTGATCACCCTGGTGGTGGTGATGGGGCCGATCTCGTTTTGGGGCAACGTGCTGCAGCGGGCGCTGCAACGCATTGCCGGCACGGTGTTCGGCGCCGCGTCCGGCCTGATCGCCCTGTATCTGGAACTCTATTCGCTGCCGCTGATGCTGGTCTGGTGCGGTGTGGTGATGTTCGTCTGCGGTTACCTGACGCTGGGCAAACGGCCGTATATGGCGCTGCTGGTGGGGATCACGCTGGCGGTGGTGTGCGGCGCGGGCGCCGGCGACATGCATACCGCGCTGTGGCGCAGCGGCGACGTGATCTTCGGCTCGCTGCTGGCGCTGTTGTTCACCAGCATCTACCCACAGCGCGCCTATATTCTGTGGCGTATGCAGATGGCGGACTGCCTGCAAACCGCCGCCCGCCTCTACGGCGCGTATTTTTCGCCGAACGTCATTGAGCGGCCGCGGCTGGAGCCGCAGCTCAAGGATCTGTTGAATCAGGTGGTGAGGCTGCGCAGCCTGATCGTGCCCGCCAGCAAGGAAACCCGCATCCCCAAAGCGGTGTTCGAGGCGGTGCAAACCCTCAGCCGCAATCTGGTGTGCACGCTGGAGCTGATGGCCGACGCCTACTGGGCCTCGCGCGAAACGCACTTCATCATGTTGAACGCCCGCACGCTGCGCAGCACCCAGCTGCTGACGCTGAGCTCGCTGGAATCGCTGGCGGTGCTGATGCGTGAAGGGCCCCAGGCGCAGCGGCAGGCGGCGGCGGGGCAGCTGGCGGAGATCGCCGGCGAGCTGAAAACGCTGATGCAAGAGGTCAGCCTCGGCCAGCACGGCGAAGCGCCGATTTACGGCTATGTCTGGCTCAGCATGGAGCTGGCGCAGCAGCTGGAAGAGCTGGGGGATCTGCTCCAGGTCTGCACCGCCGCCGGGCGCGAATAAGGGGTCAGATCATGAAGGCGGCGCTTTGGGTTTTGGCCGCCGGGGCAAAGTGGGTAAGATAAGGCAATCACTGTTGTGCCGGACCGCCACAAACCTGTATCTTGGTGCCATGTGGCCGTAAGCAAATGAATCTGTGTATTACTAAAGCAAGGGTATAAAGATGGATAATGCAAATAAGCCGAGTTTCCAGGACGTGCTGGAGTTTGTGCGTATGTTCCGCCGCAAAAACAAACTGCAACGCGAGATCGTCGACAACGAAAAGAAAATTCGTGATAACCAGAAGCGCGTGCTGCTGCTCGACAACCTGAGTGAGTACATCAAGCCCGGCATGAGCATTGAAGACATTCAGGGCATCATCGCCAATATGCGCAGCGACTACGAAGATCGCGTTGATGACTACATCATCAAAAATGCCGATCTGTCCAAAGAACGCCGCGAGCTGTCCAAAAAGCTGAAAGCGATGGGCGAAGTGAAGTAACCCGCTTTAGCGGGCCGGGCGTCCTGCCTGGCCCGCATCCTTATCCCGCCTGATTTTCCGTTCTTGCCGACACTGCCGTTTCCGTTGGGGCGTTCCCCGGCGGCCGAAGGCGCCTCCCCGTCCTGCAGGATCTGCAGGTGACCGCCGGGGAACGCTGGTTACTGCTCCGCGCCGTACATGTCGAAGTCGAAATACCTGTCGTTGATTTTCTTGTACGTGCCGTTGGCGCGGATCGCCTGCAGCGCGCCGTTGAAGGCGTTCAGCAGCGCGGTATCGTCTTTGCGCACCCCGATGCCGTCGCCGACGCCGAAGTATTTGCTGTCGGTCAGCTCGGCGCCGATAAAGGCGAAATCTTTGCCGCCGGGCGTTTTGAAGAACTCGCTGGCGCTGACGCTGGCCAGCAGCGACGCATCCAGCCGGCCGTTGGCCAGGTCTTCGTTCACTTCCTGTTGGCTTTGGTAAGCCACCACGTTGACGCCGGCCGGGCGCCACAGCGCGTTGGCGTAGGCCTCCTGGCTGGAGCCTTGCTGCACGCCGACCGATTTGCCCTTCAGGGCGGCGACGGTAGGCTGCAGGTTGCTGCCCTTATGCGCCACCAGCCGCGCCGGGGCGTTCGAGACTTTGCTGGAGAAGGCGATCTGCTGCCGGCGCTGCGGCGTGATGGTCATCGACGAGGCGATGGCGTCGAACTTCTTCGCCTGCAGGCCGGGGATCATGCCGTCCCAGCTGCTTTCTACCCACACGCATTTGGCCTGCATCTGGTCGCACAGCGCCTGGGCGATATCGACGCCGAAGCCGGTCAGCTTGCCCTGCGGGGTTTTATATTCCAGCGGTGGAAAGGTGGGATCGATGCCCAGCTTGATCACTTTGCCGCTGAATTCACCGCTCAGCGCGGGAAAGCTCGCGGCCAGCGGCAGCAACAACAACAGCCCTTTGATGGTTTTCATGTCATTTCCTCAGCGTTGGCGATTAAACCGCAGGGCGAGCCAAAAAGCGCTCGACCAATTTGACCCAGTAGGTGGCACCCAGCGACAGACTGTCGTCGTTGAAGTCATAACCGGGGTTGTGCAGAGAATTGCCCGGCGTGGTGGGGCCGTTGCCGATCGAGATGTAGCTGCCCGGGCACTTCTCCAGCATAAAGGCGAAATCTTCGCTGGCGGTGAACGGCCGCAGCGTGGGGATAACCTGGCTCTCTCCGGCCCATTCCAGCGCCACCGCGCGCGCCAGCTCGGTTTCTGCCGGATGGTTCACCAGCACCGGGTAGCCGTGCTGATAGTCGATCTCCGCGCGGGCGCCGAAGCTGGCGGCCTGCGCCGTGACCAGCTCGGTGATGCGCTGCTCCAGCCGCTCACGCACCGCCGCCGTCAGCGCGCGCACGCTGAGCGTCAGAGTGGCGGTCGCCGGGATCACGTTGGCGGCCTGGCCGGCCTGCATCGCCCCCACGGTGACGATCGCCGTTTCCTGCGGATCGATATTGCGCGCCACGATGGTTTGCAGGCTCATGACGATGGCCGCGCAGGCCACCACCGGATCGACGGTGCTCTGCGGCACCGCGCCGTGGCCGCCGTGGCCGTGCAGGGTAATGTGTACCGTATCGGCCGAGCACATGAAGGAGCCGCTGGCGAAGCCCAGGTGGCCGGTGGGGAAGCCGGGCACGTTGTGCATGGCGAACACCGCGTCGCAGGGGAAGCGCTCAAACAGGCCGTCTTCAATCATCACTTTGGCGCCGCCGCCGCCTTCTTCCGCCGGCTGAAAGATCAGGTGCAGCGTGCCGCTGAAGTTCGGCTGCCGCGCCAGATAGCGCGCCGCCGCCAGCAGCATGGCGGTGTGCCCGTCGTGGCCGCAGGCGTGCATCACCCCGGAATGGGTGCTGGCGTGCGGCAAACCGGTCGTTTCGGCAATCGGCAGGGCGTCCATGTCGGCGCGGATGCCGAGCGATTTTCCTGGCCCGCGCTGCAGTGTGGCGACAACGCCGGTTTGTCCTACGCCACGCGTGACGCGGTAACCCCATTCCGCCAACCGCTGCGCCACCAGATCCGAGGTGGCGAACTCCTGAAAGCCCAGCTCCGGGTGGGCGTGAATGTGGCGGCGAAGCGCGACCATCTCATCATGAACGGCGGCGATCTCAGGCAGTACGAGTGAAGGGTTCATCACGGTCTCCGGCAAAAGAGTCCCGACCAACGGGCACGGAACGGGGCAGAGGGATAGGCATCGAGACTAGCAAACTCCGTTTTTGCCGGGTAGCCGCCGTTCGGTTATGCTGACAACCAATGATTGTCAGGAGGTGAACATGAAACTGCACCAACTGCAGGCGCTGGTGGCCAGCGCCGACAGCGGCAGCATTCGCGCGGCGGCGCGGCATCTGGGGCTGTCGCAGGCGGCGGTGACCCGCGCGCTGCGCGAACTGGAGCAGGAACAGGCGCTGCCGCTGCTGATCCGCACCCCGACCGGGCTGGGCTTTACCCCCTACGGCAAAACCCTGCTGGCGCACGCCCGGCTGGTGTTGAATCAGCTGGAGCAGGCGCAGGGAGAAATGGCGGCGCTGCGCGGGCGGGCGGCGGATCTGGTCAAGGCGGCGATCACCCCCTGGTTGATGCTGACGGTGCTGCCGCCGGCGGTGATGGCGTTTCGCAGCAAGGTGCCGGCGGTGCGGCTGGAACTGTCGGAAAGCCTGATGGCCAACGCCCAGTCGCAGCTGCGCGAGGGCACGATGGACTTTGCCATTACGCCGCTGCCGGCGTCGTCGGCGCCGCAGGAGTTCCACTGCGAGCCGCTGCTGGAGTATGAAACGGCGTACATGGTGCGGCGCGGCCACCCGCTGGCGCACAGTACCTCGCTGCATCAGCTGCTGGAGCAGGATTGGGTGATGAGCTATACCCCGGAAAGTTTCGATGCGCTGCTCGACGAGGTGTTTCACCGCCACGGCGCGCGCCTGCCGCGCCAGCGCATTATCCAGGCGCATTCGTTCGGCATGCTGCAGGCGCTGGTGGAGTCCGCCGAGATGTGCACCTGGTGCCCGCGGCCGATCGTCGCGCTGCCGCAGTTCGCCTCCCGCGTGCAGCCGCTGGCGCTGCGGGAGAGCTGCCAGCCGGCGCAGCTGAATATCGTCACCCGGCGTAACAGCATTCTGAGCGCCGCCGCCCATGCGTTTATCGACACGCTGGTGCGCACCCTGCGCCAGCAGGCGCGATCGTCGCGGCCGGAAGATCGCCAGATCTACGATCGCGTGCGCCTGCTGATTTAGCGGATCCCCCTGGATCGCCGATCCCGTAAATGGGATCGCGATCCGCATTTGTAGCATTTTTAGCCGCAATGTTAACGATATGTGATTTTGCTCAAATAATTATTTTTGCAGCTTTGGTTATATGTCGCTCTATGTTCACGTTGTCATTTTGAGTTTTCCTGGGTGTTTGATGATTAATCAATTGAAATTTATCACTTTATAACGTTTGTTGTTTTTTGTTGGATAAAAATGACAACGTCAACATTAAGAAAATTCAAGCGTTTAACGAGTGTATTGGAGGAAGAGATGAGCCAGTTGCCGGAAAAAATGCGTGCGGTCGTTTGCCACGGCCCGCAGGACTATCGTTTCGAACAGGTGCCCACGCCGCTGCCGAAGGCGCGCGAGCTGGTGATCAAGGTGGAAGGCTGCGGCATCTGCGCCGGCGACTGCAAGTGCAAGAACGGCGCACAGATGTTTTGGGGGGAGAACCCGTGGGTTAAACCTCCGGTGGTGCCGGGCCACGAGTTCTACGGCCGCATCGCCGCGCTGGGCGAGGGCGCGGAAGGCAAATATCGGCTCGGCGAGCGGGTGATCGCCGAGCAGATCGTGCCGTGCTGGGAGTGCCGCTACTGCAAATCCGGCAGCTACTGGATGTGTGAGACGCATAACATTTACGGCTTTCAAAAAGACGTGGCGGAGGGCGGCATGGCGGAGTACATGCGCTTTTCCGAGAACGCCATCGTGCACAAGATCCCGGAAAGCCTGAGCCATGAAGACGCGGTATTGATTGAACCGATGGCCTGCGCCATCCACACCGTGGCGCGCGGCGACATCCAGCTGGACGACGTGGTGGTGCTGGCCGGCGCCGGGCCGCTCGGGCTGTGCATGGTGCAGGTGGCGCGCCTGAAGACGCCGAAGAAACTGATCGTGATCGACGCCATCGACGAGCGGCTGGCGCTGGCGAAAGAATTTGGCGCCGACGTGGTGATCAACCCGCTGAAGGAAGACGCCGACCAGATCGTCAAATCGCTGACCGGCGGCTACGGCTGCGACGTTTACATCGAGGCCACCGGCGCGCCGATCGGCGTCACCCAGGGGCTGCAGATGATCCGAAAGCTGGGCCGCTTCGTGGAGTTCAGCGTGTTCGGCAAGGAAACCACCGTCGACTGGTCCATCATCGGCGATCGCAAAGAGCTGGACATCCGCGGCGCGCACCTGGCGCCCTACAGCTACGAAATCGCCATCGATCTGTTCGAGCGCGGGCTGGTGACTTCCAATGGCGTGATTACCCACAGCTATTCATTGAACGACTGGGACGAAGCCTTCGCCCTGGCGGACTCGACCGACTCCATCAAGGTGATCCTGGTTCCCTGACCCTCCCGCTGTACCGCTGTTGCAGTCACGACCGCCGGCCCGCTCGCAATGAGGGGCCGGCCGGTCGGCCAAACGTAAAGACATGCTGTTGCTCTGATAACCACAACAAGAAGCTTCCCTACAGGAGAATTGGCTATGTTTTCATTATTCAAAAAGACCCTGCCTTTTATCGTCGCCGGTGGAATGTTGGCGGCCAGCCATGGGGCGCTGGCCAAGCAAATCACTATCGGTATGTCGTTCCAGGAAATGAACAACGACTACTTCGTCACCATGAAGCAGGCGCTGGATCAGGCGGCGGCGGATATCGGCGCCAAGGTGTACGTGGCCGATGCGCGCCATGACGTCGCCAAACAGATCGGCGACGTGGAAGACATGCTGCAGAAGAAGGTGAATATCCTGCTGATCAACCCGACCGATTCGGTGGGGGTGCAGTCGGCGGTGATCTCCGCCCATAAGGCCGGCGCGGTGGTGGTGGCGATCGACGCCCAGGCGGAAGGGCCGCTGGATTCGTTCGTCGGCTCGGAAAACTACGACGCCGGCTTCCAGGCGGGCGAGTACCTGGCGAAAGCGCTGGGCGGCAAAGGCAAGGTGGCGATCCTCGACGGCATCCCGGTGGTGCCGATCCTGGAGCGCGTGCGCGGCTTTGAAGCGGCGATGAAGAAATACCCCGACATCAAGATCGTCACCAAGCAAAACGGCAAGCAGGAGCGCGACACCGCGCTGACCGTGACCGAAAACATGCTGCAGTCGGCGCCGGATCTGGCGGGCATCTTCAGCGTCAACGACGTCGGCGCGCTCGGCGCCCTGGCGGCGATCGAAAGCAACGGCGCCAAGGTCAAGCTGGTGAGCGTCGACGGTCAGCCGGAAGCCATCAAAGAGATCCTCAAGCCGAACTCGCCGTTCATCGCCACCTCGGCGCAGTTCCCGCGCGACCAGCTGCGCATCGCGCTCGGCATTGCGCTGGCCCGCTACTGGGGCGCCACGGTGCCGAAAACCGTGCCGGTCAAAGTGAAGCTGATCGACCGCAGCAATGCGGCCGGCTTTAGCTGGTAACAGCGGCCGGGTTCGCCCCGCTGCGGCGGGGCGTTCGGCGCGGAGGGTAATGCGGTGACACCTTTACTGGAACTGAAGCGAATAAAGAAAAGCTTTCCCGGCGTGAAGGCGCTGGACGGCATCGATCTGGCCATTCAGCGCGGCGAAGTGCACGCCCTGTTGGGCGAAAACGGCGCCGGCAAATCGACGCTGGTGAAAATCATGTGCGGCATCTATCAGCCTGACGAGGGCGATATTTTTATCGACGGCGAGCAGCGCCGCTTTAACAACTATCGTCAGGCGATCGAGGCCGGGGTCGGCATTATTTTTCAGGAATTCTCGTTGATTCCCTATATGAGCGCCATCGACAACATCTTCCTCAACCGGGAGATCAGGAACCGCTGGGGCCTGCTGGATCGCCGGGCGATGCGGCGCAAGGCCGAGGCGATCTTCAAGCGGCTGACGGTGGCTATCGATCTCGATTGCCCGGTGGAGCAGCTGAGCGTAGCGCAGCAGCAGTTCGTTGAGATCGCCAAGGCGCTGTCGCTGGAGGCGCGGGTGCTGGTGCTGGACGAACCGACTGCCACGCTGACGCCGGGCGAGGCCGAGCACCTGTTCAGCGTGATGAACGATCTGCGGCTACTGGGCGTGGGCATGGTGTTTATCTCGCACCACCTGGACGAGATCTTCACCATCTGCGATCGCATTACCGTGCTGCGCGACGGCGCCTACATCGAAACGCTGGCTACCGGCGACACCAACGTGGAAGAGCTGGTGCGGCTGATGGTTGGGCGCAAAATCGAGAACGCCTTCCCGGTGAAACAGCACCCGGTCGATACCGCCACGGTGCTGCTGGAAGCGGAGATCCAGCGCGAGAAGCACGGCGCGACCGACCGCTTCCACCTGCACAAGGGCGAGATCCTCGGCTTCGCCGGGCTGGTGGGCTCCGGGCGCACCGAGACCGTCTCGGCGCTGATCGGCGCCAGCCGCTGCCACCGCAAACGCGTCAGCCTCGGCGGCCAACCGGCGGCGCTGCGCTCCCCGGCGCAGGCGCTGGCACAGGGGATCGGCCTGCTGCCGGAGAGCCGCAAAACCGAGGGCCTGGTGCTGCCGTTCTCGGTGGCGCAGAACATCACCCTCAACCGGCACCACCGGCGCGGCAAGATCTTCGTCAGCGCCCGTAAGGATCGCGACGTGGTGCAGCGGCTGATCCGCGCCGTGGGGGTGAAAACCCCGGACGCCGAGACCGCCGTCAGCACCCTGAGCGGCGGCAACCAGCAGAAGGTGGTGATCGCCCGCTGGCTCAACAACGACTGCAACATCCTGATCTTCGACGAGCCGACGCGCGGCATCGACGTGGGCGCCAAGGCCGAGATCTACCAGCTGATGCAGCAACTGACCCAGCAGGGCATCTCCATCATCATGATTTCCTCCGAACTGCCGGAGATCATCGGCGTGTGTGACCGCGTGCTGGTGTTTCGCGGCGGCCACATCGTCGCCGAGCTGACCGGCGACGACATCGAATCCAACCACATTATGCTTCACGCGACCGGGAGTGCCTTATGATCGGAATTGAACAACCCGCCGTGGCGCGCCGCGCCGCCGGCCCCAGCCTCGGCAAGCGCTGGGAAAAACTGCTGCATCATCCGGCGGTCTTGCCGTTTATCGGCTTCGCTGTCCTGTTCGTATTGATGAGCCTGCTGAACGACAGCTTCCTCAGCGTCAACAACCTGACCAACGTGGCGCGCCAGGTGTCGATCAACGCCATCATCGCGGTGGGCATGACCTGCGCCATCCTGACCGGCGGCATCGATCTCTCGGTGGGGCCGGTGATGGCGCTGGCCGGTTCGGTCGCCGCCGGGCTGATGCTGGCGGCGGTGCCCATTCCGCTGGCGATGGTAGCGGCGCTGGCGGTCGGCGCGCTGTTCGGCCTGGCCAACGGCGCCTGCATCGCCTATCTGCGCATGCCGCCGATCATCGTCACCCTGGCGTCGATGGGCATCGCCCGCGGCCTGGCGCTGCTCTATACCGGCGGCTACCCAATCTCCGGCCTGCCCGACGTCTTCTCGTTCTTCGGCCGCGGCACGGTGCTGGGCATCCAGGTGCCGATCCTGATCATGCTCGGCGTGTATGTGCTGGCCTGGCTGATGCTCAATCAGCTGCCGTTCGGCCGCTACGTCTATGCGATGGGCGGCAACGAAGAGGCGGCGCGCCTGAGCGGCATCCGCGTGCCGCGCTACAAGATGCTGGTGTACGTGATTAGCGGCCTGACCGCCGCGTTGGCCGGGCTGGTGCTGACCTCGCGCCTGATGAGCGGGCAGCCCAACGCCGGCGAAGGCTTCGAGCTGGACGCCATCGCCGCGGTGGTGCTGGGCGGGGCGGCGATCTCCGGCGGGCGCGGCGCCATCGTCGGCACGCTGGTGGGGGCGATGATGCTCGGGGTGCTCAACAACGGCCTCAATCTGATGAACGTGTCGCCATATATCCAGAACGTGGTGAAGGGCGGCATCATCCTGGCCGCCATCTACCTCAGCTCCGTGCGGCGCAAATAGGGGGCGCGATGGCAGTCTTTCTTGGCATAGACGTCGGCGGCACGGTGATCAAGGCCGGGCTGTACCGGGCAAGCGGCGAAGAGCTGGCAATCGCCGAGCGCGACGGCGCGGCGATTGCCGCCCAGCCGGGCTTCAGCGAACGCAATATGGACGCGCTGTGGGATGACGTTTGCGCGGCGATCCGCCAGACGCTGCACGCGGCGGGGCTGGAGGCCGGGCAGGTGCGCGGGGTCAGCTTCTCGGCGCACGGCAAAGGGCTGTACGCCATCGATCGCCACGGCAAACCGGTCGGCAACGGCATCCTCTCTTCGGACAACCGCGCGGCGGCCACGGCGGCTGAGCTGCGCCGCGCCGGGGTGGACGCGCAGACCTACCCGCGCAGCCTGCAGCCGCTGTGGCCCAGCCACCCGGCGCTGCTGCTGCGCTGGCTGAAGCAGCAGCAACCGGCGCAGTACGCCGCCGTCGATCGCATCCTGATGGCGCACGACTACCTGCGCTTTCGCCTCACCGGCGAGGCGGCGGCCGAGGTGACCAACATCTCCGGCAGCAACCTGTTTAACCAGCACAGCGGCGTTTACGATCCGGCGCTGATGGCGGCCTTCGGCATCGAAGAGGCGCAGGAGAAAACCGCGCCGGTGATCGGCTCGGCGCAGCTGGCCGGGCGGGTGACGGCCACGGCGGCGGCGCAATGCGGCCTGCGCGCAGGCACCGCGGTGTACGGCGGCCTGTTCGACGTGGTGGGCGCAGCGCTCAGCTCCGGCGTGGCCGACGATCGCACGCTCAGCGCGGTGGCGGGCACCTGGTCGATCGCCACCTGCGTGACCGAGCGCATCATGCCCGCCGATTACCCCTACGCCTGGGGGCGCTACTGCATCGACGGCCGCTATTTCGTGCACGAAGGCAGCCCGACCTCGGCCGGCAATTTGGCCTGGTTCCTGCGCCAGTTCTGCGCCGACGACCGGCAGCGCTATGCCCAGTTCAACGCCTGGGTGGCCGAGCGCCGCGAGCAGCCCAGCGGGCTGCTGTTCCTGCCTTATCTGTACGGTTCCAACCTCGGTGGCAACACGCCGGGCGGGCTGATCGGCCTGAGCGCCCACCACGAGATGGCGGACGTGGTGCAGGCGATCTACCAGGGCATCGTGTTCTCGCACCTGATCCACCAGGAGCGCATGGTGCAGCTGAACCCGCGCATCGAGCGGGTGCGCATGACCGGCGGGCCGACGCAGTCCGAGGTCTGGATGCAGATGTACGCCGACGCCGGCAACCTGCCGCTTGAGGTGGTGGAAACGCGCCAAAGCGGCTGCCGCGCCGCCGCCCTGTGTGCCGCCGTCGGCGCCGGGGAGTACGCCGGGTTCGCCGAAGCGATCGCCGCCGCGCCGCCCAAGCTGCGTTGTTATTATCCCGCGACCGCCGCCCACCGGCGCCTGCGCGCCCAGCAGGCGCGCTATCTGGCGGTCGCTCAGGCTTTGAGTGAGGTGACTGATGCAAACGACTAACGCCGCCTGTCTGGGGCTGTATGAAAAGGCGCTGCCCGCTGAACTGAGCTGGCCGCAGCGGCTGGCCACCGCCGCCGAGCTGGGCTTTGAGTTCGTGGAGATGTCGATCGACGAACAGCCGGCGCGCCAGCAGCGGCTGGACTGGGATCGCCGCCAGCGGCTGGCGTTTATCCAGGCGCGGCTCGACAGCGGGGTGACGGTGCCGAGCCTGTGCCTGTCGGCGCACCGGCGCGATCCGTTCGGTAGCCATGACGCCGCCACCCGCGAGCGGGCGCGGGGGCTGATGAGCAAGGCGCTGGAA
This sequence comes from Serratia sp. 4542, assembly GCF_016805595.1. Classification (NCBI taxonomy): domain Bacteria; kingdom Pseudomonadati; phylum Pseudomonadota; class Gammaproteobacteria; order Enterobacterales; family Yersiniaceae; genus Serratia; species Serratia sp. 4542. The sequence goes on from NZ_RXKV01000011.1 coordinate 332,472, forward strand.
TTGGCGACGGATCTCGGCATCCGCAACATCCAGCTGGCGGGTTACGACGTCTATTACGAACCCGCCGATCGCCACAGCCGCGAGCGCTTTATCGAGGGCATGCAGTGGGCGGCGGCGCAGGCCGCCAGGGCGCAGGTGATGCTGTCGGTGGAGGTGATGGACACGCCGTTCATCAACAGCATCAGCAAATGGCGCGACATCGCCCGCCACGTCAACAGCCCGTGGTTCACGGTGTATCCCGATCTCGGCAACCTCAGCGCCTGGGGCAACGACGTCGCCGCCGAGCTGGCGCTGGGCATCGGCAGCATCACCGCCGTACACCTCAAAGACACCGTGGCGGTGGGGCCGGGCAGCGCCGGGCAGTTCCGCGACGTGCCGTTCGGCGAGGGCTGCGTGGATTTTGCTCACGCTTTTTCCGTGCTCAATGCGCTCGGCTATCGCGGCCCCTATCTGCTGGAGATGTGGGCGCGCGAAGACGGGCAGGATAAGCAACGTATCGCCCAGGCCAAGGCCTGGATCGAACAACAGATGAATGAGGGAGGCATCGCATGCTGAACGAACTCAAGCGGCAGGTGCTGGCCGCCAACCTCAGCCTGCCGGCATACGGGCTGGTGACCTTTACCTGGGGCAACGTCTCGGCGATCGACCGCGAGCGCGGGCTGGTGGTGATCAAGCCTTCGGGCATCGCCTACGAGGCGATGACGCTGGAGGATTTGGTGGTGGTGGATCTGGAGGGCAAGGTGCGCCAAGGGCACCGCAAACCCTCGTCCGACACCGCCACCCACCTGGCGCTGTACCGCGCCTTCGCCGATATCGGCGGCGTGGTGCACACCCACAGCCGCAACGCCACCATCTGGGCGCAGGCCGGGCAGCCGATCCCGGCGCTGGGCACCACCCACGCCGACTACTTTTACGGCGACATTCCCTGCACCCGGCCGATGAGCGAGGCGGAGATCGCCGGCGACTACGAGGGGGAAACCGGCAAGGTGATTATCGAAACCTTCAATCAGGCGGGGCGCGATCCGCAGCAGGTGCCGGGAGTGCTGGTCTATTCCCACGGCCCGTTTGCCTGGGGCAAGGATGCGGCGGACGCGGTGCACAACGCGGTGGTGCTGGAAGAGGTGGCGATCATGGCGATGGCGACGCGCCAGCTGGCGCCGGCCATCGCCCCGATGCAGCCGGAGCTATTGGACAAACATTTCCTGCGCAAGCACGGCAAACACGCCTACTACGGGCAATAGCGCCCGTCAGCGATTCAACAGCGAGCCGGTGAAGAATTCCCTGCGCACCGGCAACTCGCCGCGCGGGCTGTTAATGGCGCTGAACAGCAGCTCCGCGGCGATCTCCCCCAGTTTTTGCGTATCGTGATACACCCCCGGAATATGCAGGCCGTAAGCGCCGGCGCGCGGCGGCTCGTCTATCGAAAAGAACTTCACCTGCTCATAAAGCCCCATCTCGTGGCAGATGGCGATGGCGCCCAGCGTGATGATGCCGTTCAGGCCGATGATGTAATCCGGGCGGTTCTCCGGCTGCGCCAGATAGGCGCGCACCTCGCTCTCTTGCGAGGTGAAATCGTAGTCGCCGTTGATGATATGAATCTCACGCCCGCTGCCCTGCAGCGCCGCGACGATGCCGGCGGTGCGCGTTAAGGTGATCTCCGAATCCGCCGGGCCGCCGATGATCAAAAGCTTCTGCTCCGGCTGCTCCGCCAGATAACGGCCGGCCAAAACGCCAATCTCGCGGTTATCGAGGAACACGCCGCTCAGCTGCTGATCGTAAAGATCGCGGTCGATCAGGATCAGTGGCACGCCGTACACCTCGGCCAGCTCGAGATAGGCGGGGCGGTAGCGCTTGTCGTCGCGCACCGCCGACAGCAGGATGCCGCGCGCCTTGTAGCCGAACAGCGCCTGAATGGCGCGCATTTCCGCCTCTTCGCTGCCGTCGGTGTCGAACAGCATGATCTGGTAGCCCTGCTGGCGCGCAATGCGCGACACGGTCTTGATCAGGCCGGAATAGAACGGGTTGTACATGCTGCTGGTGACGATGCCGATAATCTGGCTGCTGCTGCTTTTCAGCCCCTGCGCGAACGCGTTGGGCACATAGTTCAGCTCTTTGGCGATGGCGTGAATGCGCTCGCGGGTTTCCGGCTTGACCAGCTCGGGCTTATTGAAGGCGCGGGAAACGGTGATATTGGTCACCCTGGCGCGGCGGGCGATATCCACGATAGTGGCATTGGGATTGGCTTTCGACACCGTCTTTCCTTGCGTTATGCCTCAACAGATCCCTTATTGTAGGGAAAGGGCGGGGGCGGTGCTAGGGGGGGAGGAAGTG